>JBEBYB010000075.1:0-12901 GCA_040391295.1 Phenylobacterium sp. | reverse complement strand
TGCCGATCATCGTGACGTGCATGGATTATCCTTAGATCCGTTCGCGCAACCGCTTTTCACCACGCCGCGAAAGCTCCCGCAATCGCGCGCCGATCCAGAACGGCACATTGGTTTCGCACTGCAGCAAAAGTCGCGCCCGCCGGTTGTCGAGGCGGGCGCGGAGATCAGACTTCCTGGTTGTAGGCGCCGATTTGCGGCCGCTTGGCCAGGCGGGGCTTCACCTCTTCGCGGAAGAGGGCGCGCATGTCGTCGTCCGAGCGGGTGCTTTCCACCACGACGACGATCTCCGGCTTGTTGGAGGAGGCCCGAACCAGCACCCAGGAACCGTCTTCCAGGGCGACGCGGACGCCGTTGACGGTGATCACCTCGACGATCTTGCGGCCCAGGATCGTGCCGCCGTCCTTGGCCAGTTGTTCGTACTCGGCCACCACGTCGTCGACGACGCCGTACTTTTCCTCGTCGGCGCAATGCGGCGACATGGTCAGGGAGGTGTAGGCGATCGGCAGGGCGTCCTTCAGCTCCGAGAGCTGCTTGCCCGGATTGCGGTCCAGCATCGCCAGGATCGCCGCCGCCGCCGTCAGCCCGCAGTCGTAGCCGCGGCCGATCGGGTCATTGAAGAAGAAGTGGCCGCTCTTCTCGAAGCCGGCCAGGGCGCCGAGCTCGGCGGTCTTGCGCTTGATGTAGCTGTGGCCGGTCTTCCAATAGATCGTCTTGGCGCCGTTGGCCTTCAGCACCGGGTCGGTGGCGAACAGGCCGGTGGACTTCACGTCGACCACGAAGGTCGCATCCTTGTGCAGTTCCGACAGGTCGCGGGCCAGCATCAGGCCGATCTTGTCGGCGAAGATCTCCTCGCCGGTGTTGTCGACCACGCCGCAGCGGTCGCCGTCGCCGTCGAAGCCGAGAGCCAGGTCCGCGCCATGCTCACGAACGGCCTTGGCCATCTCCATGAGCATTTCGTGGTCTTCGGGATTGGGGTTGTAGCGGGGGAAGTTCCAGTCGAGGTCGCAGTCCATCTCGATGACTTCGACGCCCATGTTGCGCAGGGCCTGGGGCGCAAAGGCGCCGGCCGTGCCGTTGCCGCAGGCGCAGACCACTTTCAGCGGACGCTTGATCCTGGTGCGGCTGGAGACGTCGGCGATGAAGGTCTGCTGGAAACCGGAGACGTGGGTCAGGGAACCGCCGGCCTTGGCCAGGCCCTGGCCGCCGAGCACGATCTCCTTGAGGCGGCCCATCTCGACCGGGCCGAAGGTGAGGGGGCGCTGGGCGCCCATCTTGACGCCGGTCCAGCCGTTTTCGTTGTGGCTGGCGGTGACCATGGCGACGCAGGGGGCGTCGAGGGCGAACTGGGCGAAATAGGCGGTCGGCGACAGGGCCAGGCCGATATCGACGACCTCGCAGCCGGCGGCGACCAGGCCGAGGGTCAGCGCCTGCTTGATCGAGAGCGAATAGGACCGGTAGTCGTGGCCGACCACGATCTTGGTCTGGCCGAGCTCCTGGATATAGGTCCCGAGCCCGAGGCCCAGGGCCTCGACGCCCAGCAGGTTGATCTCGGGGCCGAACAGCCAGCGCGCGTCGTATTCACGGAAGCCGGTGGCCTTCACCAGCGGGGTGATCTCGTAGTCGAAGGTGTTGGGCACGAGGTCGGCGCGCGGGACAGGCAGCATCATAACTCCGTTATCTCTTGTGCAGCTTCGCTCTTAAAGATCGGGAGACCTTAAGGCCAAGCGAACACGAGCGGCGTGTTTACGTTTCGTGACGAGGTCAGACGCCGGCGCGGATCAGGTCGTGAATGCGCAAGATGCCCACCGGCTGGCCGCCGTCGATCACGAACAGGACGGTCACCATCGGCAACGGGTCGCTCATCAGAGCCAGCGCCTCGGAGGCCAACATGCCGGGCGGGGCGGATTTCTTGGGGCCGGGCGTCATCACCTCGCCGGCGGTGTGGGTCATCAGGCCGTCGATATGGCGGCGCAGGTCGCCGTCGGTGATCACCCCTTGCAGGGCGCCGTCCGGGCCGGTGACGCCGACGATGCCGAAAGCCTTGCTGGTCATCACCAGCAGCGCCTCGGTCATCGGGGTGTCCTGCGAGACCAGCGGCAGTTCGTCCGCGCCGTGCATCAGGTCGCCGACCGTGCGCAGCATGGCGCCGAGCTTGCCGCCAGGGTGGAAGGTCTTGAAGTCCTTGGCGGTGAAGCCGCGGCGCTCGAGCAGCGAGACGGCCAGCGCGTCGCCGAGCGCGATCTGCAGGGTGGTCGAGGTGGTCGGCGCCTTGACCTCGGCGGTGACCTCGGCGGCGTCGGCCAGTTGCAGGACCACGTCGGCGGCCTGGCCGAGCGGGCTGTCGGGCGCGGCCGTCAGGGCGATCAACGGAATGTGGAAGCGCCGGGAATAGGCCAGGATGTCGGCCAGCTCCTGGTTCTGGCCCGACTTCGACAGCGCCAGGACCACGTCGCCGTCGGCGATCATGCCAAGGTCGCCGTGGCTGGCCTCGTTGGCGTGGACGAAGAAGGCCGGGGCGCCGGTGGAGGCGAAGGTGGCGGCGATCTTCTTGGCCACATGGCCGGACTTGCCGATGCCGGTGCAGATGATCCGGCCCTTGGCGGCGAACAGCAGGTCGACGGCCTTGGCGAAGGCCTCGCCGAGCGTGTCGGCCTGCAGCTTCAGGGCCTCGGCCTCGGTGGTCAGCACCCGGCGGCCCACGGCGATGGCGTCAAAATCAGTCATTGGCTCGGCGTCCTGGAGGCGGAGGCTGTCATTGCGTGGGCGAGATCGCCTGGGCTTGAGCGTCGGCCACGGCGTTGCGGGCTGCGTTCAGCCGCTGTTCGGAGGCCTTGGTCTCCCGGTCCATCGCCGCCTTCACCGCCGGGGTCTGTTGGATAGGCGTATGGCCGAACGGCGGCGGGGAGCGGTCGCCCAGGCCCTGCGGCCAGACGGCGGCCAGGGCCACCATGGCGACGAACAGGGCCGCGATCAGGGGGAAGAACAGGCGATCGGTCATCCAGGTTCATATAGCGGCCGCATCACCCAGGGGCCAGCGGACCTTGACGCTAGGGCCCCCGCGTCTTAGCCCGCACCCATCCCCTCAAAGGAGCGCAGAGCTTTGCCGACATTGATCCTTCTCCGCCACGGCCAGAGCCAGTGGAATCTCGAAGACCGCTTCACCGGCTGGGTGGACGTGGATCTGACGCCGGAAGGCGAGGCCCAGGCCCGCAAGGGCGGTGAGCTGATCAAGGCCGCCGGCCTGCAGGTCGACCGCGCCTACACCTCGGTCCAGACCCGTGCGATCCGCACCCTGTGGCTGGCCCTGGCCGCCGCGGGCCAGGCCTTCGTGCCCGAGACCAAGGATTGGCGCCTGAACGAGCGCCATTACGGCGGGCTGACGGGGCTCAACAAGACCGAGACGGCCGCCAAGCACGGCGAGGAGCAGGTGAAGATCTGGCGGCGGTCCTACGACACCCCGCCGCCGCCGCTCGCGCCCGGCGGCGAGTTCGATTTCGCCAAGGATCGCCGCTACGCCGGGGCCGTCCTGCCCGACACCGAGAGCCTGAAGACGACGCTCGAGCGGGTCGAGCCCTATTGGAACGCCGAGATCGCGCCGCATCTGGCGGCCGGCGAGACCCTGCTGATCGCCGCCCACGGCAACTCGCTGCGGGCCATCGTGAAGCTGCTGTACGGCCTGAGCGCCGAGGGCGTCATGGCCGTCGAGATCCCCACGGGAAATCCGTTGCTGGTCGAGCTCGACGCTAACCTTAAGCCGGTGTCGGCGCGCTATCTCGACGAGGCTCGCGCGACGCCCTTGCCGCAGGCGGCATGACCGACCGGAACGACCAGGAATATATGGGCCGCGCCATCGCCTTGGCGCGGACCCATCTTGGCCGGACAGGCGCCAATCCCAGCGTCGGCTGCGTCATCGTCAAGGACGGCGTCGTGGTCGGCGAGGGCGTGACCGCGGTCGGCGGCCGGCCGCATGCCGAAGAGCAAGCTCTTGATCAGGCCGGAAAAATGGCCGGCGGGGCCGTCGCCTACGTGACCCTGGAGCCCTGCGGCGCCCGGTCCTCGGGTACGCCCTCCTGCTCGCAACGCCTGGTCGCCAGCGCGGTCGCCGAAGTGGTCATCGCTTGCGAGGACGCCTCCGTCCTTGCCGCCGGTCAAGGCGCCGAACGGTTGCGCGCGGCCGGGATCAAGGTCCGGCTTGGCGTGCTCGAGGCCGAGGCCGCAACCCTCTATGTCGACTACTCGCCGCAGCGAAATTCACCATAACGGAAAGGCCGCGTTAAGAGCGGCGGCGCTAGGATCACCCTGTAATACGGGAGTTCCGAGTTCCGCATGTCCGCCCAGTCTGCGACCGCCCAGGAGCTGCGCAAGATCGACCAGCAAGAGCTGGACGCCATCTGCGCCAAGCACGACCGCCTGTGGACCTCGAAGCCCGGCGGCGCCCGTGCCGTCTTTTCGTGGAAGGACCTGACGGGGCTCGACCTGCGCGGCAAGAACCTCTGCGACGCCGACCTGACCGGGGCCGTTCTCGCCAATTGCCAGATGCAAGGCATCCGGCTCGACCACGCTAATCTGTTCGGCGCCGATCTTCAGGGCGCCGACATGACCGACGCCTCGCTGCGCCGCGCCGACCTGCGCGCGGCCTGCCTGCGGGGCGCCAATCTCACCGGCGCGGACCTGTTCGAAGCCGATCTGCGCGAGGGCGCCATCGCGGTCGGCGACCGCGACAAGGGCCTGCGGGTGCTGGAGCACATCAATCGGGTCGGCGAGGCCTCGGGCGCGATCCTGGCCGGCGCCAACCTCGAACGCTCGCGGCTGTCGGGCATCATGGCCATCAAGGCCGACTTCAGCGACGCCATCCTGAAGGACGCCAAGCTGGTCCGAGCCAATCTGAAGCAGGCGAACATGTCCGGCGCCAATATGGCCGGCGCCGATCTGTCGGGCGCGGACCTGGCCGGCGCCGACATGCGCGACGTCATCCTGGTGGGCGCCAAGACCTTCGCCTGGAACGTCAGCCAGGCCGACATGCGCGGCATACTGACCGACGAGCCGTCCGGCAGGTCGGTCGAGGACCTGCCTTACAAGGTCATGATCCGCGATCACGCCAACTGGTGTGAAACCGGCGGCGCCGAAGGCACGCCCTCGGTGTTCGACAACGCCGACCTGCGGGCTTTGGAGACCATCCGCGGCTTCAATCTGACGGCGCTGTCGGCCAAGGGGGCGGTGTTCTACGGCCTCGACATGGAGGGCGTGCAGCTTCAGGGCGCCCAGCTTGACGGCGCCGACCTGCGCAACTGCAACCTGCGCCGCGCCGACCTGCGCGGCGCCCGGTTGATCGGGGCCAAGCTCTCGGGCGCCGATCTGCGCGACGCCCAGATGGGCCCGCTCCTGCTCGGCGCCGACCGCACCCTGCCGTGCAATCTGACCGGGGCCAAACTCAAGAACGCCGATCTGGCGCGGGCCGATTGCCGGCACGCCATTTTCGTCGACGCCGACCTTTCGCGCGCGAACTTCACCAACGCCATGGTGCGTCAGGCCAACCTGACCAACGCCCAGAAGTGGGGCACGCGGGGCCTTGAAGACTTCATCTGAGGTTAGCTTCGCCGCAGCGCGGTAAGCTTAACAGTTCAGTCGGCATTACGGTGTTATGCAATCCCTTCCATCGGATCTGGAAGGAGACTGCTGTCGTGAGCGGCCCCGGGTTACTCGGAAGACGAAAACTCTCGCAGGGCGAGGTCGACATGATCGTCGCCGCCCACGAGCGATTTGTTTCGGGACGGCCGGGGGGCAAGCGCGCCTCTCTCCGCTATGTCGACATGTCCGATCGCGTGCTGTCGGGGCGCAATCTCGCCGACGCCGACATATCGGCCTCCATCCTCGACGGCGCGAAACTGGTCGGGACCAAGCTCGATCGCGCCACGCTGTTCGGCTCGGATCTGCGCAAGGCCGATCTCAGCGGCGCGAGCCTGGTGCGGGCCGACCTTCGCGGCGCCTGCCTTCGCGGTGCGAATCTGACCCAGGCCGACCTGACCCAGGCCGACTTCAGGATCGGCCAGGTCGCCGTGCCGCATCCGGTCAAGGGCCTGTCGGCGACCTCGCACGAGCATCGGCACGGGCAACTCGACGCGGCGGTGTTCGCCGGCGCGACCCTCGATCAGTCGCAGATGGAGGACGTCACCGCCTTCGCCGCGGACTTCACCGATTGCTCGATGAAGGGCGCGAAGCTGTCGCGGGCCAATTTCAAGGACGCCAATCTCTCGGGCGTGATCTTCGATGGCGCGGATGTGGGGGGCGCGAATTTCGAGGGTGCGAACCTCTCATATGCGGTGATGACCGATGTCGACCTGCGCGGGGTTCGGACCTCATCGACGACGGACCAGACGGGACTGATCGCCACCCCCACGCCTGCGGCGATCGCGCGCGCGCCGCAGCTGTTGGCCATGCTTCAAGCTAATCACCTCTGGTGCCAAACCGGTGGACGTGAGGGCGAGCCGGCCAATCTCGACGGGGAAGATCTGCGGCCGCTGCACGGCAAGTTGCGCGGACTACGGCTTAGCGCCTGTTCGATGAAGGGGGCGATCATGGTCGGACTGGATCTGACCGGAACCCAGATGCAGGGCGCCAATCTGGAGGGCGCCGATCTGCGCGGGGCGTGTTTCGCCGACGCCGACCTGCGCGGTATTCGCCTGGGCCAGGCCAATCTGGTGCGGGCCGACCTGCGCGACGCGGTTTTCGCGCCGCTGCCGATCAGCGCCGATCGAACCACGCCGGGCAATCTCGCCAACGCCCAGATCCGCTTCGCTCAGGCCGAGGGATGCGACCTGACCGGGGCGGTGCTGGATGGCGCAGACCTGCGCGGCGCCGACTTCACCGGCGCCTATCTTGAGAATGCGAGCTTCAAGGACGCCCAGCTTGAGGCGGTGGTCGGGCTGGAAGAGCGGCGGGCGCGCCGAATTCAGTTCATCTGACGCGGCGGCGCCTCTCTATCCTGGCGTCCTGATCCCAGGAGGCCAGATCATGGAAACTGTCAGCGTCGAGACCCGCGGCCGCACGGCTGTCGTCACCATCGAACGACCGGAACGGCGCAATGCGGTCGACGGAGCCACGGCCCAGGCGCTCTACGACGCCTTCAAGGCGTTTGACGCCGACGAGGCGCTGGACGTCGCCGTCCTGCAGGGGCGCGGCGAAAGCTTCTGCGCGGGCGCCGACCTCAAGGGCGTCAGCGAAGGGCGCGGAAATCCGGTGCATGGCGAGGGGGACCTCGGACCGATGGGCTGCACCCGGCTCGCGCTGTCCAAGCCGGTCATCGCCGCGGTGGAGGGCTATGCCGTCGCCGGCGGCCTGGAGGTCGCGGCTTGGTGCGACCTGCGGGTGGCGGCCGAGGGCGCGGTGTTCGGGGTCTTCTGCCGACGGTTCGGCGTGCCGTTGATCGACTTGGGCACTGTGCGGCTGCCGCGACTGATCGGTCATTCGCGTGCGATGGATCTGATCCTGACCGGCCGTCCGGTCGAGGCGCAGGAGGCCTATGCGATCGGCCTGGCCAACCGGCTCGCCCCGAAGGGCGAAGCTCTGGCCGCCGCACTGGAGCTTGCGGCGCAGCTGTCGGCCTTCCCGCAGGCCTGCCTGCGCAACGACCGCGCCTCGGCGATCGGCCAGTGGTCGCTGGACTGGGACGCGGCGACCCGCCTGGAGATCGAACTGGGCCGGGCCACCCTGCGCACGGGCGAGGGGCTGGAAGGGGCGACGCGTTTCGTGTCCGGTCAGGGGCGGCACGGGACCTTCTGATCACCACTGGTTCTTGCCGTCGACGTGTTCGACGGGCACGGCGGCCAGATCGAAGTCGTCGAACAGCCGGGCGTTCACGCCGATCTTGGGATGGTCGTAGTCAGGCTTGTGGTCGACCCAGCTAGGGCTCTCGCCATAGGTGGTGCAGCCGCAGATTCCGCAGAAGTGGTGCTGGCCGAAATAGCCGCCCCATTGGTAGGTCGAAACCCGGTCGTGGGCCGTGGTCAGCTTGAACTGGTAGGGCGTGTAGTAGGCCCAGAGCGCGCCGCGCTTGGAACAGTACGAGCAATTGCAGCTGGTGACGCTGGTCGGCGCCTGGGCCACCTCGAACTGGGTGGCGCCGCAGTGGCAGCTTCCCCTCAGGGTCATTTCATTTCCTCCGCCGTGACCGGACAAGGAATTTAACGCCCGACCGCCGCCAGCGTGCTGTCAGCAGCGAACAAAAAAAGGGCGGCGCTTGCGGCGCCGCCCAGGATCCTACGGGGGGAGGAAAGGGGTAGGGGACGGCGCGAACGCGCGCCGTCCCCTGAAGGGCAAAAGCCGCCTCGGGGGGGAGGTCAGGCGGCCTTCTCGCCTTCGATCAGGTCAGGCTGGACCGAGGTGGTGATCTCGATCTGGCGGGGTTTCAGGGCCTCAGGCAGCTCGCGCTTGAGGGAGATGGAGAGCAGGCCGTCGGCGAGCTTGGCTTCGGTCACCACCACATAGTCGGCGAGTTGGAACCGGCGCTCGAAGTTGCGCTCGGCCAGGCCGCGGTGGAGGAACCGGCGCTGGTCGTCGTTGGCGGCCTTGCGGCCCTGTACGGTCAGGAGGTTTTCCTTGACCTCGATGTTCAGTTCTTCGGGACGGAAGCCGGCGACCGCGATCTCGACGCGGTAGGCGTTCTCGTCGGTGCGCTCGATATTGTAGGGCGGATAGCCGGCCGCGGCGTCGGCGCTGGCGGTTTCCAGCAGGGAGGCCAGGCGGTCAAAACCGACCACGGAGCGGTAGAGGGGGGAGAAGTCGATCGTGCGCATGTCAGTTACCTTCTTGGCTTAAGCAAGGTTGCGTTGGTCAGGCGGCGCACGACCCGAAATCGGCTTCGCGCATTGCCCGGAAGGCCCGGATGTCCAGCGCCTTCGAGTGCTTAGGTGGGAGGCGGCGACCGGGGTTCAAGACCCCCGGCGCAGGACAATTCGCGCGCCGCCCAGGGGCGAATGCTCAACTCGGCTTGCCAGGGGCGCAAGCGCCACTAGGCTCGCGGCCACCGAGGAAACCATACAAAGGCTCCGTCAGAGATGTCCCATCGCAAACTTGCCCTGCTCACGGCGCTCGCCGCCGTGGTCTGCGTCGCCCAACCGGCGGCCGCCGCCGACGACCAGGCGCTGAAGGCCGCTATCGCCGGGCCTGAGCGCAGCGCGGCCCACGTGGCGCGCGACGCCGCCCGCCATCCCTACGAGTCCCTGGCGTTCTGGGGCGTCGCGCCGAAGAAGACCGTGATCGAGGTCTATCCGGGTTCGGGCTATTGGACCGAGATCCTCGCGCCCTACGCCAAGGCCACCGGCGGAACCTATGTGGCCGGCGTGGCCGACACCGCCAATCCGAAGCTCTCGGAGGGCGCCCGCAAGGGCCGCGCCGACTTCGAGGCGAAGTACGCCGACCAGGCCAAATTTGGGAAGATCGCGTATGTCGGCTTTGGTCCGGTCTCCGCGCCGCTCGGCGCGCCGGGCTCGGCCGATGTCGTGATCACCGCCCGCAACGTCCACAACTGGATGGGGCAGGAAGGCATGGTCGATAAGGTCTTCAAGGACTTCTACGACGTCCTGAAGCCCGGCGGCGTGCTGGCTGTCGAGGAGCATCGCTCCGATCCCACCCGCGCCCAGGTCGCCGGCGCCAAGGATGGCTATGTCGCCACCGATTTCGTCGTCGCCGCCGCCGAGAAGGCGGGCTTCAAGCTGGACGCCAAGTCGGAGATCAACGCCAATCCGAAGGACACCAAGGACCATCCGTTCGGCGTCTGGACCCTGCCGCCGGTGCGCAGTTCCTCTGCGGGCGGCGCCCCGGTCGATCCGAAGTTCGATCGCGCCAAGTATGACGCCATCGGCGAGAGCGACCGCATGACGCTGCGGTTCGTGAAGCCCTAAGGCCATGCTTTGACCATCGTCCCGGGTCACGTTACGCGGCCCGGGGCGGTTTCTAGGATTTCTATGCGGCGGACACTTTCGACAATCTCGTTCTCACGACGCAGCGCCCTGGTCGGCGCCCTGGCGCTCGCGGCCTGCGGCAAGAAGGGCGAGGCCTCGCCCGAACCGGCGGCGGCGAGCCGTCCCACCAAGGGCATGACGATCGCGCAGGCGGTGGCCGGAGATTGGCGCCAGCCCGCCGACAGGGCGCGCGATCCGTGGCGCCATCCCGTCGAAACCCTCGAGTTCTGGGGCCTGAAACCTGGTCAGACGGTGGTCGAGTTCTGGCCGGGCGCCGGCTGGTTCACCGACATTCTCGCCCCCTATCTGGCGGCCAATAACGGCAAGCTGATCGCGGCGGACCTGGAGCCGACCGATCCGGCGGCCGTAGAGATCGTCGAGGCTTATCGGGCCAGGTTGAAGGCCAATCCCAAGATTTTCGGCCAGGTCGAGATCACCGCCTTCGGCGCCACCAGCGGCCCGGTCGCTCCGGCCGGAAGCGCCGACCTGGTGCTGTTCCTGCGCAACCTGCACAACTGGATGGCGGCCGGCATTGTCGAGAAAGCCTTCCGCGACGCCTTCGCCGCGCTGAAGCCCGGCGGCGTGCTGGGCGTCGAGGAACATCGCGCCGCGCCGGGCGACGTGCAGGACTCCCTGGCCGCCGACGGCTATGTGCAACAGGCCTACGTCGTCCGCCTGGCCCAGGAGGCCGGCTTCGTGCTCGACAAGGCCAGCGAGATCAACGCCAATCCGAAGGACACCCGCGACCATCCGTTCGGCGTCTGGACCTTGCCGCCGGTGCGGCTGACCTCGCCGCGCGGGCAGGCGCCTGATCCCAGTTTCGATCGCGCCAAGTTCGACGCCATCGGCGAGAGCGACCGCATGACGCTGCGGCTGGTGAAGCCCGCCGCCTAGGAGGATGAACAGACCCGCGCGGGGACGGTCAGGCGCCAGTCAGGTTGAAGCCGCTAGTCCGGCGCGAACGCTGTACGATAAAGGTAAGTGATGATCCGCAAGACCGCTCTCGCCCTGATCCCTGCTTGCGCCTTGCTGGCCGCCCCTGCCCTGGCCCAGGAAACCACGATCCAGCCCGGCTATTGGGAGGTCACCAACAAGGTCTCGGCGATCATCAGCCAGACCAAGACCGAGAAGCGCTGCATCACGCCGGCCGAGGTCGCCAAGTTCGTGATGGGGCCGTCCAATCGCCATTATAAGTGCGATTATCCGACCAGGGTCTTCAAGGACGGCAAGATCTCGCTGAAGGGCCAGTGCGCGACGAAGAACGGCAGCAAGGCCGCGCTGCAGGCGACCGGGACCTACTCGCCCACCAGCTTCACGATGATCGCCGACATCAGCACGGTCTATGCCGGCCTGCCGCTCAGCGCCCGCGCCACGACCACGGCCAAGCGTATCAGCGACACTTGCCCGGCGCCTCAAGCCGCCAGTTGATCGGGCTATTGCGCGGAAAGCGCTGCTCAAATCCCAGTCGCGCCGTTTACTTGACTCGCGCTTGAGGCGAAGGTGCCGCTCACATTGATGTGAGAAGGCGCTCATGACGACCCTGCAGGAACTGACCGAACGTGTGACCCAGGCCGTGGGCGACGACGCCGGGCTCGGCAAGTCGTTCAAGGTCGACCTGCGCGGCGAAGGCTTCATCCATATCGACGGCGCCGCCGTCTCCAATGACGACAAGCCCGCCGACCTGACGGTCTCGATCAGCCAGAGGGACTTGAAGGCGCTGGGCAAGGGCGAACTCAATCCCATGACCGCGGTGATCACCGGGCGGCTCAAGGTGTCCGACATGGGACTGGCCATGTCGCTGCAGCCTCAGATGCAGGCTCTGTTCTCGAAACTAGGATAGACAATTTGGCCGCTCCCCTCATTTCGATACGTGGCGCGCCCGTTCCCGAGGGGGGCGAGGCCGATTGGTTTGAGGGCGCCGGCGGCGGGCGGCTGCGGGCCGCGCTGTTCCCCGCCAAGGGGCAGGTGCGTGGCTCGATCGTGCTCAGCGGCGGCCGAACCGAGGCGATCGAGAAGTATTTCGAGACGATCGAGGATCTGACCGGGCGCGGTTATGTCGTCCTGACTCACGATTGGCGCGGCCAAGGGCTGTCGCATCGGGAGCTGAAGGATCGGCTGGCCGGGCACGCGAGCGGCTACCAGGCGTTCCTTGGCGACTATCACGCCTTGCTGGCGACCTATGAGGCCCGCCTGCCCAAGCCGTGGTTCGCGATCGGCCATTCGATGGGCGGCTGCCTGACGCTGCTGGCGCTGGCCCATGGCGAGGCTTCGCGCTTCGAGGGCGCGATCCTTTCGGCCCCGATGCTCGGCTTGCAGACCGGCGGCGTGCCGCGGCTCATCGCGCGGGCCACGGCGGCCTTCAACGTGATGCTCGGCCGGGCGGGGCGATTGGCCCGCGGTCCCGGCGCGCCCGAGACTTTCGAAAACAATGTGCTCACTCACGACCGAACGCGCTATGAGCGGGGCAAGGCGCAAATCCTGGCCGCGCCCGATCTGGGCCTCGGGGGACCGACCTGGGGATGGCTCGACTTCGCCTTCCGCGCCACAGCCTATCTGGCGCAGGGCGGAAACTTGAAAAGCGTGACGATCCCGGTCGTCATCGTCTCAGCGGAACAAGACAAGCTCGTCGACAACGACGCCCAACGCGCCGTTGCGAAAAACCTGCCCAAGGGCGAGTTCATCAACGTTCCCGGCGCGTACCATGAAATTCTGATGGAGACCGACCCTATGCGGAATATCTTCCTGCGTGCGCTCGACGCCCTGCTGGGCAAGTCGGCTACGGCTCCCGCCCCCGCCGCCCAGCCAGTCGCTCCCGAACCCGCGCCCGCGGCGGCGTCGGTCCCGGAACCGGCCGCGGAACCCGCCCCGGTTCAGACCCCGGAACCTGCATCCGCGCCGTTGATGGCGGTCGCGGTCGCCGCGACGCCTGCGGCGGCCAAGGC
>JBEBYB010000074.1:0-13032 GCA_040391295.1 Phenylobacterium sp. | reverse complement strand
AGCGGGCGCCGGTCACCTTGCCCTCGGCGTCCTGCCGGTTTTCGGCCCGGATCGCTCCGCCTTGAGCCTCGACGATCTGCCGGGCGATCGAGAGGCCAAGGCCCGAATTGCCGCCAAACGCCGCACCCTTGGGTCGCGACGTGTAGAACCGTTCAAAGATTGTCTCGAGATTGTCGGCGGGGATGCCGGGGCCGTCGTCATCGACGCTCAGCACCGCCTCGCCGCGCCGCCGCTCCAAGGTCACCCGGACCTCGCCGCCCGGGGTGCTGAAGGAGCGGGCGTTGTCGATCAGGTTCCGCAGAAGTTGGCCCAGCGGCCCCTCGCGGCCGGCGACCTTGATCGGCTCCAGGGTGTCGGGCGCGTCGTAGGTGACCGCCACGTCGCTGGGCCGGGCGGTATCCTTGTAGAGCTGGACGACCTCCGTGATCAGCCGGCCCAGATCGACCGCCTTCAGGTCCTCGCGCGACAACTCGGCGTCCAGGCGCGAGGCGTTCGAGATGTCGGTGACCAGCCGGTCGAGCCGCTGGATGTCGTTCTTGAGGATCGCCAGCAGCCGCTCGCGCGCGGCGGGGTCCTGGACCAGATCAAGGGTCTCCACCGCCGAACGCAACGAGGTCAGGGGGTTCTTGATCTCATGGGCGACGTCGGCGGCGAACCGCTCAATGGCGTCCATGCGCTCGGACAGGGCGTGGGTCATGTCCTCCAGCGAGCGGGTGAGGTCGCCCAGTTCGTCGTCGCGGCGGGCGAGTTGCGGCAGGGAGATGGCCCGGGCCCGCGACATCCGCACCCGGTCGGCGGCCCGCGCCAGCATGCGGACCGGCTGGGCGATCAGGTTGTTCAGCAGGATCGAGGAGACCAGCGAGACGAAGATCGCGATCAGGATGAACGGGGCCAGGGCCTGGCGCTCGGCGCGGATGATCTCATCGACGTCGCTGGCTTCCAGGGTCAGGACGCCCAGCACCGCCTGGACGTGCTGGATCGGGATCGAGACCGAGACCACCCGCTCGCCGTCCTCGGCGCGGCGCATGCCGGCCCAGTGAACGCCGTGCAGGGCCTGGCCCACCTCCATCATCAGGGCGCGCTGGGCGGCCGGCGCGACGGGCGGCGGCGGGCGGCCCATCTTCAGGTCCAGCGAGAGGCCCCCGTCGTCGCGCGGCCGGGCCGGCGGCAAGACCTTCCACTCCACCCGGTCGGCGACCCAATAGCTGTCGGCGATCAGATTGCCCTTGGCGTCGAACAGCCGCGCGCGCTGCGAGCGCGGGTTGGAGAGCATCTGCAGGATCTCGCTCGCGGCCTGCGGATCCAGCTCCGGGTCGGGCTCGCCGATCGTCGCGGCGCGGTTGATCACGTTGACGATCAGCTCGCCCTGGGTCGTCAGGCTGTCGATGCGCGCGCCCACCAGCCCGCGCCGCAGCTCGTTGAGCAGCAAGGAGCCGGCGATGATGATCGCCAGCCCCAGCACGTTGAGCAGGATGATGAGCCGCCCCAGGCGCGAGCCTGGCAGCCAACGAAAAAGCGACGGACGGCCTACCTTGCGGGGTTTGCGCGTGTCGGTCTTCGGGTCAGGCTTCGCGGTATCTGTATCCGACGCCATAAAGGGTTTCGATCGCGTCGAACTCGGTGTCGACCTCACGGAATTTCTTCCGCATCCGTTTGATATGGCTGTCGATGGTCCGGTCGTCGACATAGACCTGATCGTCGTAGGCGGCGTCCATCAGATTGTCGCGGCTTTTCACGAAGCCGGGGCGCTGGGCCAGCGACTGCAGCAGCAGAAACTCGGTCACCGTCAACTTCACCGGCTTGCCGTCCCACAGGCAGTCGTGGCGGGCCGGGTCGAGCGTCAGCTTGCCGCGTTTCAGCGCCTTGCCCGCCTCGCCGGCGGCTCCGGCGGCGGCGGCCGGGTCCTCGCCCTCGACGCCAGCCCGGCGCAGGACCGCCTTCACCCGCTCGATCAGCAGGCGCTGACTGAAGGGTTTGTGCATGTAGTCGTCGGCGCCCAGGTTGAAGCCGAGGATTTCGTCGATCTCTTCGTCCTTCGACGTCAGAATGATCACCGGCATGTCGGACGTCCGGCGAAGGCGGCGCAGCACCTCCATCCCGTCCATGCGCGGCATCTTCACATCGAGGATCGCCAGGTCCGGCGGTTCATTCTCGAGCGCCGCCAGCCCGGCCACGCCGTCATAATAGGCCTTGACCTCGTGGCCATGGCTTTCCAGCGCGAGACTGACAGAGGTGACGATGTTTTCGTCGTCATCCACCAGGGTGATCTTGGCCATAGGTTCGTGTCGCATCCCTTAGCGAAGCTTGCATAGCTAGTGGTCCGCCAGCATGGCCTCAATGGGGCGATTGAACGACGGACTAGCCCTGGAGGGAAGTAATAGTCGCAAGCCCGGTTCCGTGCGGGCGTCAAATCCCCAGGCAGAAACAGGCGATTTCGGGTGTTTCCGATAAAGCGATCTTAAGCCAATTCGCCGAACATGGACGCTTCAAGGGGGATCGTCCGCGTGCACGGTCGACAAGTCCATTTCGAACTGTTCATCCGGCGAACGCCGGGCGCCGGTTGGATTCTGGATATGGCCACCGAGAATCGCGGCGCGGCGATCGCCGCCGCCGAAGAGGTGATGAGCGCCGGGAAGATCGCCGCCGTCCGGGTGACCAAGGAAACCCTGGATCCCGAGACCCGCGAGTTCCAGTCGGTCACGATCCTGAATCTTGGCGCGCCCGACCTGGCCAAGAAAAAGAAGGTGGTCGAAAATCTCGACCCGCTCTGCGTTTCGCCGCAGGATCTCTACACCATCCACGCCCGCGAGCGGATCGGCCGGCTGCTGGAGGGCTGGCTGGAGCGCAAGGGCGCGACGGCGTTCGAACTGCTGCACCGGCCCGACCTGGTCGAGGAGCTGGAAACGTCCGGCACCGACCTGCAGCACGCGATCCAGAAGGTGGCGATCCCGGAGGCCCAGGCCCGCGGCCTGACGGTTCACGAGTTGATCCGGACCTTCACCAGCCTGGTCGAGCGCACCATCGGCCGGTTGATGAAGGACTTTCGCAAGGGCGGCATGCCCGATCTGGACAAGGAGGGCTTCGCTCGCGCCGCCGAGCGAGTCAGCCATGACCCCGAGCGCGCCTATCTGCTGGGCGCCGGCGTGGCGGCCTCCATCGCCTCGGCCCGGTCGTGGCCGGAGAAGATATCGC
Source organism: Phenylobacterium sp. (assembly GCA_040391295.1). GTDB lineage: Bacteria > Pseudomonadota > Alphaproteobacteria > Caulobacterales > Caulobacteraceae > Phenylobacterium. The sequence goes on along the minus strand of JBEBYB010000074.1, from coordinate 9,840 downwards.
GCCTGCTGGACCTGGCCGACGCCGCCCCGGTCGCCGGCCCCCCGCGCGGCCTGGCCCTGCAGACCATCGAGCAGCCCCTGGCCGAGATCCTCGGTTCGCGCACCGGCCTCGACCACATCATCGGCACTCACCTCGATCTGGGCGGCCAACTGGCGGCCATGACCCGGCTGGCGGCCTGCGACACCATCGAAGCCCTGATGCGCGTCGAGCCGTCGGTCGCCAATATCATGCCGCCCCTGCCCGAGGCTGCCACCCGGCTGGCCAAGTGGTTGGCGGCCGAGGATTTCCAGAGCGTCCGCGCCGCCATCACCAAGCGGGTGGTGCGCGACCTGAACGGGCCACGCCGCCTGCGCCCGGGCGACGCCGTCGGCGAGATCGCGGTGATGCGAGGCCTGGCCATGGCGCTGACCGCCGCGGCCGGCAGTCTGCTGCAGGCCGACGACGTCCAGGCCGCCTTCACCCAACGCTCGCGGATGCTGGTCACCAGCGATTTCGTGGAGGCCTATCTGGGCGGCGGCGAACGCACCGCCCGCGATGAGATCGAGGCCCTGATGTGGCTGGTCGAGAACGTCATCGGCGGCGCCAATAAGCGCCAGGCGGGGCGCTACCTGTCGGCTGGCGTCGCGGCCCTGCGGTTCGAGAAGGAGTTCCGCTACGGCCCCGACACCGCCGCGGTGAAACTGCAGAAGCTGGCGGTCTTGCAGCGGGCGGTGGCGCGCGGCGGCCTCGCGCCGGAGGACTACGAACCCATCCAGCTCAAGATCGGCGATGTCGGCGGCATGGTGGAGGCCGACGCCCGGCTGATCCCGACCCTGGCCCGCACCCCCGCTCCGCCGGCGCAAAAGCTGATGGCGATGTTGCGGTTGGCCATCGGCGAGACGGCGCCCAGCGGGCCGGCCGCCGCCCGCGCGCGGCTGGAAGCCATGCGACTGGTCCGCCAGGAAGACACCCGCGCCGACCTCGCAGCCGATCCCGAACGGATGAACCAGGTGCGCGAACTGATCCAGCAACTGGGCATGGCCGCCTAGAGGCTAGGCGGTGAGGATCTGACCGTCGATCACGGTGACCGGCCAGGGCGTCAGGCGCTCGTCGGCGCAGGGGCCGGCGATGCAGACGCCGTCCAGCGGTCGGAACAGGGCCGCATGACCGCCGCAGAGGATCAGATCGCCCTCGCGGGTCAGATAGCGGTCGTCCCAGGCGGCCAGCGGCCAGCCGGCGTGCGGGCAGGAATCCACATAGCCGCGGATCTCCTCGCCCATCCGCACCACGAAGCCGGCGAACATCTTGCTGTCCTGCCGGAACCGGAAGCCCTTCGATCCGGGATCGGCCAGGTCGGCGACCGCGCAGAGCGCGACGCCGGCCGCCGGCCTGGCCGGATTGTCGGAGGGCTCGCGCGTCAACCCAGCTTTCCGAGCGTCGGGCGGAAGGCGCTGATGTGGACCCGCTCGAACAGGCCGGCCTGGTTGTAGGGGTCGCTGGCCGAAAAGGCCTGGGCCTCGGCGAGGGTCTCCATCTCCACGAGCATGATCGATCCGGCCATGCCGCCGGCCTCGTCCAGCATCGGCCCCCCTAGCCGCAGTTGATCGCGGAAGCCGCCGACATAGGCCAGGTGGGCCTCGCGGGTGGCCATGCGCAGCTCCAGGGAGTTCGGCTTGTCGACGCAGTGGATGGCGAAGATGGTCAAGGCGGGGATCCTCTTATCGTTCGGTGGTGATCGGGCGGGCCAGCAGAGAGGCGATGGCTTCGTCGACCTGCACCTCGCCGGCCACTATGGCCGCGACGGCGGCGCAGATCGGGGTTTCGACGCCGAGCTTGTTCGCCAGCGCCAGAACGGCGGGCGCCGAGGCGACGCCTTCGGCGACCGAGACCTTGCCGGCCAGGGCCTGTTCCAGGGTCTGGCCGCCGCCCAGCGCCAGGCCGACGCTCATGTTGCGCGACAGCGGGCTGGAGCAGGTCAGCACCAGGTCGCCGAGTCCGCAAAGACCGGCGACGGTTTCGGCCTGCCCGCCCAGGGCCACGGCCATGCGGGTCATCTCGGCGAAGCCGCGGGTGATCAGGGCGGCGTGGGCGCTGCGGCCCAGGCCGCGGCCCTCGACCACGCCGCAGGCGATGGCCAGGACGTTCTTTACCGAGCCGCCGATCTCGGCGCCGATCATGTCGGTGGCCAGATACGGCCGGAAGGTCGGCAGGCTCAGCGCCGCGGCGAGCCGGAAACCCAACGCCTCGTCCGGGCAGGCCAGGGTGACGGCGGTCGGCAGGCCCTTGGCCACGTCGATGGCGAAGCTCGGTCCCGACAGTACGGCAGGCGCGGCCTGCGGCAGGCCCTCGTTGAGCACCTCGGTCATCAGCTTCAGCGAGCCCTGCTCGACGCCCTTGGAGCAGAGCACCATCGGCACGCCGGCCCGGGCGTGAGGCCGGAAGGCGTCGAGGCTGCCGCGCAGGTGCTGGGCCGGGGTGACGTTCAGGACCAGGTCGGCGTCGCGCAATTCGGCGAGGTCGCCGGTGGCCCGCACCGGGGCGTCGAACACCACGCCGGGCAGGAAGGTCTTGTTCTCGCGCGCCTGGTTGATGGCGCTGACCACCTCGGGCTCGCGCGCATAGAGCGTGGTGGCCAGGCCCGCGCGGGCGCAGACCAGGGCCAGGGCGGTGCCCCAGGCCCCGCCGCCGATAACGCCAGCAGTCTTCATGCCTTGGCTCCTTTGCGGCCGGGAACATGGGTCGGATTGGCCAGGGCCGCGGCCTCATCCAGCGGCCAGCGCGGCCGGGCCGGGGCATCCAGCGGGTCGGTGATGCCGAGGGCTAGCCGCTCGGCCCCGGCCAGGGCGATCATCGCGGCGTTGTCGGTGCAGTAGGCGAGCGGCGGGGCGTCGAACGAGAAGCCCCGCGCCGTGGCGGTGTCCTGCAGCTTGGCGCGCACCGCCTTGTTGGCCGCGACCCCGCCGGCGACCACGAAACGCAGGGGAGCGCCCTCGTGCTCGCGGGCATAGGCGGCCATCGCCTTGTCGGTGCGGTCGGACAACTGGCGGGCGATGGCGGTCTGGACGGCGGCGGCCAGGTTCTGGCGCTCCAGGTCGGTGCCAACCGTGGCGGCCATGCGCGAGGCGGCGGTCTTCAGCCCCGAGAACGAGAAGTCGAATCCCTCGCGGCCGAGCAGGGCGCGGGGCAGGGCGTAGCCGCTGGGATCGCCGCCCTCCGCCAGTTTTTCCAGGGCCGGGCCGCCGGGATAGGGCAGGCCCATGCTCTTGGCGATCTTGTCGAAGGCCTCGCCGGCCGCATCATCGATGGTCGAACCCAGGCGGCGGCAGGCGCCCACGCCCTCGACGGCCAGGATCTGGCAATGGCCGCCGGACACCAGCAGCAGCAGGAACGGATAGGGGATGTCGGCGGCCAGCCGTGCGGAAACCGCGTGGCCCTCCAGATGGTTCACCGCCACCAGCGGCAGACCGCGCGCCAGGGCGACGGCCTTGCCGAACGACAGCCCCACCATCACCCCGCCGACCAGGCCCGGGCCGGCCGTCGCCGCCACCCCGCTCAGATCGCCATAACCGACCCCGGCGGTCGCCATCGCCTCGGCGACGATGGCGTCGATGGTCTCGACGTGGGCGCGGGCGGCGATTTCGGGCACGACGCCGCCATAGGGCGCGTGGGCCGCGATCTGGGTGCCGACGATCGAGGACAGCACCTCGACCTGGCCGGCGGCGTCCAGGCGCAGGACCGCCGCGGCGGTTTCATCGCAGCTGGTTTCCAGGCCCAGGACGGTCAGCGGCTCGATCACGCGTCTCCCAACGGTTGCGACTTGCGGTCCCGTCCTATAGGCCGGGACCTCCTTTTGAACCGCCGAGGTAGACTGCGCGTCGTGCCCACGCAACAGCCCGTCCGGATCGGAGCCCGCGGCTCCAAGCTTTCGCTGGCCCAGGCCGGCATCATGCAACGCCGTATCGCCGCGGCGCTCGGAGCCGATCCGAGCGACCCGGCGCAGGTGGAGGCGCTCGCGCCTCTGATCGTCATCACCACCAGCGGCGACCGCATTCAGGACCGCCGTCTGATGGAGATCGGCGGCAAGGGCCTGTTCACCAAGGAGATCGAGGAGGCGCTGCTGGGCGGCTCCATCGACTGCGCGATCCACTCGATGAAGGACATGCCGGCCCTGCTGCCGGACGGGCTGTGCATCGCCGCGATCCCGGAACGCGAAGATCCTCGCGACGCCTTCCTGAGCCACAAGGTCGCGCGGTTGGAAGATTTGCCGCAGGGCGCGATCCTCGGGACCGCCTCGCTGCGCCGCCAGGCCCAGTCGCTGCACCGTCGCCGTGACCTCGACGTCCAGATGCTGCGCGGCAATGTCGACACCCGCCTGGCCAAGTTGGCGGCCGGCGACGCCGACGCCATCCTGCTGGCGATGTCGGGCCTGATCCGCCTGGGCCTTGGCCATCTGCCCCAGAGCCTGATCGACCCGGTGGAATGCCCGCCGGCCCCTGGCCAGGGCGCCCTGGCCATCGAGACCCGCATCGCCGATATCGGCGCGCCTTGGCTGGAAGCGGTGCGTCACGCGCCGACCGCCGTGGCGGTGGCCGCAGAGCGCGGCGCCCTGACCGCCCTGGAAGGTTCCTGCAAGACCGCCGTCGGCGCCCATGCCCGGCTGTCCGGCGGCGGCCTGCATCTGATCGTCGAGGCGCTGTCGTCCGACGGCGTCCACCGCTTCCGCCGGGAGGGCTCGGCCGAGCTGTCGTCGGTCCAGGATCCGCTGGATGCGGCCCGCGCGCTCGGCCTCTCCCTGGGGGCGGCGGTGCGTGAAGAAGGCGGCGATCTCATCCTGCTTCCAGATTGATCCGAACCGGCGATTGATTCCGAGGGCGTCCCCCTCCAGGGTTGTGAGCAATATAGGTCTCCCCCCTGTGATGAACGCCGCTCGCCCCCTGAAGATCTGGATCACCCGCGCCCAGCCGGGGGCGGACGCGACCGCTGCGCGGGTCCATGTGCTGGGCCATACGACCCTGGTGGCGCCGCTGCTGGCGGTCGAGCTGCTGGAAAACGTCGAGGCCGACTTGAGCGGCGTCGGGGCGCTGGCCTTCACCAGCGCCAATGGGCTGCGAGCTTTCACGCAGTTCAGCACTGATCGTTCGCTGCCGGTCTTTGCGGTCGGCGCGGCCACGGCCCAGGCCGCGCGCCAGGCGGGTTTCAAGCGGGTGTTGTCGGCCGATGGCGACGTCGCGGCCCTGGCCAGGGGCATCGCCTCGCGGCGCGCCGAGATCGACGGCGCGGTCCTGCATCCCGGCGCGGCCGAGCTGGCGGGCGACCTGGCCGGCGCCCTGGAGCGGGCTCGGGTCGAGGTGCGGGCGCTGACGCTCTATGACACCGTGCCGACCCGGTTTGAACCCCATCAGATCGAGCAGTTGGCGCAGGTCGATGTCGCCCTGGTCCACTCCGCCAAGGCGGCCGCGGCTTTGGCCGCCCTCCTGAAGAACCATCCCCAGCCCCATCTGCGCCTGCTCGGCCTCTCCAAGGCGGTGATGAAGCCGCTGGCGCGGACCCAGGTTTCGGAAACGACCTTCGCGCCCTTTCCCCTCGAAGCGGCCTTGCTGAATCTGATAGATCGGTGAGCCATGAGCGAAGAGTGGCGACGAGTTTCGCGGAAACCGACGAACTGATTCATCCACGCCACGACCGCCGCGAGCGGACCACGGGCGGTTTGTCGAAATTTCCGATTTCCCATGTAGATTCAGAGCTTTGTTCGAGGTGTGTGGCGCCGAGGCGGCGCGGCATCTGGCCAAGGAAGGCCTCTAGGAGGGGGATGAGCCGCCTGTTCCGCCGATACCTCAGGCGGGTCAACGGCGACCTCAAGCAAGGCGGCGCTTGGCGAGCGGGCCGAGAGTCGCTAAGTAGGCCCTCCTTCGCGGGGCAAATCGCTCCACGAACGCGCACCAGGCCGCTTTAGCTCAGCTGGTAGAGCACCTCATTCGTAATGAGGGGGTCACAGGTTCGAGTCCTGTAAGCGGCACCATTTTCCCACAAACGGATCGGCGGCGCGGCGCGTAGGGCCGTACCGGTCGCGTGGACGTCATCTGAAAATCTGGAAGTCGGCCGGCTCGGCGCTGAAGGCGCGTGGCGGCGGGAAGCGATGTGGGCGCGGCAGGGGAGGCCCGCCGCGCCTGATCGTCCTAGGTCGGCGCGGCGCCGGCCGGAGCAGCGGCCGGAGCGGCCGGAGCCGGGGTCGCCGGAGCGGCCGGGGTCGCCTTGGCCGCAGGGGCCGCAGGCTTTGCCGCGGGCTTCGCGGCGGCCTTAACGGGCTTGTACTTGTCGTTGTAGGCGATCTCGCCTTCACCGGCTTTGCGGATCGTTTCGAGTTGCTTGGCCAGGGCTTCCTGGGTGCGGAGCGACTTGAGCCCGGCCATGGCGTAGTTGATGGCCCGATCGCCGGTGAACGGCATGACCCGGTTGTCGCGGATCTGGTTCACGAACACCGCATTGCCGCGCGGGAAGACGAAGATCTCGTTCGGCGGCAGGTTGGCCAGGGTCTTGGTCAGGTCTTCCGGCGCGTTCAGCGTATCCAGCACCGTGGTGGTGCGCTGGAAGTCGAGGTTCTCACGAATCAGGACCGCCTCGATCTGTTCGAGAGTGGTCATCGGCTCGAACTCTTTCATCAGTTCGGGCTTGAACGCGCCGACCACGATCTGGTCGACGACCATGACGCGGCGGTTGGCGAACATGTTGGGATGGTCGGCCACATACTTCTCGCCTTCGGCCCGGGTCGGGGCGACCACGGTGGAGGCGATCTTGCGCTGCATGGCGCCGACCAGCATGGCTTCCTTCGCCTGCAACGCCTGCTGGGCGAAGATCGGCGTCTTGTCGAGCTTCTGTTCCTTGGAGGCCTGGGCGACCAGCTTGCGCGTGATGATCGATTCCAGGGCGGCCTGTTCGGCGGCCTTGCGCTCGGTCGGATTGGCCGAGGCTGCGCCCGCGAGTTCACGATTGAGCTCGGTGACGGTGATCTCTTCGCCGTTCACCGTGGCGACCACCTGCCCCTCGGGGGCCTTGTCGCCGCCGAACATGCCGCATCCGCTCAAGGCGATGCAGGCCAGCAGCGCCGCGCCGTGAGTCCATTTCAGTTTCATCGGTTTCTCCCCCGAATGTCCTTGCGACGGGCACCTTCCAGGCCGGGTGCTTCGTCGATGCGACGAGCACATCAGCAACCTGGAAGATCCGTTGGTCTCTTTAACCTCGAAACTTCTTAAGCTGTCACGAACATCGATCGGCGACGAGCCCCGCCCGCCCCGCGACCAAGCGGTGGTCGCGGGATTGATTTCGTTTCCCTTTGGTGTTGCAAGTCAATCCCGGACAAGAGAGAAACCCGTCTCATCCCGGCCGCGCCGTGACGTGTCCACACGTCGGAGTTACAAGTCCCAGATCATGAGCGACGAACCTAAGCGACGCCCTATCCTGTCGCTGAAGAACCCACCGAAAGTCGCTCTGCCTGAGGGGCCGAAGAAGAAGCCCGCGCGTGCGCCTGCGCCGCCCGCGCCGCCGCCGGTCCAGCACGACTGGAAGTGCAAGCCCTGCGGAGCGGGGTTCTCGGTCGAAGCGACGCTGGCCGACGACGTCGTGATCCGCTGCCCGGCCTGTAACGCCAAGCTGGGTTCGGTGGGCGATTTCCGCGCTGACCCGCCCCCGGCCAAGCTCCGTGCGCGGCCGACCAAGCGCGCCTAGGGCGTTTTCCTAGGCCCCGACAATTTCGCGCAGCACCGGGCCGATCTCGTCATTCAGGACGATGTCGGCGTGGACGTCCTGATCCGTCGGTTCGCGATTGACGATCGCCAGCATGGCTCCGTTCTGCTTGGCGAGCAGCGGGAACCCGGCGGCCGGGTACACCACCAGCGACGAGCCCAGCACCAGGAACAGGTCGCAATCGAGCGCGGCCGCCTGCGCCCGTTCCATCGGCGCGCCCGGCATGGGCTGGCCAAATGAGATGGTCGCGGACTTCACCAGGCCGCCGCAGGCGCGGCAGACGGGAATTTCGCCGCGTTCCAGGAAGCTCTCGCGGAAGCTATCGAACTCGTGGCGCAGGCCGCAGCTCAGGCAGCGGGCATAGTGGGCGTTGCCGTGCAGTTCGATCACGCGGTCATCGGGAACGCCCGACTGCTGGTGCAGGTTGTCCACGTTCTGGGTGATCACCGCGCTGGCCCTACCTTCGGCGATGAGCCGGGCGACGGCGGTATGGCCGTCATTGGGCTGGGCGCCGGTCCAGCGCGCCGCGCCGGAATAGACCCGCGTCCAGGCTTCGCGCCGGCGGCTTTCGTCGCCCACGAACTCCTGGAAATAGATCGGCTTCATCCGGCTCCAGACCCCGCCGGGACTACGGAAGTCGGGGACGCCGGACTCGGTGGAAATACCGGCGCCGGTGAACACGACGATCCTTGTCGCCTCAGCTATGGCGCGGGCCAGTTGGGAGCGGTCTGACACTAGCTGGCGCTCGCAAGATGAGTGGGACCCACGATCTGCTCTTCCTGACTTCGAGAAACCCAAGGGGTAGCGCGGCCGGCCAGCCGGCGCCAGCGATCGGCTTGATCCGCCCGGTCGCGACTGAAGTATGGCTGGTGTCGCCGGCGAGGTATTACCAAGATTAGGTTCGCGATGTTTTCAATTCGCTTACCCTCGATTGCGGCCGATGAGGTGGCCCATATTACTTTCAGGGCGACCTTATGAACTTCAAAGACATGCGTATATCGACCAAGCTGATCGCGGCGTTCGCCCTGATCCTGGCGGTCTTTACGCTATCGGCGGTCGTGGTGTTCTTCAGTCTGAGCACCATCGACAAGGCCGTCGAGCAGAACAACATCAGCGACCTGAACATCCAGGATGTCAGCGCTGTTCTGGCGCACTCCGTGGAGCAGCAGAACGGGACGCGCGGCTTCGCCGCCACCCAAGGCGCCGACTTCCTCAAAGCTTACGAAGAGGATGCGCGTAGCGCCGACAAGAGCCTTGAATCGTTCACCGCCCGCATCACCCGTCCCGAGCAGCGCGAGCGAGCGGCGCGCCTGAAGGCGGCGCTGATCGAATGGCGTGGCAAGAATGATCAGATCATCGCCCTGGCGCGCGATCCGGCCACTCTGGAACAGGCGCGCGCCATGATCGGAAGTGTGCGCCTGACCGACGTCCGCGCCGCTCACGGCGAAATCCTGACGGTGCAGACAGCCCTGGTGGCGGAGCGCTCGGCTGCTCAGCGGAAGGCCATCAGCGAGGCTGTGTGGACCTTGGTCATCGGCAGTGCGATCGCCGTCGCGGCCGCTGCGGCCATGGCCTGGATCTTGTCGAGGGCGATCGCGACGCCGGTCGGCTCAATGTCGCGCGCCATGGGCCGCCTGGCTTCCGGCGACAACACCGTCATTGTTCCCGCCGTGGACCGCAAGGACGAGATTGGCCAGATGGCCCAGGCGGTGCTGGCCTTCAAGGACGCCGCCATCGAGAAGCTGCGCCTGGAAGTCGAAAGCGCCGAACAGCGCGCCGTCGCCGAGGCCGAGCGCCAGGCGCGCGAAGAGGAAAAGGCCCGTCAGGCCGAGCAGGACGCGATCGCCGTCAGTTCGCTGGCCGAGGGGCTGGAGAAGCTGGCGCGCGGCGACCTGACGTTCCGCATCACCGCGCCGTTCGCGCCGGACGTCGAGCAGTTGAAGGTCGATTTCAACGCCACGCTGGAGACGCTCCAGACCACGATGTCGGTCATCACCGGCAACACCACCAACATGCGCTCGGGCGCCGGCGAGATCAGCCAGGCGGCCGACGATCTGTCGCGCCGCACCGAGCAGCAGGCCGCCAGCCTGGAAGAGACCGCCGCGGCGCTCGACCAGATCA
>JBEBYB010000073.1:0-13204 GCA_040391295.1 Phenylobacterium sp. | reverse complement strand
AACCTTTCGCGGGCGTCTGGAGCCATTGCTACGATCAGATTTGACGGTAACATATACTGAGAATGCTTTTTTGTGCGACGGCGGCGGCCCTTGAGGCGATTGCGCGTCCAAAAGCGTGTTGGGGGTGCGTATGGTTTCAGGGCTAACGATAGGGGAGCGGCGCTTCTCACTCCTTGTGCTCGCGATCTTGAGCGCGATCGGCCTTGCGCTGGCGGTCGCGGGCCGGGCGGATCCGCTTGGCGTGCACGGCTTCATCATCTTCGGGTTCAGCCTGGTCCTCACCTTCGTTCTGCTCGGACGCTACTATGCTCCCGAGCCGTCAGCGGAGCGGCTGTCGGAGTACTATGACGATCCGACCAAGGTCGGGATCGTCCTGACGATGGCCTGGGCGGTGTTCGCCATGGCGATCGGCCTGTGGGTTGCGGTCCTGTTGGCGTGGCCTGATCTCACCTTTGACGCCGCATGGGCGAGCTTCGGACGCCTTCGGCCAGTCCACACGACCGGCGTGGTCTTCGCTTTCGGCGGCAACGCGCTGATCGCAACGTCCTTTCACGTGCTTCAGAGAACGACGCGCGCGCGCCTGCCGGATCAGTTCAGTCCGTGGTTTGTTTTGCTCGGGTACAATCTATTCTGTATCCTGGCGATCAGCGGGTACTTCATGGGGATTACGCAATCCAAGGAGTACGCTGAAACTGAATGGTACGCAGACATTTGGTTGGTGATCGTTTGGGTTGTCTATTTCCTGATTTATATAAGGACTCTACAGCGCCGAATTGAGCCTCATATTTACGTCGCCAACTGGTACTATATGGCGTTTATCTTGGTTGTGGCGATATTGCATATCGTCAACAATCTGGCGGTTCCGGTCTCGCTCGGTCACGCCAAGAGCTATTCTCTATTCTCCGGCGTCCAGGATGCGATGACGCAATGGTGGTATGGACATAACGCCGTCGCGTTCTTCCTGACCGCAGGTTTCCTTGGGATGATGTACTACTATCTTCCCAAGCGCGCTGGGCGGCCGATCTTCTCCTATCGGCTGTCGATCATCAGCTTCTGGGGTATTACCTTCATGTACATGTGGGCTGGATCCCACCACCTGCATTATACTGCGCTCCCGACATGGGTTCAGAACCTGGGAATGACGTTTTCGCTGGTGTTGCTGGTGCCGTCCTGGGCCTCGGCGGGCAATGCCTTGGCCACGCTGAACGGCGCCTGGCACAAGGTGCGGGACGACGCCACGTTGCGCTTCATGATGGTGGCCGCGGTCTTCTACGGCCTGTCGACCTTCGAGGGGTCGTTCATGGCGATCCGACCGGTCAACGCATTGTCACACTACACCGACTGGACCGTCGGGCACGTTCACGCCGGGGCGCTTGGCTGGGTGGCGATGATCACCTTTGGCTCGCTCTACGCCTTGACGCCATGGATGTGGAAGCAGAATCGTATGTATTCCGCAAAACTCGTGGAGGTCCATTTCTGGTTAGCCCTAGCTGGGACCGTCATCTACGTCTTTGCGATGTGGAACTCAGGGATCATTCAGGGTCTTATGTGGCGTACTTATAATGAAAACAGCACCTTGACCTATTCGTTCCTTGAGAGCGTCATTGCGATGCATCCGTACTATATTGCGCGTGCATTCGGAGGTCTGCTGTTTTTACTTGGCGCTATCGTTGGTTCCTACAATGTGTGGATGACGATCCGCATGGCCGCGCTGCAAAGCGCGAGCGCCCACAGTAAGGCCGATGTGCCGGTGTTGGCGTCGGGCGTCGCGCCCCTCAAGGCGGGGGAGTAAGGTCGTGGGCGAGTTTTTCCACCGAAAGATCGAACGCAACGCCATCGGTTTCGTGCTGGCCATCATCGCGGTCGCCAGCATCGGCGGCCTTGTTGAGATCGCGCCGCTCTTTACGATCGACGAGACCGTGGAGGCCGCGCCGGATATGCGCGTCTACACTCCGCTGGAACTCGCCGGCCGTAACATCTACATCCGCGAGGGTTGCTACGCCTGCCATAGCCAGATGATCCGCACGTTGCGCGACGAGGTGGAGCGTTACGGTCCCTATTCGCTGGCGGTCGAGTCCAAGTACGATCACCCGATGCTGTGGGGGTCAAAACGCACAGGACCGGACTTGGCGCGCATGGGCGGCAAGTACTCCGACGCCTGGCATGTCGCTCACCTGGTCAATCCGCGCGATGTCGTCCCACAATCGGTGATGCCGAGGTACGGGTGGTTGCAGCGCAATCCGTTGCGAGCCGACGATATGGGGAAACATCTCACCGCCCAGCGCGCGGTCGGCGTCCCCTATACGGACGAGATGATCAAGAACGCGACGGACGACCTGTTTGGTCAGACCGATCCCGATAGCAATGAATCGACGGGCGTCGGGCAACGTTATGGCAAGGCGACCAACATACGCGCCTTCGACGGCGAACCCGATCGCCTGACGGAAATGGATGCTCTCGTCGCCTATCTGCAAGTCCTGGGAAGATTGACCGACGCCGCGCACAACAACGCTGCGTCGACGAAAGAGTGAGGCCATGGACCATCAGACGCTTGTCGGCTTCGCCAAGAGTTGGGGCCTGTTCTATCTGATCGGCTTGGCGGTCGCGGTGGTCGTCTATGCGCTCTGGCCGCGGAACCGAAAGAAATTCGATCGGGCGAAGAAGAGTATCTTCGATAAGACTGATCGGCCGGGGAAATAGATTATGGCGGATGAGCGGGTCGATCCTGTAACAGGTCAAAAGACGACTGGGCATGAGTGGAATGGTATTGAAGAGCTAGACACCCGGATTCCGCGGGTCGTCATATTTTTCCTGGTGGCGACGACGCTCTTTTCGATCGTCTATTGGATTCTTCTGCCTGCTTGGCCGACTGGGAACAGTTATACGAAGGGCATACTGGGCTTCGATCAGCATTCGGTTGTGATGGGCGAAGTCGGTGCTGCGGCGGCCGAACGGGCCAAATGGACCGATCGCATCGCCACGGAGAGTTTCGACGAGATCGCGCGCGATCCGCAGTTGATGACCTATGTGCGTGAGAGCGGTCACGCCGCATTCATCGACAACTGCGCGGCTTGCCATGGAATGAACGGGACCGGCGGGACCGGCTACCCCAATCTTACCGCGGGCGCCTGGCTCTGGGGCGGTGACCCCGAGACCATCGCCGAGACGATCAGCCTGGGCATCAACTCCACGCAGTTGGACACGCGCATTTCACAAATGATGGCGTTCGGCCGCGACGGAATTCTCACACGTGACCAGGTGTTTGAGGTCGCGGCCTATGTGAGGTCGCTGTCGGGGCAGAAACTCGACGCTGAAGACAAGGCCAGGCTCGGGGTGGGCCAGAAAATCTTCGCCGAAAACTGTGTGTCCTGCCACGGGGCGACCGGCCAGGGCATGCCGACAGTCGGGGCCCCCGATCTCACCGATCAGGTCTGGCTGTACGGCGGCGATGCTCAGTCCGTCTATAAGACCATATATTCGGGGCGGCAGGGGCATATGCCGCATTGGTCGGACCGTCTTTCCCCGACAGAGATCAAGCTTCTCGCGCTTTACGTCGGAACGCTTGCAGAGCCGAAGTCATGACGCCGGTCTCGCATCTTGCTCGCGGGAGCGGTCGGCGTTGGCGCCTGATCTCGTTTCTGATCGTCGGCGCGGGGCTCGCGGTGTTGATCGGGGCCAACGCCCATCTGGTCTATGTCGCTTTCAAATCTCAACCCGACTGCGTGCCGCACATGAAACAGGCCGGAGACGCGCAAATCTACGCCGCCGCGAGATCGGCCTGTTGAGGGAAAAAGATGAGCACTACAGGGACGTCTGAGGCGATTATCCCGCTGGGGGCGCAAAGGCGCCGAAACCTCCCAGCGACGGCGGTATGGGGCTGGCTTGCGGCTGGCTGGCGCGATCTTTGGCGAAATCCCGCCCCAAGCCTTGCCTACGGGTTCGTCGTATTCGCCGCGTCAGTCGCGATTGTCTGGGGGCTGTTCTGGTTGGAGCTGGATTACATCCTGTTCCCCGCGCTCGCTGGCTTTCTGGTCGTCGGTCCGTTCATCGCGATCGGCCTTTATCAGAAAAGCCGCGATCTCGAGGCCGGCGTCGCCCCCAGTTTCCGCCGCATGTTCTTCCTCGCGGCGGCGTCGGGGGGACAGGTCTGGTTCACGGGGGCCATCCTTGGCCTTCTGATGTTGGTCTGGATGCGCGCGGCGGTCATCATCTACGCGTTGTTCTTCGGCCTGCGCCCATTTCCGGGTCTTAATCACGTCGCTGAAATGCTGTTCACCACGCCATACGGCTGGGCGATGCTGGCGACGGGTACGATCGCAGGCGGTTTGTTCGCCGGCTTCGCCTTCGCCATCAGCGCGTTCTCAATTCCGATGTTGCTGGACGAGCCGACCGACGCCTTTACGGCCATGGGCACCAGTATTTCGTTAGTCTGGAACAACCTGCCCGTCATGCTGGTGTGGGGAGGCGTCGTGCTCGCCTTGTTCCTGCTTAGCCTCGCGACGGGTCTTCTGGGGCTGATTTTCATCTTCCCATGGCTCGGGCATGCGGCTTGGCACAGTTATCGCGCCATCAGATGAACCGCCAAGATCCGCTGGCGGAGCCCGTCACGCGGTCGCGGGCGGGAGACGAGTTGCGGATCGCCAGCCGTGCGCTGGAGAACGGAATCTATCAGACGGACCTTGCGGTTCCGACTGTGCATTGCGCCGGTTGCATCCGAACGGTTGAGGCCGGTCTGCTGTCGCTGCCAGGTGTCGAGCACGCGCGGGTGAACCTATCGACCAAGCGCGCCAGCGTTCGATGGCGCGGGGAGGCGCCGCCGCCGCTCATTGAAACGATCAAGGCCCTGGGATTCCCGGCGCATCTGTACGAGAGCGATGACGCGGGAAAAGACCCCGAACTGGGGCGGCTGATCCGGGCTCTGGCCGTCGCCGGCTTTGCGAGTATGAACATCATGCTGCTTTCGGTGTCGGTGTGGTCAGGCGCCGAGGCGGGAACGCGTCAGGCCTTCCATTGGATTTCGGCGGCGCTGGCGCTGCCATGCCTGCTCTATTCGGGGCGTATTTTTTACACCTCAGCCTGGAACGCCTTGCGGAACGGCCGCACCAATATGGACGTGCCGATTTCCATCGGCGTCAGCCTGGCGTTCGGCCTTAGCCTCTACGATACGATCCAAGGCGGCCATCACGCCTATTTCGACGCGATGGCCTCGCTCATTTTCTTCCTCCTGATCGGGCGGACGCTCGATCACCTGATGCGTGACAAGGCGCGGACCGCGGTCCGCGGGCTTGTGCGGATGTCTCCGCGCGGCGCCATGGTGCTCGGTCCAAAGGGAGATCGAGAATACGTGCCGGTCGCGGAGATCGAGCCGGGAATGCGCATTCTGCTGGTGGCTGGCGACCGCGTTCCTGTCGATGGCCGCATCGAGACGGGACGCTCCGACCTCGACTGCTCCATCGCCACCGGTGAAAGCGCGCCGCTGGCGGTTCAGCCCGGGTCCTGCATTCAGGCCGGGGCTCTCAACATGACCGCCCCGCTGACCATGGTCGCTACGGCGCGAGCGCAAGACTCGTTCCTCGCCGAGATGCTGCGGTTGATGGAGGCGGCCGAGGGGGGGCGAGCGCGCTACCGCCGTCTGGCGGATAAGGCGGCCAGCCTCTATTCGCCGATGGTTCACGCCACCGCGCTTTTGACCTTCGTCGGCTGGATGGCGGCGACCGGCGATTGGCATCGGGCGATCAGTATCGCGATCGCCGTTCTCATCATCACCTGTCCGTGCGCGCTCGGGTTAGCTGTACCGATCGTTCAGGTCGTTGCGGCCCGGCGTCTGTTCGACAACGGCGTCATGCTCAAGGACGGGAGCGGCATCGAGCGTCTGGCGCGGATCGACACGATTGTCTTCGATAAGACCGGAACCCTGACGAGCGGCGAGATGCGTCTTGTCGACCAGGATGACTTCGCGCCGGAAGCTCTAGCCGCCGCGGCCGCCCTGGGCGCCTATTCCAAACACCCGCATTCACAAGCCCTGACGCAATTGGCGCCTATCGACGGCGCCAAGCCGAGCGTCACGGACGTGCGCGAGGAGGCGGGGTTTGGCGTTGAAGGCCGGATTGATGGAAGGCTCTATCGCTTGGGCCGCGCGGACTGGTCGGTGTTCGTTCGGCAGGACGCCCCGACGACCGGGACGGTATTGAGTTGCGAAGGGCGCGTTCTGGCGGTCTTCCGGTTTGAGGAGCAACTCCGCTCAGGCGCCGTGGCCGCCATAGACGGCCTTCGCGCATCGGGTGTCGGAATGCAGATTCTTTCTGGAGATAACGCATCCGCGGTCGCCATGGTCGCCAGTTCGCTGTCCATCGCCGACCACGCATCCAGCCTTCTTCCGGGCGAAAAGGTCAGGCGCCTGGAAGCTCTGGCTGAGCAGGGTCACAAGGTGATGATGGTCGGGGATGGTCTCAATGACGCCCCGGCGCTCGCTGCGGCCTATGTCTCCATGGCGCCGGTGAGCGCCGCCGATATCGGCCGGAACGCCGCCGATTTCGTGTTTCTCAGAAACGACCTGGGGGCTGTGCCGTTGGCCGTCGCCGTCGCCAGAGAGGCCGATAGATTAGTGCGTCAGAATTTTCTCCTCGCCATCGGTTACAACGCTATCGCCTTGCCGATCGCAATGCTTGGCTTCGTAACGCCGCTGATCGCCGCGTTGGCGATGTCCTCCTCGTCCATCATCGTCGTGGCGAACGCGCTTCGCTTGAAGGCCGGGAGCGGCAGACGGCGGCGAGGATCATTGGCGGCCAGCGGGACTTCCGAGCTTCGCGCGGACCTGGCTCGCGCCTGATGAACAGCTTGATCTTTCTTGTCCCGATCGCGCTAGGTCTTGGTGTGATCGGCCTGGCCGCTTTCTTCTGGTCGTTACGCAGCGGGCAATATGACGATCTACAGGGGGCGGGCGAACGTATCTTCGTCGACGAAGATGGTGATCGCGCCGGCTCCTTCAGTTCCTCGCCGCGCGCCCTCGACGCCTTCAAGGATGGCGGGGGTGAGGCGAGCCAGACTGGCAACGGCGCCGCGGCCGGAACTCTCCCGGCGGAATGACGACCCCCAAGGCGAGCCCGGGCGGAGCTGGGGCTAAGCCATTTGAGGCGATGGAGTGCAAGGAGCGACGTGTCCAAGGGCAAAACCGATTGGGACTTCGGCGAGCTTTTCCGGCGCCGCTTGCCCTCGCCAGTCGGCGCGGGCGGGCAGCCGCGCGGCTTCCCGGGCGTGCGACTGAGCTTCGAGGAAGCCGAGGACTCGCTGGAGGCGGTCGCCGATTATCTCGCGATGCCGCGCGGCCGGTTCGGCAGGGACGAGTTCAACATTCTGGCGATCTCCGGTGGAGCGGCGGGCGGCGCCTATGGCGCGGGGGCGCTTGTGGGGCTGGGCGAGGTCGGGCGGCGCCCTCGATTTGATATCGTCACGGGCGTAAGCACCGGCGCCTTGATCGCGCCCTTCGCATTCCTCGGCGAGAGCTGGGATGGCCGCCTCACCGAGGCCTATACGGGTGGCCGAGCAGCGACGCAGTTGGGGATAACCGCCGTTTCGAGCATGTTCGGCGGCGGCCTGTTGTCGGCCGCGAGCCTGGACGGGTTGATCGCGCCGTTCATCGACGAGGGCTTACTCGAGGCGATCGCGGCCGAACATCGTCTCGGCCGTCGGCTTCTGGTGGCGACGACGGATCTCGATCGCGAGCAACCGGCGATCTGGGACATGGGAGAAATCGCTTTGCGAGGCGGTCCGCAGGCCGTCGAGATGTTTCAACTGGTGCTGGCGGCGTCGGCGAGCGTTCCCGGCCTCTTTCCACCGAGGTTGATCCGCTGCGAGGCCGACGGCGAACTGTTCGATGAACTCCACGTGGACGGGGGAGTCACAACTCCGCTTTTCATCCTGCCCGAGGCTCTTTTGCGATGGCGGCGGGTAGGTCGCCGACTGCGGAGCGGCAGCATCTACGCCCTGATCAACACCGTCATCGATCCTGTGCCGCGGACAACGTCCGTGTCCCTGCCGGCGGTCCTCCTGCGCAGCTTCGACACCATGCTGCGCATGTCGTATCGACAAGCCCTCAACGTGGCGACCAGCTTCTGTCTCGGCAACAATGTGCCGCTCAACGTCGCAACCATCGAGGTTGCGGAGGGGCGCGCTTCCAACGGCGCCATGCTCGATTTCACCACGGCGAGCATGAACGCAAGCTTCGAGGCCGGGCGCGCCGCGGCGCAGTCTGATGACTTCTGGAAGGCTCCATCTGTCCGCAGGGCGCCGTGGGAGGCGTTCGCCGACCTTTTCAAGCCATGACGAGGGCCGGGACCGACCGGCGCTCCCCGTCGCCGCGCCGGCGGGTCAGCGAACCACCAACACCGGGACCGAACTGTGGTTGAGGACTTCCGAGGTCACGCTGCCCAGGATCAGGCGCCCGAGGCCGCGCCGACCATGCGATGACATGACGATGAGGCTGCAGTCTCGGGTCTTGGCGGTCTCGATAATCGCTTCCGCGGCGTGGGCGTCTTCGAGATAGACGGTCTCGGCCTCGACCCCCATGCGTTCCGCCGCCGCCGTGGCGGCCGCGAGAATTTTGTCGGCCGATTCTTTCTGTGCGCCGGCGTAGTCGGCATAGGCGAAGACGTTCAAACCACCGTCGAGTCCGCCATAGATCGGCAAGCGGTCGGTTGTGGTGATGATCGTGACCTTGGCGCCGAGAGCCTTGGCGAGGGTCAGCCCCTGATCAACGCCCTTCTGCGCGACATCCGAGCCGTCGGTGGAGATGAGAATGTGTTGATACATGAGCGCTTGCCCTTTCTGGTCGCCCTTGGGCCATGTCGCCTCGGGCTGTTGCAGACGATGGAGAATGGAATGGGCTGGCACCGGTGACGTCGGCCCGTTTGGTATTTAGCTGATCCGTGCGCCGATCTTATCAAGGATCAAGAGGCGTCGCCTGGCGCGCGGTCAGAGCCCAGCGCCGCCTGCACCGCCCTGGCCGTTGAGTGCGCGTCTGGTCCTGAACATGGCCGGTTAGCGGCGTCTTCCTGTTGATATATATCGTATCACGATATATATCAACAGGTGCGTGGCTGGCGGGAGGCTGGCCGAGGGAAGGTGAGATGTTTGAACTGCCCGATCTGCCATATGACTACGATGCGCTTGCGCCCGTGATCTCCGAGGCCGCCCTGCGGCTTCATCACGACAAGCATCACGCCCGTTATGTCGCCATGACCAACAGCCTGTCGGGGGACCTGGGGGCGGGTTTCAAGTCGCTGGAAGATCTCGTGGCGCTCAGTGCGCGGCGCGGCCAGCGCCAGTTGTTCAACAACGCCGGCCAGGCGTGGAACCATGGGTTCTTCTGGCAGTGCATGACGCCTGTGCCGACGCCCCCGGCCGGTGATCTCGCCAAAGGCATCCAAGCTCAGTTTGGAAGCCTGGACGCGCTTCGGACGCTCTTCATCGCTGAGGGGGCGGGTCACTTCGGATCGGGTTGGGTATGGCTGATCGCCGAGGACGAAGGCCTCGCCGTCGTCACCACACATGACGCCGGCTCGCCGCTCACCCATGCCGGGGCCACACCGCTGTTGGTCTGCGACCTGTGGGAGCATGCCTACTATCTGGATCACAAGAACGACCGCGCCGCGTTCCTCGCAGCCTGGTGGGACAAACTGGCCTACTGGCCGTTCGCCGGGCGCCAGTACGCGGCGGCGAACGGCCAGCTCGAAGCCTGGAGTTATCCGAAGCCTGTCGAACCGGCGCTCAGTTGAGGGGCGCGGCCATGGATCTGCACACCCCGGTCTGCGACCTTCTTTGCTGCGATACGCCGATCATATTGGCCGGCATGGGAGGCGTGGCGCGATCAGAACTGGTCGCCGCGGTCAGCGAGGCCGGCGGCTTCGCCTTCCTGGGCATGGTGCGCGAGGCGCCGGAGTTCATCGTTTCCGAGATCGAGGCGGTGCGGGAGCGAACGCCCCGGCCGTTCGGCGTGAACCTCATTCCGGCGGCCACCCGGCCTGAGCTCTTGGCGGCGCAGATATCCGTCTGCATCGAAGCCAAGGTCCATGCCGTGACTCTGTTCTGGGACCTGGCGAGAGACGCCATCACTCGACTTCGCGACGCGGGGATCCTGGTCGTTTGCCAGATCGGCAGTCTGGCCGAAGCTCGCGCCGCCCAGGACGCCGGGGCCGATATCCTGATCGCCCAGGGATGGGAGGCCGGCGGCCATGTTCGCGGTCGGACCGTCCTGGCGGCGCTCCTGCGCGATGTCGTCGCTCAGATCGACCTGCCGGTCCTGGCCGCGGGCGGTATCGTCGACGGCGCGGGTCTGGCCAACGCCCTGACCATGGGCGCCCAAGGCGTGGTGATGGGCACGGCCTTCCTGGCGACCGAGGAGTCCTTTGCGCATGACTATCATAAGCGCCGGGTCATCGAGGCCCAGGCCGACGCTACCGTCCATACGGACGTCTTCCACATCAACTGGCCGGCCGGCGCTCATGTCCGCGTACTGCCCAACAGCGTCACGCGCGGCGCGCGCGGCGATCCCTTCTTTCACGCGACCGACATCATCGGCGCCGAGGGCGAACGGCCGGTTCAACTGTTCAGCACCGACTCGCCGCTGCGCTCGATGACGGGCGAGTTCGAGGCCATGGCGCTTTACGCCGGCCAAGGGGTGGGGCGGCTCTCGGCGATCGTGCCGGCCGGCGAGCGTCTACGCGATATCGCCAGGGAGGCCAAAGCCCTGTTGAGGCCGGCCGGCCGTCCTGAGTCCTGGACGGGTCCCGCGTCGATCGAGCTGAGCTCGCCGGTTTGCTACGGGGCTTATGCGAACCCGACCTATATGGGGTTCGCCGACCGTGACGAACTGATCGCCGACCTCAACCTGTTGCTGGAAGCCAAGCATGCGGCCGCTCGGGTGGCCGCGCGCCTGGTCGCAGAGGCCGGCGATCTCGAGCTGCGCAATCTCGCCAGAACCATCCATGCCGACGAGGTCAAGTGGCGCGGCGCCCTCTTTGACGCGCTGGTGGAATTGAAAGTCGAACCCTCGCTCAAGGTCGGCGGATTCTACGACAACGCCTCGGTGATCAAGGATGTCGAGGCGCGCCTGGCCTTTCTGGGGCGCGGTGAGGACTGGGTGGTTCGCAAGTTGCGTGTGCTGCTGCCGAGGGTCGCTGACGACCGTCTGCACGCCACGCTCCACCAGATGATCGAGGCGCAGCAGTCGATGGCGCTGTGTGCGCAGGAAACGCTCGCGCGCCGGGGAGGGCGCGGAGCCAGCGCCGCCGGCCCGGCTTCTGTTGCGCCAGGCCAGCTTGGGCCGGCGGCGTGACTGTTCGGGCGTAGGCGGCGAGGTCATGCGTCCTGGCCGCCTACGCTCGGTAGATATTCGTGACCGGAGGAGCCGACAATGAGACGGTCGCCTTGACGCAGATATCTGGTCGACATCCGGCCGACTGGCCGTTGGCTGAAGCTGCGATGACCGGGCGTATCCGCGCCTTTCCGTGGTCGACGACGACTCTGGGCGCCGTCGAGGAGTGGCCGCCGTCGCTGCGGGGGGCGGTCGATCTGATCTTACGCTCTCTCCTGCCCATGGCTGTCTACTGGGACGTCGACGGCGTGATGATCTTCAATGACGCCTACAGCGAGTTCGCCGAGGCCAGGCGTCCCGACCTGCTCGGATCGGAAGTGCTGGCGGCGTGGCCGGAAATGGCCGAGTTGCATAGCGAGGCGCTATTGGCGGGACTGGCCGGCGAGGCTCTGTCCGTTCGACGCCGCCACGTCGAGCTACATCGACGCCATCAGACCGAAGCCGCTTGTCTCGATCTGGACTTCATTCCCATCCTGGATGAGGTCGGACGATCCCGGGGCGTCTTGGCGATCATCGTCGACCAGACCCAGCGCGTCGAGGCCCAGGCGGCGCTGAAACACCTGAACGGAACACTCGAAGCGCGAGTCGCCGAACGTACCGAGGCCCTCAGAAGCGCACTTGATAGTCTGAGCGGCGAGATCGCCGAGCGTCAGGCGGCCGAGGGCGCGTTGCGGCAAAGTCATAAGATGGAGGCGGTGGGGCAACTCACCGGGGGCATAGCCCACGATTTCAACAACCTGCTCACCGGTGTCATCGGCAGCCTTGATCTGCTTCAGCGACGCCTTGAGTCCGGCCGTCTGGACGACGTCCCCCGGTTTGCCGCCACAGCCATGAGCGCGGCCAACCGCGCGGCGGCGCTGGCTCACCGCCTGTTGGCGTTCTCCCGGCGTCAGCCGCTGGTTCGTGAGCTGGTGGATATCGATCGTCTCGTGATCTCGATCGAAGATCTGCTGCGCCGGACCATGTCCGAAAAAATAGACCTGAACCTGACGGTCGCAGCCCGAGGCTGGCGTTGCGAGTGCGATCCGAACCAGTTCGAAAGCGCGGTGCTCAACCTGGCCATCAACGCTCGGGACGCCATGCCGGCTGGCGGACGGTTGACGATCAGCACCGGCCAGATCGCGGCGGACGCGGACCAAGCGCGCAGCCTCGACATGGCGCCCGGACCATACGTCTTTGTCGCTGTTCAGGACACCGGCGAGGGCATGGCCGCCGAGGTCGTCGATCATGCGTTTGAACCGTTTTTCACGACCAAGCCCTTGGGCGCTGGAACCGGCCTTGGTTTGCCGATGATCTACAGCTTTGCGCGTCAATCGGGCGGGGCGGTCAAAATCGAAAGCGAAGTCGGCCACGGAACGACGATCACGATCTTCCTGCCACGAAGTCAGGCGAAGAAGGACGCCGACAGTGAAAAGCCGGCTTTGGGCTCGCCTCATCCGGCAGGCGACGGCCAGGTGGTTTTGGTGGTCGAGGACGAACAGTCGGTTCGCACCGTGGTGATGGAGGTTTTGCAGGACCAGGGATACCGCGGCCTCGCCGCCACCGATGGCGTTGCGGCGCTCGAGATCCTGCATTCGGAAGCGCATATCGACTTGCTGATCAGCGATGTCGGATTGCCAGGTTTGGACGGTGTGCAACTGGTCGAGGCGGCGATCGCCAGACGCCCTGATCTGAGAGTGCTGTTGATGACGGGGCATGCGCCCGAGAGCATGCTCGGGGCGTCCCTGAAGGCGCGTGGCGTCAGGCTGATCTTGAAGCCGTTCACCGTCGATATCCTGCTCGACAACATCCACGACAGTTTCGCGACCGCCATAGAGCTGCAAGGCGGGGATT
>JBEBYB010000072.1:0-13258 GCA_040391295.1 Phenylobacterium sp. | reverse complement strand
CGTGGCGCTGGAAGAACTGCTCGCCGCCGATCCCGTCCGGCGTGCGGATGATCGAACAGGGCCGGCCCTCGATGTGCTGCATCATCCACGGGCCGATCTCTTCGAGATAGCGCGCCAGCTCGAGCTTGGTCACCGGCTCGGGGGAGTCGGCCGAGTTCGGCCACAGCGCCTTGTCGGGGTTGGAGATGGTCACGCCCATGACGACGGGTTCGCCCATGCTGGACTTTCCTTTCCTGGCCGGCGGCCGCGGCGTGGGTGCGGCGAGTGCGGTCTTTGCGGCTGGCGCCGGTTTCTCGGCCTCGACCTCCCGCGCCGGCTTGTCCTCGCGCAGGCCCTTGAAGGCCGCTTGCCGGACCATGCCGTCGTCGCTGAAGCCCGCGAATTCGATCTCGGCCACCAGTTCAGGCTTGGCCCAATGGACGTTGGCGGCTTTGGGCGGTGCGTCGGCGCCCTTGAACGGGCTGGTGCGGCTGGCTGCCGCCTGAAGTTTCGGCAACACGCGCGCGACTGTCTCCCGCCCAAATCCCGTGCCCACCCTGCCGACATAGGCGAGACGCCCGTCGCGATAGATGCCCGCGAGCAGCGAGCGGAGTTGACCCTTCTCGCCAGTCCAGCCGCCGATCACCACTTCCTCGCCGGCCCGGCACTTGGCCTTGGTCCAGCTTTCGGAGCTCCCCGAGCGATAGGCGGCGTCCAGCCGCTTGGAGATGACGCCTTCCAGGTTGAGCCGGCAGGCCGACTGCCAAACCGCCTCGCCCGAGGTTTCGAAATGCTCCACATATCGGATCCGTGGGCCATCGCCCTGGAGCATCAGCTTCAGGGCCTCCTTGCGCTCGCGCAGCGGCAACTCCCGCAAGTCGGCGCCGCCGGCGAACAGCAGGTCGAAGGCGAAATAGACCAAGTCGTCGGTCTGGCCTTCCGCCAGCGCTGCCTGCAAGGCCGGGAAGCTCGGCTGGCCCTCATGGTCCAGCGCCACCGCCTCGCCGTCGAGGATGCAGTCGGGCAGGGCGCCGGCGGCGTCCGCGATCGCGCCGAACCGCTGCGTCCAGTCCAGGCCCTTGCGGGTGCGGACCACGGCCTGGCCGCCTTCGACGCGCAGTTGCAGGCGATAGCCGTCGAACTTGACTTCATGGCCCCAGCCAGGCCCGTTCGCCGGTCGTTCGACCGACTTGCAGAGCTGGGGGTCGACGAAGCGGGGCAGCGGCGCGGGTTTCAGCTTAGGCGCCGGCGGGGCGGCCAGCGGTTTGGGCGAGGGGGCTGGCGACTTCGGCTTGCTCTGCCAGACGTCGTCGGCGCGGGCCTTGGCGCCGCCGGCCCTCATGAACGGGATCGGGCCCTTGCCCTTGCCTTGCGCGATGGCCTCCATCGTCCGGCCGGAGGCGACCGAGGTGGCGTTCTTCGTCAGCAGGTCGTCGGCGTCGCCCTCCTTGGCGAAGTCGTCGCGATGCTTGATCAGCAGCCAGTTGTTGCGCTCGCCGCCGTTGCGATCGTGTTTCATCCGCACCAGGACGAAGCCGCCGTGCAGGCGCTGGCCCTCCAGCACGATCTTCAGATCGCCCTTTGCCAGCCCCTCATGCGCGTCGGTTCCAGGTTCCGGCGCCCAATAGCCCCGGTCCCACAACATGACCGAGCCGCCGCCATACTGGCCCTTGGGGATGGTGCCTTCGAAATCGCCGTAGTCGAGGGGGTGGTCCTCGACCTCGACCGCCAGCCTACGATCGTGTGGGTCGAGGGAGGGTCCCTTGGTCACGGCCCAGGACTTGAAGACTCCGTCCAGTTCCAGACGGAAATCGTAGTGCAGCCGGGTCGCCGCGTGTTTCTGGATCACGTAGCGCAGCCGGTTCGAGGGCTGGGCTTTCTCCCGGCCGCTGGGCTCCGCCGTCCGGGTAAAGTCTCTCATGGACTGATAGCGGGCGAGCTTGTTCGCCATAGAGCGATCCCTCGGCGGCTTTGCGGTGGGCGTCGGTCCGGATGGCGGCGAGCGCGCCGACATAGGCGTCGCGCCAGGCGGTGACGTCTTCACGCTGAACATTGTCGAAGAGAGCGCGCCAGCGCTCGATTCGCTCCGGAAGCTCCATGTTGAGCGCGCGGTTCAGGGCCTCGGCGATGTCCTCGGGGCTGTTCGGATTGATCAGCAGCGCCTCGGGCATCTGGTTGGCCGCCCCGGCGAACCGCGACAGCACCAGCACGCCGGGATCCTCCGGATCCTGGGCGGCGACGAACTCCTTGGCGACCAGGTTCATGCCGTCGCGGAGCGGCGTGACCAGCCCGACCTTGGCGGCGCGATAGACGCCGGCCAGTTCGTCGCGGCGGTAGTTGCGGTTCACGTAGCGGACCGGGTTCCAGTCTATGTCGGCATATTCGCCGTTGATGCGGCCCGACAGGGCGTCCAGCCGGGCGCGGATCTCCTGATAGGCTTCGACGCCCTCGCGGCTGACCGGGGCGATCTGCAGCATCAGTACGTCGCGGCGCAGGTCGGGGTGATCGGCCAGCAGGCGTTCGAAGCCGAGGAACCGTTCCTCCAGCCCCTTGGAATAGTCGAGCCGGTCGACGCCGACGATCATCTTTCGGAACGCGGTGTGAGCGGTCATCACGTCATAGGTGCGGTGGGCGCGCTCGGAGTGGACCATTTCGCCGAACTCGGCGGCGTCGATGCCGATCGGGAAGTCGCCGACCTGCACGGTGCGGCCAAAGGCGCGCAGGGTATTGAGGCCCACCGCGACGCCGTCGGCCTCGCTCAGCACGTATTCCTCGAACGCCTGGCGATATTCCGGGGTCTGGAAGCCGACCAGGTCATAGGCGAACAGCGCCTCCACCAGCTTCTTGTGGCGGGGCAGGGTGGTGATCAGCTGGTGGGCCGGCCACGGGATATGCAGGAAGAAGCCGATCTTGTTCTTCACCCCCAGGCGGCGCAGTTCGCGCGCTAGCGGGATCAGGTGATAGTCGTGGATCCAGATCAGGTCGCCTTCCTCGATCAGCGGCCGCAGGGTCTCGGCGAAGCGTCGGTTCACCCGCTCATAGCCCTCGTCGAACGAGCGATCGTAGGCGGTCAGGTCCTGGCGATAGTGGAACAGCGGCCACAGCGTCTTGTTGGCGTAGCCGTTGTAATACTCGTTGAGGTCGGCTTCCTCGAGATCGACCGTCGCGACGGTCACGCCCTCGACCCGTTGCAGGTTCAGGTGGCCGGTGAACTCCGGCGTGGTCTTGCCGCTCCAGCCGAACCAGAGGCCGGAATATTCACGCAGCGCCGCCGCCAGCGCCATGGCCAGGCCGCCCACCGTCTCGTCGCCCTTGCCGGTCGGCGGGTTGACGCGATTGGAGACGACGATCAGCCGGCTCATCGCGCGGCCTCCAGCCAGGTGAGGGCGGCTTCGACGTCCTCCATTCGATAGCGCGCGGTGGTCTTGCGTTCCGGCCCGACCAGGATCCCGTAGCCGCCCAATTGCTGCGCGGCGAAGAAGCCGTGCTCGTCGGTCAGATCGTCGCCCAGGAAGATCGGTTTGGCGCCGCCGAACGGGTCTTCGGTCATGAAGGCGCGGATCGAGTCGCCCTTGCTGGCGCCTGGGGTCCGCAGTTCCACGACCATGTCGCCCGGTTGCAGGGTGAGGCCGGTGACCGTGGCGATCCGTTCGGCCAGGCTGATGACCTCCGGCGCGCGGTCCGGCGCCTGGCGATAGTGCATGGTGAGGCTCAGCGCCTTGTCCTCGATCAGCAGGCGGGCATCGCGTTCGGCGAACTCGCGCAGGGCCGTTCGCGCCGCAACCAGGCCGGGATGCGGCGCGGCCTCGCCGATCACGCCCTGGGCGTCGCGGCGGACCAGGCCATGGATGGCGGCCACGCATTTCACCCGGCTTTCAAGGATGTGGTCGACTTCGGAGAGGGATCGGCCGCTGACGACGGCCAGCCGGCCTTCCAGCCGCTCGGCCAGTTTTTGCAGCAGGTCGGTGCGGCGCGGGTCGGGGCGCACGTCTTCGGGGCGCTCGGCGATCGGCGCCAGGGTGCCGTCCAGATCAAGGAAAAGTGCGGCGCCGTCCAGCGCCAGCCGTGCGGGGGGCTTGCTCAACCCGATGCTCAATTGGTCTACGCTCATGTCTACTTTCGTCCGGAGAGCCACGAGAAACGTCTGCGGCCGCGGTTCGATCCAATTTCCTGGGATCCAAGGGAATGAACCCGTCAGAAGGACTTGACGTTGCATCCCCGAACCCCGCTATGCGCGCTGAGAAGTGCAATCTCGCGAAAAGGTGACACCGATGGCAGAGCAGCCCCTCGCCGATGTGATCGTTCTGTTCGGCGGCACGGGCGATCTCGCCCAGAAGATGCTCTTCCCCTCGCTGTACTTCCTCGACGCCGACGGTTTCCTGGCTGACGGGTTCGCCATCATCGCCACCGCCCGCGCCGAGATGAGCCGCGAGGCCTTCCTCGCCGAGGTCAAGGAATCGGTCGGTTCCCGCGCCGGGCCGGCCGGTCTCGACGCCAAGGTCTGGGCCCGGTTCGAAAAGCGCCTCGACTATGTCGGCGCCGACGCCACGACGCCGCAGGGCGCGGCCGAGCTGAAGGCCGCGCTTGGCGAGGCGCGCGTGCCGATCTTCTATCTGGCCCTATCGCCCAGCATCTATGGCCGCGTCTGCGCGGCCCTGTCTCAGGCCGGGCTGGCGACGCCCAAGACCCGCATCGTGCTGGAGAAGCCGATCGGCCGCGATCTGGAAAGCTCCAGGGTCATCAACGGCGCGGTGGCGGAGGTCTTCCCGGAGGACAGCATCTTCCGGATCGACCACTACCTCGGCAAGGAGACGGTCCAGAACCTGCTGGCGCTGCGGTTCGCCAACACCCTGTTCGAGCCGCTGTGGAACAACCTGACCATCGACCACGTGCAGATCACCGTGGCCGAGACCGAGGGGGTCGGCGACCGCTGGCCCTATTACGACGAGTACGGCGCCCTGCGCGACATGGTGCAGAACCACATGCTGCAACTGCTGTGCCTGGTGGCGATGGAGCCGCCGTCGGACATGGAGCCGGACTCGGTCCGTGACGAGAAGGTCAAGGTGCTGCGTTCGCTGCGCCCGGTCACCCGCGCCGACGTCCAGACGGTCAGCGTGCGCGGCCAGTACGCGCCGGGCGTGTCGGGCGGCGCCTCGGCCGGCGGCTACGAGGCTGAACGCGGTCAGCCGACCGACACCGAGACCTTCGTCGCCCTGCGCGTCGACATCGACAACTGGCGCTGGGCCGGCGTGCCGTTCTTCCTGCGCACCGGCAAGCGTCTGCCCGAGCGGCGCACCCAGATCGCCATCCAGTTCAAGCCGGTCCCGCACTCGATCTTCGACGGCGCGGCCAAGGCCGACCTGGCCGCCAACCGCCTGGTCATCGACCTGCAGCCGGACGAGGACATCGAACTGCTGCTGATGAACAAGGCGCCTGGCCTGTCCGAGCGGGGCATGCGGCTGCAATCGCTGCCGCTGTCGCTGTCGCTGGCCAAGGCCTATTCCGGCCCCAACGCCCGGCGGCGCATCGCTTACGAGCGGCTGATCCTCGACGTCATTCAGAACAACCGCACGCTGTTCGTGCGCCGCGACGAGGTCGAGCGCGCCTGGGAGTGGATCGACGGGGTGGCCGAGGCCTGGCGCGAGTCCGGCATGGCGCCCAAGCCTTACGCGGCCGGCAGCTGGGGCCCAGCCGGGGCCTTCGCCCTGATCGAACGCTCGGACCGCGCCTGGTACGACTGACGTTTCCAGCCTCGGTTCGCGATGCTCCCACTTTCGGTTATCAACGATAACCTATATTGATTTCGGTCAAGGAGCCGAGCCGAGCGGGGCGTAACCCTCTCGGTGAAGCGAAAAAGCGGACATAACCGCCAACAACAAAGACTGGGAACGGATGACAGGGACGGACACGCTTGCCGTGCAGGCAAAGACCAAGACTCAGCATTTCGACGTCATCATCGTCGGGGCGGGCATTTCGGGGATCGGCTCGGCCTATCACCTGATCCAGCAAAGTCCGGGGACGAGCTTCACGGTGCTGGACAGCCAGGAGAGCTTCGGCGGCACCTGGCGCACCCACCGCTATCCCGGCATCAGGTCCGACAGCGACCTCTACACCTTCGGCTACCGCTTCAAGCCGTGGAAGGGCACGCCGATCGCCACGGCCGAGGAGATCCTGGCCTATATGGGCGAGGTCATCGACGAACACGATCTGGCCCGCCACATTCAATACAAGACCAAGATCACCTCGGCGCGCTGGTCCAGCCAGGAGAACCTGTGGACCCTGGAGACGGTGCGGACCGACACCGGCGAAACCGCGTCCTTCACCACCAACTTCCTCTGGATGTGCCAGGGCTATTTCCGCCACTCCGAGGGCTACACGCCGCAGTGGCCGGGGATGGAGACCTATAAGGGCCAAATCGTCCACCCGCAGACCTGGCCTGAGAACCTCGACTACAAGGACAAGAAGGTCGTCGTCATCGGCTCCGGCGCCACGGCCGCGACCTTGGTCCCGGCCATCGCCGCCGACGTCGCGCACGTCACCCTGCTGCAACGCTCGCCGACCTATTTCATCCCTGGTCGCAACGCCAACGAACTGGCCGACACCCTGCGCGAGCTGGAGATCGACGAGAACTGGGTCCACGAGATCGTCCGCAAGAAGATCCTGTTCGACCAGGCCGCCTTCACCCGCCGGGCGCTCGAGGAGCCGGAATCAGTCACCAAGGACCTGCTGGCCGGCGTCCGCGCCTTCCTGGGCGAGGACTACGACGTCGAGAAGCACTTCACGCCGCGCTACCGGCCGTGGCGTCAGCGCATCGCCTTCGTGCCGAACGGCGACCTGTTCCAAGGTATCGCCTCGGGCAAGGCCTCGGTGGTCACCGACGAGATCGAGGCCTTCACGCAGAAGGGCATCCTGCTGAAATCGGGCGAGACGCTGGAGGCCGACATCATCGTCACCGCCACCGGCTTCGACCTCAATGTGCTGGGCGACATCGACTTCCACATCGACGGCAAGCCGCTCGATTTCTCGCAGACCGTGAACTATCGCGGCATGATGTTCACCGGCGTGCCGAACCTGATCTGGGTGTTCGGCTACTTCCGCGCCAGTTGGACGTTGCGGGCCGACCTGATCGGCGATTTCGTGCCGCGCC
Organism: Phenylobacterium sp.; assembly: GCA_040391295.1. Taxonomy (GTDB): domain Bacteria; phylum Pseudomonadota; class Alphaproteobacteria; order Caulobacterales; family Caulobacteraceae; genus Phenylobacterium. Next base: position 6,132 of record JBEBYB010000072.1, on the reverse strand, counting down.
TGCTCAACCACATGAAGGCCAAGGGCGCCAAGCGGGTGGTTCCGGCCTTGCGGCCTGAGGACAAGGACATGGCCTTGCAGCCGTGGATCGATCCGGAGAACTTCAACCCTGGCTACCTGATGCGCGGCATGCACTTGCTGCCCAAGAGCGGGAACAAGCCGGAATGGAGCCACACCCAGGACTACTGGGCCGAGAAGGACGAGCTGCCGGCCATCGACCTCGACGACAAGGCCTTCGTCTACGAATAGCGGTTCGTTCCGCACTCCCTGAGATCGTCATCACCGGGCTCTTGTCCCGGTGATCCGTGGGCGCGGGCCTTCCAGACAAATCCCCGCGCGGTGTCCATGGATGGCCGACACAAGAGGTCGGCCATGACGAACCGGTGGGACGGGCTACGCCGTCCGGCGCCCCTCATCGCACCGACGACCAGGGTCGCGACAACATCGCCGCGCAGTTGATCAGGCCGACCAGCGAATAGGTCTGCGGATAATTGCCCCATAGCTCGGCCCCGTCGAAGGCGATGTCCTCCGACAGCAGGCCCGCGGCGGTCCGCCGCTCCAGCATTTCCTCGAACAGGGTGCGGGCCTCCTCCGAGCGCCCCGACAGGTGCAGGGCCTCGATCAGCCAGAAGGTGCAGATGTTGAAGGCGGTCTTGGGCTCGCCGAAGTCGTCGGGGATGGCGTAGCGCAACATGTAGGGGCCGCGCCGCAAGCCCTTCTCGACCGCGGCGATGGTGGCGGCCATGCGCGGATCGTCGGGACTGACGAACCGCACGTCGACCAGTTGCAGCAGGCTGGCGTCCAACTCGTCGCCGCCGAAGGTCGCGGCGAAGCGGCCAAGATCCTTGTTCCAGGCCTTTTCCTCGATGGTCGCCCGGACCGTGGCGGCGCGGTCGTTCCAGAACTCGGCGCGGTCCGCCAGGCCAAGCTTGGCCGCCGCATTGCCCAGCCGGTCGCAGGCCGCCCAGCACATCACCGCCGAATAGGTGTGGACGTTCTCCCGGCCCCTGAACTCCCAGAGGCTGGCGTCGGGCTGGTCGTGCAGCTCGAAAGCGCGATGGCCGACCGGCTCCAGGCTGCGGAAGTCCTCTTCCGTGGCGGGGCGGAACAGGCGCTCGTCGAAGAAGGCCTGGACGGTCGACAGGACGATCTGTCCGTACACGTCGTGTTGCAGGTGTTCGTGGGCCTGGTTGCCCACCCGCACCGGCCCCATGCCGCGATAGCCGGCCAGGTGCTCGGCGAACCGCTCGGTCAGCGAGGGCTCCAGCCCCACCCCATAGAGCGGCTGGACGTGGCCGCCCTTCGAGCGGTCGATGATGTTGCGCAGATAGCCGAGATAGTTCTCCAGCATGTCGGCGGCGCCCAGCCGGTTCAGCGCCTGAACCACGTAATAGGCGTCGCGCAGCCAGCAGTAGCGATAGTCCCAGTTGCGCTCGCTGCCCTCGTGCTCGGGGATCGAGGTGGTCAGGGCCGCGACGATGGCCCCGGTTTCCTCATGGGCGCAGAGCTTCAGGGTGATCGCCGCGCGGATCACCGCCTCCTGCCACTCCAGCGGCACCGAAAGGGTCCGCACCCAGCCGCGCCAATAGGCGGTGGTTTCCTTCAGCATCCGTTCGGTGGTGGCGGTCAGATCGGCGTCGAACCCCTCGTCGGGGCCCAGGAACATGGAGACCGGCTCCTCCAGCCGGAACAACCGCTCGCCGCTGATGTGGGAGATCGGCGCGTCGGTGGTCATGCGCAGGGTCATCTCGCCGCCCACGAAGCGGATGTGGTTGGAACCGGTGGTGCGGTCGGCCGGCCGCTCCCCCCAGTTCACGGTCGGGCGCAGCTTGATGCGGATCTTCGGGACCCCGAGGATCGGCCGGATCAGGCGGATGAAGGCCATCGGGCGATAGACCCGCCCGAACTGACGGTAGCGGGGGCAGAAGTCGATCACCTGGGCCACGGCGCCGGCCTTGTCGGTGATCTCGGTGACCAGGATCGGCGTGTTGCGCAGGTAGCTCTGGCGGACGCTGACCTGGTCTTCCAACTCCACGCCCCAGTAACCCTGGGCGTCGGCGTGTTCCTCCGGGTCGTTGTTCAGCAGGGCCGAGAACACCGGATCGCCGTCGACTCGCGGCACGCAGGCCCAGACGAGCCGGCCGGCCCGATCGATCAGGCCGCTGGCCGCGCAATTGCCGATGGGGAACATGTCGAGGCTTTGGGTCATCTGGCTGCAATCCGCGAAGCTGGCTTCGGTTCAGGAAAGGGCCGCTCAAAGGCGGCGGTGTTGGGGCGGCGAGGGTCGATCGTAACGCTCAATCGGGAAAGGTTCGCCATGTTGTCGCGTTGGGTCATATTGCGCGCGCCCGGCCTCGCCTCGGCCGCGAACGGGTATAGACACCGGTTACCCAGGCACTTCACGGAGCTCAGATGATCCGCGCCCGCCGCGCCCGTATTGTCGCCACGCTCGGCCCCGCCAGCCGCGATGCGTCCAAGGTCATCGAACTCGCCACCGCGGGGGCCGATGTCTTCCGGGTGAATTTCAGCCATGGAACTCACGACGACCATGCGCGAACCATCGCCAATGTGCGCGCCGCCGAGGTCGCGGTGGGCCGGCCGCTGGCCGTCCTCGCCGACCTGCAAGGCCCCAAGATCCGGCTGGGCGAGTTCGCCGACCGCACTATCCGCCTGAGGGAGGGCCAGGACTTCCGACTCGACACCTCGCCCGAACCTGGCGACGCCTCGCGGGTCGGCGTGCCGCTGGTCGAGGTGTTTGCGGCCCTGACAACCGGCTCCGACATCCTGTTGGACGACGGCCGCGTCCGGCTGAAGGTCAGGCGCTGCGGCCCCGGTTTCGCCGACACGGTGGTGATCTCCGGCGACCAGCTCTCCGATCACAAGGGGCTCAATCTTCCGGGTCACGCGATCCCGGTCCCGGCCCTGACGCCGAAGGATCGCGAGGACCTGGCCTTCGCCCTGAAGCAGGGCGTCGACTGGATCGCGCTGTCCTTCGTGCAGCGCGCCTCCGACATGGCCGAGCTGCGCCAGATCGTCCAGGGCCGCGCCGCGGTGCTGGCCAAGATCGAAAAGCCCGCCGCCCTTGAGGCGCTCGACGAGATCCTCGACCTCTGCGAGGCGGTGATGGTCGCGCGCGGCGACCTGGGCGTGGAGCTCAACCCCGAGGACGTGCCGGTGGTGCAGAAGGCGCTGATCCGCGCCGCCCGCACGCGCGGCATTCCGGTGATCGTCGCGACCCAGATGCTGGAATCGATGATCCACGCCCCGACCCCGACCCGCGCCGAAGCCTCCGACGTGGCCGGGGCGGTCTATGAGGGCGCCGACGCGGTGATGCTGTCGGCCGAGACCGCGGCTGGGGAGTACCCGGTCGAGGCGGTGACCATCATGAACCGCATCCTCACCCGGGTGGAGCGCGATCCCCGCTGGCCCGAACTGATGGCGGCCGAGTATCCGGCCGAGGACGCCGACGCCGACGCCCTGGTCGCCGCCGCCCACCGCGCGGCCGAGATCGCCTCCACCGCCTGCATCGCGGCCTTCACCACCACCGGGCAGACCGCCCTGCGTCTGGCGCGCGAACGGCCGTTGCAACCGACCCTGGCCCTGACCCCGAACCTGAAGACCGCGCGTAAACTGGCGCTGGCCTGGGGCGTCGAGGCGCGGATCATACCCGACCTGACCGACCCCGAAGACCTCGCCCGCGTGGCGGTGGATCAAGCCCTGGCGACCGGACTGGCCGCGCCGGGCCAGCGGGTGATCATCCTGGCCGGCCTGCCGATGGGATCGCCGGGCGCCGCCAACATCCTGCGGATCACCCACACGCCTCGGCGGTAGTCGCCGGCTTCAGATGCTCCCCCGCTGGGGGAGCTCCCGGCCTCTTCGGCCGGGTGAGGGGGACTATGTCGGGCAGTAGGCCCCCTCCGTCGCGCTGCGCGCGCCACCTCCCCCAGCGGGGGAGGATCTATGTAGACGGTCAACGCACCCGCACCGGAATGCCGGCCGCGCCGCGGCCCTGCACTTCGATCCGGCGGATGGCGTGCTCGAACAACAGGTCGACCTTTTCGTCGCCGATCCGCAGGCCGTCGATCTCCAGCCGGTCGATGCCGATCGGCAGGCGAGGATCGGAGACCCGCACTTCGCGGTTCCAGCCGTCGACGGTCACGCCCAGGCAGGCCTGCAGCATCATGAAGATCGAGCCCGCCGCCCAGGCCTGGGGCAGGCAGGCGACCGGATAGGCGACGGGCGGCTCGCCGGCCATGCGCGGGAAGCCGCAGAACAGTTCCGGCAGCCGCATCTCGAAGGTGTTGGCGGTCTCGAACAGGCCCGAGGTCAGGCTCACCACCCCGTCGCGCTCGCCATAGCGCGACAGCCCCATGGCGCAGATCGCCGTGTCGTGCGGCCAGACCGAGCCGTTGTGATAGCTCATCGGATTGTAGCGCGGCTCGCCGGTGGCGAGCGTTCTTACCCCCCAGCCGGAATCGAAGGCCGCCGACATCAGCTGCTCGGCCACCTTGCGCCCGCGCTCGGGGCTGGGCAGGCCGCAGAACAGCAGGTGGCCGGGATTGCTGGTCCGAACGCGGCAGAGTTCGCCCGCGCCGTCGATGGCGACGCCATAGGTGCCCAGGTCCTCCATCCAGAACCGCCGTTCCACCGTCTCGCGGATCTGCTCGGCGCGGGCGGCCCAGCGCGCGGCGTTGTCCTGGTCGCCGCGATGGTGGGCCAGCTTGGCCATCGCCCGATAGGCGGCGAAGGCGTATCCCTGGACCTCGACCAGGGCGATCGGCCCGTTGGGGAAGCGGCCGTCGGCGTGGAAGACGCTGTCCTCGCTGTCCTTCCAGCCCTGGTTGGCCAGACCCGAATCCTTGCCGCGCTTGTAGTCGATCAGCCCGTCGCCGTTGGAATCGCCGAACTGCTCGATCCAGCGGATCGCGCCGATGAGGGCCGGCCATAGGTCATCGATCAGCGCTAGGTCCCGCGTGCGCTCGGCATAGGCGCCGGCCAGGGCCACGAACAGCGGCGTGGTGTCGACCCCGCCGTAGTAGCGGCCGAACGGCACCTCGCCCAAGGCCGGCATCTCGCCCTTGCGGGTCTCGTGCATGATCTTGCCCGGCGCGGAGTCGCGAAAGGCCGAGACCTCCTCGGCCTGGTGGGCGGCCAGATAGGTCAGGACGCCCTTGGCCAGCGACGGCTCGAACCACAGGATCTGCCAGGCGGTGATGATCGCGTCGCGCCCGAAGGCGGTCGAAAACCACGGAATGCCGGCATAGGGATAGGGGCCGGTCTCCATGCGGGTGGTCAGCAGGGCCAGGTCCGCCCGCGACTTCACCAGCCACTCGTTGAACAATCGGCCCGAGCTCTTGATCCGTGCGCCATGGCGGCGGCGGGCGCGCATGTCCCAGCGGGCGCGGGCCGCGGCGTAGCGGAAACGCTCGCGGCTGGGGACCGCGCCGCTGTAGGCGCCCACTTCGAGGTAAAGCTCCAACCGGCCTTCGGGCTGCAGCGAGTACATGTAGTCGGCCCGCTGGCCGGTGATCCGGCCCGGCGGGTCGGAGAAGGACATCACGCTGCTGCGTTCGACCTTGTCCAGGCCGTCATAACGGAACCGGACGCTGCGGCCGTCGATCTCGGGCGGGTGCATCAGGCCGCGCTGGGTCCGGTGCATGCCGCGCACCTCGAACATGTCGCGAAAGTCCGCGCCGTACTCCAGCGACAGCGGCAGCAGCACCACGTCGCGGCTGTAGTTCATGCAGCAGATGCGCTCGTACAGCCGCTCCTCCCACAGGAACCGCTTGCGCTCGACATGCAGCACGCCCGGCGGACCGACCGGACCGCCGGGCGCCGGCAGCGCCTGGTTGGCGCCGTGCGAGGTGAAGAACACGTTGTCCTGGGCGATCGCGGCCGACAGCAGCGAGGGCTGTTGTCCGCCGAGCAGCAGGCGGAACCGCGACAGGATACGGGTGTCGTTGTGGAACAGGCCGTCGCCCGTGCCGACGATGTCGCCGAAGGCGTCGGCCACCACGAAGGTGTCCTTGTCCTTCAGCGCAAAGAGGCGATGCGGAACGCGGGGCTCGCCTGTCTCTCCCAAATCGATCGGTGCGTCGGGCGCAGGCGCGAGATCGTCCATCCCTGTCCTCAA
>JBEBYB010000071.1:0-13337 GCA_040391295.1 Phenylobacterium sp. | reverse complement strand
CGGATTGTCGCTATAGGCGTCGCGGTGACGGCGCACCGACTCCTCGGCCACTTCGCCCAGGCCGACGCCCTCGATCGTGGTCGCGGTGCCGGTGAAATATTTCTCGATCAGGCTCGACGACAACCCGACCGCGTCGAAAATCTGCGCGCCGCAATAGGACTGGTAGGTCGAGATGCCCATCTTGGACATCACCTTCAGAACGCCCTTACCGATCGCCTTGATGTAGTTCTTGCGAACCTCGTAGGCGCTCAGCGTGACGCTGTTACGGACCCGCAGGTTCTCCAGGGTCTCGAAGGCGAGATAGGGGTTCACCGCTTCGGCGCCATAACCGGCCAGGACGCAGAAGTGGTGCACTTCGCGCGCTTCGCCGGTTTCGATCACCAGGCCGGTCTGCATGCGCAGGCCCTGGCGGATCAGGTGGTGGTGCACGGCCGCGGTGGCCAGGGCCGCCGGGATCGGGATGCGGTCCGACCCGACGCGGCGGTCCGACAGGATCAGGATGTTCTTGTCGGCCAGCACATTGTCCGTGGCCTCGCCGCAGATCCGCTCCAGCGCCCGCTCCAGGCCCTCTGCGCCTTCGTCGGCGGCCCAGGTGGTGTCCAGCGTCGCGGTGCGGAACGAGCCGTCCATCAGCTCGCTGATCGAGCGGATCTTGGCCAGGTCCTCATTGGTCAGGATCGGCTGCGAGACTTCCAGGCGCTTGTGCGTGCCGGCATGGCGGCCGAGCAGGTTCGGCCGCGGCCCGATCATCGAGACCAGGCTCATGACCAGTTCCTCGCGGATCGGATCGATCGGCGGGTTCGTCACCTGGGCGAAGTTCTGCTTGAAGTAGTCGTAGAGCAGCTTCGAGCGCTTCGAGAGCACGGCGATCGGCACGTCGGCGCCCATCGAGCCGATCGGGTCCTCGCCGGTCAGGGCCATGGGCTCCAGGAAGAACTGCTCGTCCTCCTGGGTGTAGCCGAATGCCTGCTGGCGATCGAGCAGTTGGGCGGTGTCGTTGGACAGCGCCTCGTTGAAGGCGATCTCCGGCAGTTCTTCCAGCTTGAACTGGGTTTCCTTCAGCCAGTCGGCATAGGGCTCGGCCTTGGAGAGCGAGGCCTTGATCTCCTCGTCCTCGATGATCCGGCCTTCTTCCATGTCGATCAGCAGCATCTTGCCGGGCTGCAGGCGCCATTTGCGGACGATGCGCTCTTCCGGGATCGTCAGGACCCCGACTTCCGAGGCCATGATCACATGGTCCTCGTCGGTGACGATGAAGCGGGCCGGACGCAGGCCGTTACGGTCGAGGGTGGCGCCGATCTGGCGGCCGTCGGTGAAGGCCACGGCGGCAGGGCCGTCCCACGGCTCCATCAGGGCCGCGTGATACTCGTAGAAAGCCTTGCGCTGGGCGTCCATCAGCGGATTGCCGGCCCAGGCTTCGGGGATCAGCATCATGACCGCGTGGGCCAGCGGATAGCCGCCGGCCAACAGCAGCTCGAGCGCGTTGTCGAGACAGGCGGTGTCCGACTGGCCGTGCGGGATCAGCGGCCACATCTTGTTGAGATCAGGCCCCAGCAGGTCGCTTTCCAGCGTGCGCCGGCGCGCGTTCATCCAGTTGACGTTGCCGCGAACGGTGTTGATCTCGCCGTTGTGGGCGATGAACCGATAGGGGTGCGCCAGCTTCCAGGACGGGAAGGTGTTGGTCGAGAACCGCTGGTGAACCAGGGCCAGGGCCGATTGGGTCAGCGGGTTCGACAGGTCCTCGTAGAAGGTCCCCACCTGGTCGGCCAGCAACAGGCCCTTATAGACGATGGTCCGCGTCGAGAACGACGGCAGATAGAGTTGGGTGAGGCCCGGCAGGCCGTGCTTGACCGCCAGTTCCGCCAGCGGGTTCTGGGTCTGCTTGCGCACCGCCAGCAGCTTGCGCTCGTGAGCGTCCTGATCCTTCACGTTTAGGCCACGGCCAATGATCGCCTGACGGATCACCGGCATCTCGGCCATGACCGCCTCGCCCAGGCCAGTGGTGTTCACCGGAACATCGCGCCAGCCGATCAACGGCTGATGCTCGACCTTCAGGAAATGCTCGAACTGGCTGACGGCCACCGCGCGCGCCTCGTCGTCGCGCGGCATGAAGCACATGGCCACGGCGTATTCGCCTGCGGGCGGCAGATCGACGCCTTCCTTGCCGGCCCAGTCGCGCAGCAGGGCATCCGGAATCTGAATCAGGATCCCCGCCCCGTCCCCCACCAGCGGGTCGGCGCCGACCGCGCCGCGGTGATCGAGGTTGATCAGGATCTCGAGGCCCGAAGCTACGACCTCATGCGATTTTCGGCCCTTGATATTGGCCACGAAACCCACACCGCACGCATCGTGTTCGTTGCGCGGATCATAAAGACCTTGCCGCTCGGGAGCTCCCATAGGGAATCCTCATTCTCAACTCGCAGGCGCGCGCAAGAACGAGCCTCACAGACCGATGTGCGCGCAAATTCGGCGCGCATTTACCCGGCAAGATCGGCCCTTGTCGATGGGCCTACCGGGCCTCGATTGAAATGTTTTTCTACAATACGACGTCTAGTAGCATTTTATCGGCGTTTCTCGCTTCGCTGCAGCCGGTCAGGACCATGGCCGTCGCCAACTCGGCGCGCAGGGTTCCGAGCATCCTGGAAACCATCGTCTCGCCCCCTGCCCCCAGCGCATAGGCCCACGGACGGCCGACGAAACAGGCCTTGGCCCCGAGCGACAGCGCCTTCAGCACGTCCAGGCCCGAGCGGATTCCGCCATCCATGAACACCTCCAGATCCCCGCCGACCGCGTCCACCACGCGCGGCAGGGCCGAGATCGAGGAGCGCACCCCGTCAAGCTGCCGGCCGCCATGGTTGGAGACGACGATTCCCTGGGCCCCCGCCCGCACCGCGTCCCGCGCGTCATCGGGATCGAGCACCCCCTTGACCACGATCGGCCCGTCCCAGATCTCGCGCACGAAGTCGAGATCGGCCCAGGTCACCGAGCGGTCGAAGTTCTTGGCGATCCAGCCGAGGAAGTCGGTGACGCCGCCGCCCTGCGGGATGGCGCCGGCGACCGAGCCCAGGGTGTGCGGCCGCCCGTTCAGCCAGACGTCCCAGAGCCAGGCCGGATGGGTCGCCCCCTGCCAGGCGGTGTTGATCGCGCCAGCCAGCGGGCTCGCGCCGGTGAACCCCGAGCGGACGTCACGATAGCGTGCGCCGGGCAGCGGCAGATCGACGGTGAAGACCAGGACCGGACATCCCGCCGCCTTCGCCCGCGTCACCAGTTCGCGCATATAGCCGCGATCCTTGAGCATATAGAGCTGGAACCAGGGGGGCGTGCCCGACGCCGCCACCTCCTCCACCGAACAGACGCCGACGGTCGACAGGCAGAACGGCACGCCGGCCTGGGCCGCCGCCTTCGCCGCCTGAACCTCGCCGCGCCGCCCGTACATGCCCGCCATCCCGACCGGGGCCAGGCCGACCGGCATGTTCAGGGTCTGGCCGAGCACCTCCACCGACATGTCGATCTTGGTCATGTCGCGCATGACCCGCTGGCGCAGCGCGATGGCCTCCAGGTCGGCGACGTTGCGGCCCAGCGTCACCTCGGCATAGGAGCCGCCGTCGATGTACTCGAAGAACATCCTCGGCAACCGCCGGTGCGCCATCTCGCGATAGTCCGAAACTGACGCCGGTTTCATGTCGCCCCCGAGATTGCCTGCTCATTCGTAGCAGGGCGCTGGCTTAGGTCTATCTTTCCTCCCCCGGTCCTGGGCCGCGCTATCGCATATGGCGCCGGCCGGCTGCTCCCACCCGTTCCGATCGTCATCCCCGGCCGCGTAGCGTGCCGGGGATCCATACGCACCGACCTATCCGGCCCAGCTCGGCGGTTATGGATGGCCGGGTCCTGTCGGCCCGGCCATGACGAACACATAGAGAAAAGCCATACTCCCCAGGGACCGCGCGGCTGGATCGCCAAATGTGCTAGGCGTAGCGCTCGGAACAATCAGCCTTGGAGGCGCGCGTGCGGAACCTGAGAACCTGGCTAGCGCTGGCCGCGGTCGGCGGCTTCCTGGCGGTCGCCTTCGGCGCCTTCGCGGCCCACGGAATCGCCGATCCCAAGGCCCAGTCCTGGATGCACACCGGCGCCACCTACGCCTTCATGCACACCCTGGCGGTGTTCGCCGCCGCCTTCGTGGTGAGCCAGGGCGGGCGCCGCGCGCGTTTCGCCCCGCCGCTGTTCTTGACCGGAACCGTGATCTTCTCAGGCTCGCTGTTCGCCATGGCGCTGGGCGCGCCCCGCTGGTTCGGAGCCGTCACCCCGATCGGCGGGACCTTGTTCCTGGTCGGCTGGGCGGTCCTGGCCTGGGCCGCGCTGCAGATCAACAAGCCTCAGGCCTGAACGGCCCTTGGCAGGGCCAGCATCCGCAGCGAGACCGCCGAGCCCATCACGGCCAGCATCATGACGATCGCCATCGGCGCCGGCGTTCCATCGTGGAAGAAGCCGGTCAGGCTGGCGGCCAGCGCCCCGACGCCGAACGAGGCCCCGCCCATCAGGGCCGAGATCGAGCCCGAGCGCTTGAAGTCGACATTGAGCGCCCCGGCCATGGTGTTGCCCTGCATGAAGCCGTAGCTGGCCAGCAGCACGAACAGCAGCGGCAGCACGCTCCAGCGCTCGCCGATCCCGCTCACGGCGGCGAGGGTCAGGGCGATCGAGGCGAACACGGCGATGACGCTGGCGCGCGACAGCACTTCGTCGGGCGTCGAGCGCCGCAGCAGATAGCGGTTCACCTGGCTGGCCCCGATCACCCCGACGGCGTTCAGGCCGAACACCCAGCCGAAGTGTTGAGGTGAAATGCCGTAGGTTCCGATCAACAGGTCGGGCGAGGCGGAGATATAGGTGAACAGCGTGGCCCCGTTCAGTCCGCCGGCCAGGGCGTAACCGATCAGCCGCGGCTGGCGCAGCAGCGCCATATAGGCCTTGAGCGGGCTTTCCGACGCCGCCTGGGCGGCGGTCTCGGCCGAGCGCGACTCCTTCAAGCCGAAGAAGGTCGCCGCGCCGCAGGCCAGGCCGAAGGCGGTCAGCACCCAGAAATTCACCCGCCAGCCGCCCACCGCCAGCAAGGCCCCGCCCAGCATCGGGGCCAGCACCGGCGCCAGCCCCATGATCAGGGTCAGCAGCGACAGCATCCGCGCCGTTTCGGTGTGGTTGAAGCGGTCGCGCACCACGGCCCGCGCCACGACCCCGCCGGCGCAGCCGCCCAGAGCCTGGACGAACCGCGCCCCGATCAGCATCTCGGGCGAGGTCGCCATCGCACAGGCGATCGAGGCTGCGACATAGATCGCCACCCCGACCAGAATCGGGCCGCGCCGTCCGAACCGGTCCGAGGCCGGGCCGTAGAAGAACTGGCCGATGGCCATGCCGGCGAAGAACGCCGCGACCGTCGCCTGGGTCTGGGCGGCGCTCGCCTTCAGATCCGCGCCGATGGCCGGCAGGCTGGGCAGATACATGTCGATGGACATCGGCGCGAAGGCCGTCAGCGCCCCCAGCAGGAAGACCAGACCCCAAGGGGTCGGCGGCGGGGCGGTGCGTGTCTCGCTCATGGCGCCTTCTAGCTCAATTCGCCGGCGGCTTCGCAAGCCGCCTTGCCTTCCCTCCAAGGAAGCCTGCCAATCTGCTCGAAAGATCAGAGAGGAACCGCCCCATGTCCGCCCTCGCCCGCCAGATGCCGCCCGTGAAGCACGCCCAGGTCAACGGAATCGACATGGCCTATTACGAGGTCGGTCCGCGCGAAGGCGTCCCGATCATCTTCTGCCACGGCTTCCCGGAACTGGCCTTCTCCTGGCGTCACCAACTCAAGGCCTGCGAGGCGGCCGGCCGCTGGGCGATCGCCCCCGACCAGCGCGGCTATGGCCTGAGCTCCCGCCCGGAAGGCGCTGAGAATTACGACATGGCCCACCTGACCGGCGACCTGATCGGGCTGCTGGATCACCTGGGCGTCGAGAAGGCGATCTTCTGCGGCCACGACTGGGGCGGCATCGTCACCTGGCAGCTTCCGCTGATGCACCCCGACCGCGTCGCCGGGATCATCGGCCTGAACACCCCCTTCATGCGCCGCGCGCCCATCGACCCGATCGCCGGCATGCGCGCGGTGTTCGGCGAGGACATGTACATCGTCTGGTTCCAGAAGCCGGGCGTCGCCGACGCCGCCCTCGGCGCAGACGTCGACAAGACCATGCGCTTCTTCATGCGCAAGCCGGCCGCTGTCGAGCAGGCGCCCGCCCCGACGGAAGGCGCCTCGACCTTCGCGTTCGGCGCGGCCCTGGCCGCCTGGGACAAGTCCGACACCGCCAACCAGTTGCTCAGCCCCGATGAACTCGCCGCCTTCGTGGAGAGCTTCGAGGCCACGAGCTTCACCGGCGGGATCAACTGGTATCGGAACTTCACCCGCAACTGGGAGGCCTCGGCCGACCTGCCGACCCGGATCGACGGCGTCCCCTGCTTCATGATCATGGCCGAAAAGGACGTGGTGCTGTCGCCGGCCATGGCCGACGGCATGGAGGACGTGATCTCCGACCTGGAGAAGGCGCTGGTCAAGGAATCCGGCCACTGGACGCAGCAGGAGAAGCCGCAAGAGGTCAATCGCCTCATCCTGGACTGGATGGATCGACGCTTCCCGACGTAGACTGGGCGGGATGGAACGTAACACCCCCCCCCTCACCGTCTCGTCGTCCGGCAATCGGAGGGGGCTGTTCGCCGATAACGAGCCATATGCCTATGGCTGGCTGCCCACCGGCGGCCCGCACGAGATTTTCTATGAAGAATGCGGCAATCCGGGCGGCAAGCCGTGCGTCATCCTGCACGGCGGCCCCGGCGGGGCGGTCAACCCGACCATGCGGCGGTTCTTCAATCCGGCGAAGTGGCGCATGGCGCTGTTCGACCAGCGCGGCTGCGGCAAGTCGCGCCCCAACGCCAGCCTGGACGACAACACCACCTGGTCGCTGATCGAGGACATCGAGCGTCTGCGCGTCCACCTCGGCGTCGAGAAATGGACGGTGTTCGGCGGCTCCTGGGGATCGACCCTGGCCCTGGCCTACGCCATCAAACACCCCGAGCGGGTCGAGGCCCTGGTGCTGCGGGGCATCTTCCTGCTGACCCAGCGCGAGCTGCGCTGGTTCTATCAGGACGGCGCCTCGATGCTGTTCCCCGACGCCTGGCAGCGGTTCTGCGCCCCGATCCCGATGGCCGAACGCGGCGACATGATGAGCGCCTATCACAAGCGCCTGACCCACCCCGACCGGCGGATCCAGGCCGAGGCCGCTCAGGCCTGGAGCCAATGGGAAGGCGACACCATCTCGATCCGTGGCCCGGAAGCCCGCCCCTCGAAGTTCAACGAGGTCGACTTCGCCATCGCCTTCGCCCGGATCGAATGCCACTTCTTCGCCAATGGCGGCTTCTTCACCGAAGACGGCTGGATCCTGAACAATATCGACAAGATCCGCGGCATCCCCGGCTGGGTCGTCCAGGGCCGCTTCGACGTGGTCACCCCGATGGACGCCGCCTGGTCGTTGAAGAACGCCTGGCCCGAGGTCAACTTCGACATCGTCTGGGACGCCGGCCACGCCTCGACTGAACCGGGCATAGTCGATGGCCTTGTGCGGGCGACCGAGGCGGCTTTGAAGCTGTAGGGGCCGGACCACACTCAACTTTGATCGTCATCACCGGGCTCTTGTCCCGGTGATCCATAAACACGAGCCATCGAGCCCCGAACACGGCGTTTGTGGATGGCCGGCACAAGGCCGGCCATGACGAGCATAGATGGGGGCGGCGTCCCTCCCCTACATCAGCGCGCCCTTGCCGCTGGTGACTTCCGAGTAGCGGTGGACGCGGACGGCCTGGACCAGGCCAAAGCCGATCATCACGGTCAGCATCACGGTGCCGCCGTAGGACAGCATCGGCATCGGCACGCCCACGACCGGCGCCAGCCCCATCACCATGGCCCCGTTGATCAGCACATAGAGCGCGAAGGTGGCCGTGGTCCCGGCCGCGGCCAATCGGCCGAAGTGGGAGTGGGAGAGCGCCGCGGTGCGCAGCGCCATGAAGATCACCAAGGCATAGAGCACCAAGATCGTCAGGCACCCCAGGAAACCGAACTCCTCGGCCAGAGTGGCGAAGATGAAGTCGGTCTGCTTCTCGGGCAGGAAGTTGAGCTGGCTCTGCGAGCCCAACCCATAGCCCTTGCCGAAGAAGCCGCCCGAACCCAGGGCGATCTTGGACTGCAGGATGTGATAGCCCGACCCCGACGGATCGCTCTCGGGATCCAGGAAGGTCAGCACCCGTTTGCGCTGATAATCGTGCAGCACGAACATCACCAGCGGCGGCACGGCGACGACGAAGGCGATGACGCCCGCCGCGATGATCCGCCAGGACAACCCCGCCAACACCACGATGGCCAAGCCGGTCATGGCGATCAGCATGGCGGTGCCCAGGTCAGGTTGGTGCATGACCAGCACCGTCGGAGCGGCGATCATGACCGCGGGGATCAGCAGCCACCAGGAGAGCCTGGCGTTGTCAGCCGACAGGCCGTGATAGAACCGCGCCAGGGCCAGCACGATGCCCAGCTTCATGATCTCCGACGGCTGGAAGCTGAACGGCCCCAACTCCAGCCATCTCTGAGCGCCCATCCGCACGTCGCCCGCGACCTCGACGGCCACCAGCAACAGCAGGCCAACGCCGTAGATCGGATAGGCCAGCGCCGACCACACCCTCAGATCGACCATCGCCAGCCCGATCATCAGGGCGAAGCACAGGCCAAAGCGGGTCAGGTGCTTGGCGGCCCATGGGTCCCAGGACGACCCGGCGATGGAGAACATCATCAGGGCCCCGGCCCCGGCGATCAGGCAAAGAGTCAGGGCGAACAGCCAGTCGATCTCGGCGATCTTGACGACCAGACGATCGCGTTCGCCAGGTCGGGTCAGGGCGCTGACAGTCATGTCGGGCCTCCGGGCGGCAGCATGGGCGGCGGCGGGGTCACGCTCGGCGCTTCCGGCGCGGCCCCTTCGGTCTCGATATCGTCAGGCACGACCGACATCGGCAACGGCTTTTCGATCCGGGCCCGCATCTCGGGGTCCTTCAGCAGGGCCACCCGCATGACCTCGCGCGCACGCGGCGCGCCGGCGGTCGCTCCGCCCAGGCCCCCGTGTTCGATGATGACCGCGACGGCGTAGCGCGGATCATCCACCGGCGCGAAGGCCACGAACAGGTTGTGGTCCTTCAGCCGCCAGGTCACCCCGGCGCTGCTGCGCGAAGCCACCTTGTCGAAGCTGCGGACCTGCGCGGTGCCGGTCTTGCCCGCCATCTGGATGTCGCCGAGGCCGAGCTGGCTCTGTCGATAGGCCGTACCGCTGGTGTCGTTGGCCACCGCCACCATGCCCCCGCGGACATAGGCGATGTGCTCGGGCGCGAACGGCAGGTTCGGGGCGGCGTCGCCAGCCGGCATCTCCACGCCCCCGACCGATTTGACCAGCCGCGGGTTGAGCGCGACTTTTGCATTGGCCAGCCTCGCGGTCATCACCGCCAGTTGCAAGGCGTTCACCGTCACATAGCCCTGGCCGATCCCGTAGCTGACGGAGTCGCCGGGCTGCCAGACGGGCTCGCGCTTGACGGCCTTGCGCTTCCATTCGCGCGACCCGACCACGCCCTTCTTCTGGCCGGGAATGCCGATGTCGAAGATCTGGCCGAAGCCCATGGCGTGGGCGGCCTTGGCGATCGGGTCGGGTCCCATGCGCAGGGCGGTCTGATAGAAATAAATGTCGCAGGAGTTCTTGATGGCGTCGTGCATGTTCTGCGGACCGTGCCCGCCATGCTTCCAGCACCGCCAGGTGCGCCCGCCATAGTACCAGCCGCCCGAGCAGTGCACCCGCACCGACGGGTCGATACCGGCCGACAAGGCCGCCAGGGCCACGGTCGGCTTGAAGGTCGAGCCGGGCGGATAGGTCCCGGTCATCGCCTTGTCGAGCAAGGGCCGGCGCTCATAATTGGCCAGCGCCTTGTACTCAGCCGACGACAGGCCGCGCACAAACTGGTTGGCGTCGAAGCTGGGCGCCGAGGCCATGCAGAGCAGGTCGCCGGTTCGGCAATCCATCATCACGATCGCGCCGCTCTCGTCGCCCATGACCTCCAGCGCGCGGTTCTGGATATCGACGTCGAGGGTCAGCTGAATGGTCTTGCCGGGCGTCGCCGGGATGTCCCCGGCCTCGTCCTGCCGAACCTCGCGGCCGTTGGCGTCGACCTCGACCTTGCGTGCGCCGGGCTTGCCGCGCAGCGGCAGGTCGAAGGCCTTCTCAACCCCCTGGCGTCCGATCCGGAAGCCGGGATGCAGCAGGATCGAGTCCGAGTTCGGGCCGGTCGGGGTCAGGTCCTCACGGTTCACCTTGGCCACGTAACCGATCACATGGGCGAAGGCGCCGCCATACGGATACACCCGCACCTCGCCCATGTCGGCGGTGACGCCGGGCAACTCCGGCGCGCGGATGTTGATCGCCGAGAACTGCTCCCAGGTCATGTCTTCCATGACCGCCACCGGCACCCGTTTGGGCGTGCGCTCGATATCCTTGACCAGCCGGGTCTGGCGCGCCTCGTCCAGCGGCACGAAGTTGGCCAGGACTTTCAGCGTGCCTGGCGGGTCGGAATTATCCTCCCGCGACAGCAGCAGGCGGAAGTTCGGCCGGTTCGAGGCCAGCACCGCCCCGTGCCGGTCGACAATCACGCCGCGCGGCGGCGGCACCATGCGGAAGTTGAACTGGTTGGAGGCCGAGAGCTTCTCGTAGCGCTGGGTCTCGACGATCTGCAGATGCGCCAGCCGGCCGCCCAGCGCCGCCAGGCCAAGGCCGGCCAGACCGCCCATGAGGAACATGCGGCGGTGGAACACACCTTGCCGCTCATTGACTTCGGAGAAGAAGATCGACGGCTCGGCCATCGCCTAAGACCTAACGGAAACGGACATCTGCATCCTCGAACCGGTCGATGAGCAGATGAGCGAAGGGAAACAGGATAATCGTCGCCAGAAACTGCCACCCTACGGCCATCAGGCTCGGGCTCGCATGGGAATCCAGCATCGTGAACAGATAGGCCGCGCTCATGGCCAGGCCGCTGTTCACCGCGAACCAGGCCCACATCACCGGCCAGCTCTGACCCGCCATCATGCTGCGGCCGACCAGCGCCGCCCCATAGGTGATCAGCAGCGACAAGGCCCACAGGCCGAGCGGCGCGCCCCAGAAGATATCCAGGAACAGCCCCATGACCAGCACCCCCAGCGGCGCCAGCATGGAGGGGCGGATCACCGCCCAGGCGAAGGCTGGAACCATCGGAAAGATCGGTTCGGGCATGCTGAGACCGAAGACGCGGAACGGCAGCGAGAACAGCACGGTCAGCGCCATGCACTGAACAAGCGGAAGTCCGAGCCAGCGCCAAGGAGCCAAGGGGCGAGCGCCGCCCATCTTAGAACGGAACCTCGGTCGCCGGCGACGGCGGCGTCGCGGCCTTCGGGGCCGGCGCGCGTGGCGGAGCGGTCTTGGCCGCGGGCGCCCGGGCGGTCGACGGCGCCGGCGTCGCGGGCCGGCTCGACGTCGCGGCCTCCGAGGCCGGCGTGCGCGGCGGAGCGGTCTTGGCCGCAGGCGCCTGTCCGGTCGATGGCGCCGGCGTCGCGCTGGTCGGCGTCGTCGCCGGCTTCGGCGCCGCAGCGCTGGCCGCCGACGTCGCAGCGTTCGCCGTCACTCCGACCGCGGGCAACGGGCTGGCCGGCGGCGGCACCGGCATCTTGTTCAGTTCGGCCGCCGCGGCGGCGGTCAGTTGCGAGAAGTCCTGGAACAGCAGAATTCGCACGAAATCGACCGGCGCGGCGTCGGAGGCCAGGACCGCGCGCCAGCGGCCGTCCAGGCCCTTGACCGCCAGGCCGACCGGCAGCCCGCGCGGCAGCACGCCGCCGTCGCCGGAGGTCACCAGTCGGTCGCCCTGCTTCACCGGGTCCTGCCCGCGCAGATATTCGAGCCGGGGATTGGGTCCGCCGTCGCCGGTCAGTATGGCCCGCGCATTGGTGCGCTCGATCATCACCGGCGTGCGCGCGGCGATGTCGGTCAACAGCAGGATCCGGCTCGCGCCCTCGGTCACCCCGATGACCCGCCCGACCAGGCCGTTCTCGCTCATCACCGGATTGCCGGAGATCACGCCCTTTTCCCGGCCGGCGTTGGCCAGGCGGGTGTTGGAGAACGGGCCTCGGGCCTCGCTCACGGTTCGCGCCGCCACCATTGGGATCGGGGGATCGGTCTTGAGGCCCAGCAGGGCCTTGTAGCGATTATTGGTGTCGCGCAGCGTCAGCGCCGCGTTCTTCCATTCCGCCGCCTCGGCCAGCTCGGCCTTGAGCCGCCGGTTCTCCGAAACCGCGAAGAAGTATTCGCGCACGGTGTCGACCCCGTCGCCGATCCATCGGCCCGGCGTCACCAGGAAGCCGGTGACGGGGGCCGCCACGGCGTCGCCCACCTGGCGGGTCACGCCATAGGCTTCTGATCTGAAGGTTTCCCGCCGATCGGACATCAGCAGGCCGACGGCCACGACGATGGCCACGATAAGAGCGACCCCGGCCGTCCATGCCAGCGGGACCCTTAGCTCGCCGAACGGATTCTCACGAAGAGCCACCTGAACCTGCTCGCTTTCAAGGCGTGACTAGGGAGCACCTCCCCCAAACCGCGACTCGCGAATTCTACGCCAGGGTGGACTCTAGAACGCCCTTCATCCACTTCGGATGTTCAAGCACCTTGCCGCAGCCCAGGGCGACGCACGACAGCGGGTCGTCGGCGACGGTCACCGGCAGGCCGGTGTGGTCACGGATCTCGGCGTCCAGGCCGCGCAGCAGCGCCCCGCCGCCGGTCAGCATGATGCCCTTGTCGGCGATGTCGGAGGCCAGTTCCGGCGGCGTAGCTTCCAGAGCCATCTTCACCGCGTCGACGATCTGGCCGACCGGTTCGGCCAGGGCGTCGGAGGCCTGCTTCTCGCTGATCCGCACTTCGCGCGGCACGCCTTGCATCAGGTCGCGGCCCTTGACCTCGATCGACAGGCCCTCGCCGTCGGCCGGCGCGCGCGCGGTGCCGATTTCCTTCTTGATGCGCTCGGCGGTGGTTTCGCCGATCAGCAGATTATGATTGCGGCGCATGTAGCTGATGATCGCCTCGTCCATCTTGTCGCCGCCGACGCGGACCGAACGCGAATAGACGATGCCCGACAGCGACAGCACGGCCACCTCGGTGGTGCCGCCGCCGATGTCGACGACCATCGAGCCGGTCGGCTCGTGGATCGGCAGG
>JBEBYB010000070.1:0-13511 GCA_040391295.1 Phenylobacterium sp. | reverse complement strand
GCCAGGCTATCGGCCGCTGTTGATATTCAAGATGCCGCTCTTGCAGGCGCTCTAGGACCTGCCCGACGCCGAGGTGTGGGAAGTGCGACCGACTGTCATTTTATCAGTTCGTGGGCCTCACTTCGAGGACGCTGCTTCCGACCACAGCGCCATCTGTCGGTTCCGCAATCTGCTGATCGAACGAGGCCAGTTGGAGCAGCTGTTTGCCGAACCCGCCGACTACGCCCACGCCCATCAAGCCGTGCTCAAGGCCCACGCGATCAAGCCCTGGCTGGCCCGCCGGCCCAACAGGCATCATCCCAAGCTGCCGCCGCGCCTAGCGCACTAAAACCAGTTGATTACGCGTCACCGCGCCGCCGTGGAGACCACCTTCGCCACCCTCAGCGGCGGATGGGCCTGAGCGTCGTCGCTTCATCGACTAGGATGGCGCACCGGTCGACATGAGCATGACAGGCTGACGATTGCGATAGGGCGCAGGTCGATGGGCGCTGACGTGGCGCCCTTCTCAAACCAAAAACGACCCCGCGCCGGCAATGGCGCGGGGTCAGTCAGTGGAAGTCGGTTGGAGGTAGCAGTATCTGCAACTATGCCATCACCACCTCCCCCCCGTGCATCAGAGGCACCTTAAGGGTGGCCAAGTCGATCTGGCCATCGTGTTTGAGATTGTCGAACTGGAGGACTCCAATCACCTCGAACTTCGAGCTGATATTGCTGTTCGCCGACTCTCCGCCCCAGTTTCCGGCCCCAGTCATCGAAGTATTGAAGATCTCACAGAGCATCTCGCTGTCATGGCCCGACAACTGCTTAGCGAGATCATCCTCACCAAACAGCTGAACCTCGGTGGGTGATCCCTTCACGTCCTGAGTTCGTAACATCGGGTTCCTCCATCCCCAGCCCTGCGGACCGGCTTTAGGAACAGTAGAAGATGACGCCGCCGACACGTTTAACGTTGGTCAAGCGGTCGCCCAAATAAAGCCAGTAGATTGCATCGAACACTTTGCGCCCCGTGCCGCGGCGGTGATCATCTTGACTAAATCTGCGGTCCGAACGACGGGCTTTGGGTGCTATTTGTGATCGACGACGAGGCGGTTGATACCGGCCTGGAGGTCGATGATGCCCATGAGAACACTGAGGCTGAGGCGACACTTGGTGAGGACGGCAGCCCTGGTCGGCGTGAAGTGGAACGTCCGGATGACGCCGGAGCCACCCGATCACCTTGGGGGAGATTGTGGGTGGCGTAGTTGTCGAAGATGACGTGGACGACTTTTTCGGCCAGAACCTCGCGTTCAACCGCGCTGAGGAGGCCGATGAGCTCCTGACCACGGTGGCGCTGCATGCAGCGGCGGACGATCTTGCCTTCGAGCACGTCGAAGGCGGCGTACCGGGAGGTCGCACCCCGGCGCTTATAGTCGTGAGTCATGGCCCTGGCCCGCCCCTTCGTTAGCGGCAGACCCGGTTGGGTGCGGTCGAGCGCCTGAATCTGCGACTTCTCGTCGACGCTGAGCAGCATGGCGTGGGGCCGGCGCCTCGGTGTCCCACGCCTACGGCCCAGAACCGCCTGCTGCCGCGATGGCCAAGGTCACCCCGCCGCTTCAGCGCCTCCAACCGGTCTCGATCGAGGCGCTCGACAACCCACGACCTCCGAAGCATGGTCACCCATAGATTCAGAAATTATGGTGCTAGGGATGGCCGGTCCCGAGGCGTACTTCTTGCTCGGCGCAATGCGAGCATTCAGCCAAGCTTGACGAAGTCGATGATGACATCTGCGGACGTTCTTTGGCGATAGGTTGCCGAAACCGTATCCCCGAAATGCTGTGCCACTTGGTGCAGAAGCGGAAGCGGATCGTGATCATTGATGAAGCGCATTGTCTCGCCCGGCACCAGGGCTTCCAACGCGCCAAAGATAGCTGCGTGCCGAAACCGCTTGGCGACGCCTCTGGCGTCAAACGGATAAATCGGAGCCTGCGGTGACGCAGTTTGCGCGGCGCTCGTCGTCTCTGAGGTCATTAAACTTACTCCATTTCGGAGTAGTCTCCGCCCAGTGACCGCCAGATGGATTGATTTTCGCCAAGGCGCGGCTTGATACTCGCGTCGCAATACCGATCATGAATGGACGCGCCAGCTCGCCACGCGCACATCCTGGGCGACGACTGGTCGCGGGCGTACTTTGGTCTGCCACCTGCTAGCCGACAAGGTGCTCTCGATACGGCCGGTACGGTAGGACACTGGCACGCAGCCGGCTCTTGGCCTGCCGAAGATCAGGCGAACAATTGACGATCCTCAACAGGACCTGAACGCGCTTGGCCTAACCTCTTCACAAGAGGAGGCCCCATGATGCTGAACGTGTCATTGATCCTACGTGAGTTCGCCCGTCGCCCCCCGATTGATCGGCCGGGTTTGATTGATCCCGATCCTGAGGTCGCCAAGCTGAGTCCAATGCCGTTCCGACGCGCAGTGAGCCAGGCGCCGCCCCCCCAAAACGCCGTTCCCCCGCGCTTTCGATAGCCATAGGCCGGCTGCAGCTAGCGGCCAGAGAGGTTCGTTATCATGGATTTTTCGTTGACCGAAAGGCAGACGTACTGGCGCGACCGCGTTCGCAATTTCATGGCCGAGTATGTCTTACCTGCTGTGCCGACCTATGAGGCTCAGACTAAGAAGATTGGTGCTGAGCGCTGGCAGGTTATCCCCGTTGTCGAGGAACTGAAGGCGCGAGCTTATGCAAGCGGGCTATGGAACCTCTTCCTCCCACCATCAGAGCACGATGATGGAGACTTCCGCGGCGCCGGCCTGAGCAATTTAGAGTATGCGCTGTGCGCCGAGGAGATGGGTCGGATCGGCTTTGCCTCCGAGGCTTTCAATTGCTCCGCGCCAGATACCGGCAATATGGAAGTCCTGCACCGCTACGGGACCGCTGCGCAGAAGGCGGTGTGGCTTGCTCCGCTCATGCAGGGCCAAATACGCTCGGCTTTCCTAATGACGGAACCCGATGTGGCTTCGTCGGATGCGACAAATATCCAAACAAGCATCGTTCGCGACGGTGACAGCTACGTGATCAACGGTCGAAAATGGTGGTCTTCTGGAGTTGGCGATCCCCGCTGCAAGATCGCGATCGTAATGGGCAAGACCGATCCCAAAGCCACCCGTCACACCCAGCAATCCCAAATCCTCGTGCCGTTGGCCACCCCTGGCGTCCATATCGAACGGATGCTTCCAGTCTTCGGATATGACGACGCCCCTCACGGCCACGCCGAGGTTGTTTTACGCAATGTTCGCGTGCCAGCGGAAAACCTCATCCTAGGCGAAGGGCGCGGTTTTGAAATCGCTCAGGGCCGCCTTGGCCCGGGCAGGATCCATCATTGTATGCGAACACTCGGGGTAGCCGAGACAGCGATTGAGAAAATGGCGGACCGGCTGCTGGCGCGGGTCGCTTTCGGCAAACGACTGGCGGATCAGTCGGTCTGGGAACAACGGATCGCTGACGCGCGGATCGACATTGAGATGACGCGCCTGTTGTGCCTCAAGGCGGCCGACATGATCGATCGACACGGCGTAAAGGTGGCTCAGTTGGAGATCGCCTTGATCAAAGTGGCCGCGCCGCGCACCGCCCTCAAAGTTTTAGACGATGCGATGCAGGCCCACGGCGGGGCGGGGATGTCCGACGATTTCGGCCTCGCGCGAGCCTATGCCAGCATGCGCGCGCTACGGATCGCTGACGGTCCAGATGAAGTGCACCAACGCGCAATTGCACGATTGGAGTTTGCGCGGCATGGCGAAAGACTCCGCGCCTGGCGCGGAAGCGCGCCTACTGGGTGAACAAACCCCTCGCTCAAGCTGGAGGCTGTCGCAGCCTTAAGGGCGGCGCCGGCGCTTGGCCCCTTCTCGTCGGGCATGAGCTGGCTGAAGGCGCCGCGCGAGGTACTCCCAAACCCGCGCCGTTGCTCGGCCGGCTCCAGGTCCCCGTGAATCTCCCCCGGCTTGGACGGGAAACCATCCAGCGTCCCTGTTCACAAGCCGACGCCCCGAAATGCTCGGTTCCCGCCGGATGATCTGTTGGCGGCAAGTCTTGCGGCGCTCGCGATAGGCGCGCGAAGGCGAAGGGCGGTGTCGCCGGTCGCCTGACCACGGTGATCATACCGTGTACGCCGACGTCCTCTAGGCAGGGTTGAGAGATGTCTCAGACATCTCGACATTCTAGCCAGCGGCCGCTTCGTCGCAAAGCACCGACCTTCCCCCGCCAACAACTAGCGGTGCGACAGGACCGTGAAGCCATACTTGCGGAAGACCGCGTTGGCCTGCGGGCTGCTCAGATAGGCCAGGAACCTGGCGGCGTCGGGGTTCTTCGACGCGGCGACCAGGGCGACCGGATAGACGATCTTGGGGTGCGTTCCGGCCGGGAACAGTCCGACGATCCGCACCTTCGGCTCCACCTTGGCGTCGGTGTCGTAGACGATCCCCAGCGGGCTCTCGCCGCGCGCCACATATTGCAGCGCCATGCGCACATTCTCCGCCTGGGCCAGCCGGCCCGAGACGCTGTCCCAGACGCCCAGCGCGCCGAGCGAGGCCTTGGCGTACTTGCCGGCCGGCACGTCGGGACCGGCCAGCGCCAACCGCCCGTCGCCAAGCGCGCGGGCCAGCGGCATCCCCTTCCCGATCCTCAACACGACCTTGGAGTCGGCCGGCGCGATCAGGGCCAGGTTGTTGGACAGCAGGTCCTTGCGGCTGGAGGCGACGATCAGCTTGCGGTCGACCAGATAGTTCATCCAGTCGCTGTCGGCCGAGACGAAGATGTCGGCCGGCGCGCCCTGCTCGATCTGGCGCGCGATGGCCGATGACGCCGCATACGAGAACCGCGCGTCGCCGCCGCTCTTGGCGTACTGCGCGCCTACCTCGTCCAGGGCGTTCTTCAGCGAGGCGGCGGCGAACACCGTCACCGGCGCGGCTTGGGCGGAGCCCGCCATCAGCGAGGCGGCGAAGACGGCGGCGATCCAACGAAGCAGTTTCATCGGTCTATCCCTCAGTGATGAGCGGCGGCGGGTTTGGTGTCAGCCAGGCAGATGACCTCGATGCGCTCGACCATCCGGGCCGAACGCGCCGGGCGCAGGTCGTCCTCGACGACGAGGCGGAACGGGCCGTCATCCTGGAGCGCCGCGCCGTCCGCGCGATCGGCCAGGATGATGCGCCCCTTGCGAGTGCCGGGATCGGTCTCGGCCAGGCCCAGCACCACCTGATAGCCGTCCTTGGCGGTGACGCGGATCACGGTCGTCAACTCTGGGCCATGAATCGCCTTGCCGCTGGCGACCCCGACCCGAGCAACGACGTCACCCAGCGGCACGCCCTCGAAAGTCGAGGTCTTTCCGTGCTGGACGACAGTCATCTTCACATGCGGCAGAGCTGCGAAATCGGCGGCCGACAGAACCCCGACCTGACCCTCCGGCCCCTTCAGCGTGACGCTCTGCGCCAGGGCCGGAAAGGCCAGCGCCGCCGCCGCCAGGGCCGTGGTGACGAAGACATGGGTTCGCATGGACAGGCCCTATTCGACAGCCAGGATGACGTGGGGTGCCTTGATCAGCGCGGTGGCCACCTCGCCGACCGCCAGCCCCAGGGCCTGCGCGCTCTCGCGGGTGATGGTGGCGGTCAGGGTCTTGCCGTCGGCCAACGACAGGGTGATCTCGCTGCTGACCGCGCCGTCGTCGCGACGGCTGACCTCGCCACGCAGTTGGTTGCGGGCCGAGGTCATCAGCCCCTCGCCCTTGGCCAACACGATGAAGCTCGACTTGATCAGGGCGATCGCCGGCTTGCCAGGCGCCAAGCCCAGGTCCGCCACGCTCTGGCGGGTGATGATCGAGATGATCTCGACGCCCTCGGCCACCTTGAGCGCGACCTCGGAATTGACCGCCCCCTCGGTAACCCGACTGACCACGCCCCGCAGGGCGTTACGCGCGCTGGTTTTCATACCGAGGCTCCAGAACAATCCGCCGAGTTCGCCGTCACCGGCGAGCCTGACCTCCAGCCGCGCCAGGGTTTCGCCCAGCTCGGCCTGCACCTTGTGGAAGGCGGCGATCACCGCATGGCCGCGCGGGGTGACGCTGGCCGCCCCGCCCTGCCGACCGCCGGGTTGGGCGGCGACCAGCGGGCCGTCGAACAGGTTGTTCAGCGCCTGCACGCCGTCCCAGGCGCCCTTGTAGCTAAGGCCCACCTGCTTGGCCGCGGCGCTGATCGAGCCGAGCTGCGCCACCGCCTGCAACAGGGCGATCCGCTCGGCCCCCACCCGGCTCGCGCCGCGCCGCAGGAACAGGGCTGCGTCCAATCCGTCGGCGCTCATGCTCAAAGCCTCATGCGAAGGTCGGCGCAGGGGGGCCGCCGCTGGCGGTGGAGGCCCGCAGGGCAAGCAAGACGATGTGTCTCAAGGCGATGTTCCGTCACGTTATGAAGTCAAACTATATAACGTGACTCTGCGACGATATCCAAGGCCCAGCCGCTGGGATCAGCCCAGAGCGGTCACAATCACACCCAGCGCTGTCGTCAACCCGCTCGCCGCCGGCCTCAAACTCAGCTCTTCCTTAAACAACCTGCGTCCAATCCAGGGCCAGGCGCGCCTACCGATAGGCGTTCAGCATCACGCCGAGCGCCAAGCCGTCGCCCCCTTCAAGAGGAGCAGGGCGCCTAGGCGACACCAAAAACGGCCGCACGCCTACGACCTGTAGGAACGCAACCGCGTCGAGAACTTCTTCAAGCGCCCCAAACACTGCCGACGCATCGTTACCCGCTGGAACCCGGTGATGAAGGCCTTCTATGAAACTTCGTCCACGCCAATCACCGTCCCGGCAAGATCGCCTTCACCGCCGTCCTCATTGAGTGGAATATTTTCATCTGATGGAGCCGCAGATCCTCGAGATTATCTTTGTTCAACCCGATCGACCGTCTGCTACTAAAACGGATCCTGGGGAGCGGCCTCGTTGGCGGGCATGCCCTTGGTGGAGACAAGGTAGGGATCAAAGCCAAGTCGTGAGTGATCGACCTTCGGCGAAGGCGAACTCGGACACTGGCCTCCTTCGGTTTATTCACAAGGGCTTGAAATCTGGCAAGGCTTGAAGCCAGACGGAAGGTATGAACGCAGCAATGGGAAGAGGTCGATGATCAGTATGAGCAACTATGGTTCCGTTGGAGACGTGAAGGCGGTTTGGCCACCATTTGGTCCCATATCGACCACCGGAGGCTGAGGCCGTGGCCCGAGTACTCCTGTTCGGTCGCCTGAGCGACATCGCCGGCTGGCGCGAACGCGACATCGACAGCGCCTCGCTTAAGGCCCTGCGCGACCTGCTGGCCGGCGAGGACGCCGAGCTCGCCCAGGCGCTCGCCGCCCCCGGCGTCCAGATCGCCCTGGACCAGGCCATCGTGCGCGGCGACGCGGCGCTCTCAGGCCTCTCCGAGGTCGCCTTCCTCCCGCCGATGAGCGGCGGATGATCGTCCTCACCGGCCAGGCCTTCGACCCCGGCGCCCTGCTAAGCGACTTCTGCCAGGAGCGCACGGAAACCGGCGCGATCGCGACCTTCACCGGCCTGGCCCGCGCCGAACAGGGCGACACGACGACCCTGGAGCTTGAGGCCTATCCCGGCTTCACCGAGGCGGCGATCGGCAAGATCGCCGATGAGGCCCTGACGCGGTTCGAACTGCACGACTTCCACATCGTCCACCGGGTGGGAAAGATCACGCCGGGCGAGGCCATCGTCTTCGTGGCCACCGCCGCCTCCCATCGCCGCGCCGCCTTCGAGGCCTGTGATTTCCTGATGGACTACTTGAAGAGCCGAGCCCCCTTCTGGAAGAAGGAGACCGGCCCCGCCGGCGCGCGCTGGATCGAGCCGCGCGCCCAGGACCACGCCGATATCGCCCGTTGGGAGACCAAGTCATGAACGCCCTCGCCCCTGGCGGCCACCTCAACGAGGCCCTGGCCATCACGCCGGTCCGCATCGCCGTCCTCACCGTCTCCGACACCCGTGACGAGGAAAGCGACACCTCCGGTCACGTCCTGGCCGAGCGCATCACCGGCGCAGTGAGCGTGCTGGAACCGTGAGCAAGCTGACCCACATCGACGAAACCGGCCGCGCCAACATGGTCGATGTTTCAGAAAAGGCGGTCACCGCCCGCGAAGCGCTGGCCGAAGGCTTCGTGCGCATGGACGCCGCCACCCTGGCGCTCGCCCTCTCCGGCGACGCCAAGAAGGGCGACGTGCGCGCCACCGCCGAGATCGCCGGCATCATGGCCGCCAAGAAGACTTCCGACCTGATCCCGCTGTGCCACCCGCTGGCCCTGTCGAAGGTCGAGGTGCGGGTCGAGCCCGGCGACGGCGGCCTGGCGGTCACCGCCCGCGTCCGCACCGCCGGCCAGACCGGCGTCGAGATGGAGGCCCTGACCGCCGTCTCGGTCGCCTGCCTCACCGTCTATGACATGCTGAAAGCCGCCGATAAGGCCATGACCATCGAGAACGTGCGGCTGCTGACCAAGACCGGCGGCAAGTCCGGCGACTGGGCGAGGCCAAAGGTCGCCCGCTGATCTTCGAAGTCGGTTTCCAGGGCGTGGCTTAATGTCAGACAGCCCTGGCGGCCTTAGAACGTGCGTTGATGCGGACCATCTTCTCCAGAAGGTCGCTGGCATTCCTCGCGCAGTCGGGAAGCTCGGCGCCAAACGCTAGCAGGATGTCTTCAATCCGCCTGAGCTCGTGTATTCCTGCGGAACAATAGGAACCGTCTGCGCCAAAGCCAATGATCATCATCGCTCAAGTCCCGGACTTGGAGGCCGCCGTAAACATGAAGCTAGGCTCCTGTTGCCCCAGAGCTTGGAGCGGCCAGATGATCTTCCCCCCAATTAGTGGACGGGGTTAAGCGGCTCTACGTTCGGCGTCGGTTGTACTGATATAGCCCAGGGCCGAGTGCAGGCGGCGGGGATTGTGGAAGCCCTCGATGTATTCGCCTGGCCTGGTCGCAGGTGGCGTAGACTCGATGGTGGGCCCGCTCGGTCTTGAGGGCGTGAAAGAAGCTCTCCATCGGAGCGTTGTCCCAGCAGTCGCCCTTACAGCTCATGGAAGGCCTACTCCCTTGTCGGGCAAGGGCTGAGCGACAGGCCTCGGCGACGTACTGGATGCCGCGGTCGGAATGATGAATCAGCCCCGGCGCCGTCCGCTGGCGCTCGACAGCCATGCTCAACGCCTCCAGAGCGATCTCGGTGTGCAAGGTCTGGCGCATGGACCGGCTGACGATCTTGCCGGTGTGCATGTCGAGGATCGCGGCCAGGTACCGCCAGCCTTCGCCAGTGGGGATATAAGTCAGGTCGGCGAGCCAGATCTGATTGGACGCCGCTGCGGTAAAGTTACAAGCGAGCCTGTCCGGGGTCATCGGATACGCATGATGAAGGTCAATCAAGCACGCTCTGAGTCTGTGCGGCCGACCGACCAAATTCCTTAGCCCAGGCGGGGAGTGTCAAGGGGATTGCCGCTCGCCTAGCCTAAGCTCTCCTGGTTCCTCGCCGCGGCCTTCCTCGGTCTGAAGCGGAAGGAGCATCGGCAGATCGCCGAGGGGGCGTCCGGACAGGCCCGTCCGGACGCCCAATCCAGTCAAGCTAGGCTAGGGCCGGAGGCTGGCGAGCATGCGGAACCTCTCCAGGACGATCATCCCCATTAGCGAAGGCCGCCCCAGAGCCCGATCGCATCAGGATGCGCTGATCTGGGCCGCCGAGAACCCGGCGACCAGGCGCAAGCGGGATATCACGCGCGCGCGCCTGTTAGCTGCAACCGCGAGAGCGATGGGGGCGAACACCTATGCAGGTCTTCGAGTCGCCGATATCGCCGCGGCCGCCGGAATGTCCTCAGCTGCTTTCCATGTCTATTTTGTTGATCGAGACGAAGCTGCAAGAGAGGTTTTGTCGGGACTGCTTCGGCGCCTCTATGTGAGCGACGCTGACGACGGCCCATGCGGCGCCCATGCATTCGTTCTCATGATCTGCAGTCATCTCGAAGCGCTCCAGGGCGATGCGCCGCTTGTTCAGGCCCTCAACCAGGCTGTCCGAATCGACGAGATCCTTGCTGAACTCTCCGACTGCGCGGTACGGCTCTGGCGAGCGCGGCTTAACACGATGCTTGGTGGATCGTCGGAAGATGACCTTGCTTCACCCGCACCGGACGTCCTGGACCTCATCATAGCGGGCATGCGGCAGCGGGCAGGGGCGCCTCTCTTGACGCCGGACGCCATGTCGCGTGTCGCCACGGAAATCGGCCGTGCCTGGGCCGCCGCGCAGAAGGCTCGGCCAAGGTCAGGATTCCTTATCGGCGCACATGGACAACTACCGCCAGCGGGTTAGCCTCGAGCCGTCTATCGCCTGCCAGCGCCCGCTTCGCGCTTGAAGATCAGGCGTTCAACCAACTGAGACATGCGGCGCGACGACTAGGAGCGCGATGCCGCGTGCAGCGAGCAAGAGGGGCCTGTCGAGCTTTCCGTAAAGGGCGGCGAAGCTAGCCGTCACGGAGGGGACCGCCGGGATCTTGGCGCATTGGGGCGCCGCCTGGCGTTCGCGACAGTGCAGAGGAGGGGTCGAGGTGCTGATGCGCCTCTCGCTTGGTCGCCAGGGCCGGTAAGCGGTAAGCGGTAAGCGGTAAGCGGTAAGCGGTAAGCGGTGGGCGGTGGGCGGTGGGCGGTGGGCGGTGGGCAAACGCCTAAGTCGTCACCAAGACGAAGGGAATGGTCGGTGCGCCGGGGAGGAGGATGCCGGCTTAGGCGAACCCCGTCGCGAGTATGCTGGTCAATCGATAAGCGGCCTTCATTCCGGCGTACCGGTATGCTCGCCTAGCATAGCGCAGAAACTGGATAGCCGCCGCAAAGCGGCTAACCCAAGGGCGACAGCAGACTCTTCATCGGCCCGCCTTCGCGTTCGGCCTTTCCGGTGATGGTTGTTCCATCAGGCGTATGATTATCGATAAGGGGGGTGGGCTTGGCCAGCCGCCTGATGACCGCCGGTCGGGTGAGGCTGACCGACGCGCCATTTACGACCACACCGTAGTCGGCCAGATTGGCGAAGGCCCTTGAGAGGTTCTCCGGCGTCATGCCGAGCAGAGCTGCCAGGACCCGCTTTTCATGGGGTAGGGTTAAGGTTTCTGGGCCACCCTGCCGGGATTGCTGGGTGAGCAGGTAATTCGCCAGGCGTTCCGCGCCGCCACGGAGCTTCTGGTTCTTGATGGCCCTGACCAACCCCCGGTAGCAGCCAGAGAGCTCCTGAGCCACCCCCAAGGCGAACTGAGCATCCCGCGACATGGCGCGGCGCAAGGCCTCGCCCGACAGCATCAGGATTTCGGACCGCTCGATGGTCTGAGCGCTCATCAGCGCGTCGGCGTCGAGCACTACGGCCGCGAGGATGAAGGTCGAAACTGGCCGCAGCACCGCCAAGGTCGTTTCCTTGTCATTCCAGGTTCCGTTCAGTTCCACGACCCCGTCGAGCAGCACGTAAAGGAAGTCGACCTGATCACCCTCGGTTAGCAGGGTGGTGCCAGCCGGGAACCTTTGCAGGAAGGCGCCTGCGGTTGCGGCAGCGAAAGTCTCGTCGGCTGCCCCAGCGAACAGGGGGAGAGATCGACTCCGATTAAGGTCGGCGGCTCTCAATGGCATACAGGTCTCCCAACAGTACGGCCAAGTGTCCGCCAGAAGGCTGGCCGACGCGTTGACATTCATCAAGCCGGCGCCCCGCCCCAGGGAAAGAGGTGCGCTGCTGATCGTCGAGGGAGGATCTTGGACGCGGGAAGGCTGACGCCAAGCTTCAAGGGGACTTGTATCAAGGAGCGAACACAGTCGAGCGCACTAAAGATCTCTTCGTAGAGGCTCGGGATCATCAAGGCCTGACTTGACGACCGGCAATGCGGTCGCCGGTATGCCGCCCTAATCTCGGAAATATAGACAGGAGAAGACCATGTCCTTGAAAATTCGAGATTCGATTCCAGCGCGGCGCTCTATAATTCTTGCGACTGGCCTCGCAGTCGCCTTGCTTTCCGTGGCGATCCCAGCCCAGGCGCAGGATGGGACGCCTATCAGGGTGGCCGGTCCCAAGCAGACTTCCATGACCGTACGAGTTGTCGGCCTCGACTATTCCGAAGTGCGCCGGGAAGTCCATAAGACGGCCCAGCTAGTTTGCCGCAACGCGATACGAAAAGGCGAGCTGCCCGCGTTCGATCTGAGATGGTGCGCCCAGCAAGCCGGCGGTAAGGCCTTAGCCTATTATCGCTCGGCCGCCCCAGCGAGCGAAATCAGAGCAGCGCTGCTGACGGTTGGAGTGGCTGAGGACAACTAGGAGCGGCCGGCCCATCTAGTTCAAGCCGCCTTTCTCCGGGTTTCCGCCGGTGCCGCGTTTTCGACGCCGGCGGTGGGTAGGGACAGGTTGGCGTTTTGTGCCTGGCTCATTGGCCCATGCCGTACAGGTGGCTTCGTAGGGTGTGAGGCCGCGAAGGGTCTTCAGGCGTCTGGCGAAGTTGTAGCCGTCCAGGAAGGCGGCGAGGTGTTCCTCGAGTTGGCGGTGAGTCCGTTCCGGTTCTTGGGCAGGTCGGCGAACTGGGCGCCGTTGTCGGTGAGCACGGTGTGGATCTTGTAAGGGACAACTTCGACCAACTCTAGGCGTCACCTTCTCCAGGGATGGGCGGAACGGATGCTGGCCCTGGCGCTGGGTTGGACCGAGCGGCGATCAGCGCCGCATGGGTTCGATTTCTGGCGCCGATCAATCTTAGGATGGTGTGGACGTGAATCTTCACGGTGCCAGTAGAGATTCCCAAAGTCTCTGCGATTTCCGGGTTGGTTTTCCCCAGAGTCAGTTGCCCAAGGACCTCTAGCTGTCGTGCCGATAAACTTCGGCACACAGGCTGAACCTGATCGTCCGGAGGTTCCGGGGGCTTGACTGCGAAGCAGGCGCCGTCAGCGGCCGAGATCGCTCGCTTGAACTTTTTAAGGTCGCTGTCCTTGGTTAGATAGCCTGCTGCGCCTGCCGATTTCGCAAGATCCGCAAAGGCGGGATTCATGCGATCATCGATGACGATTACCTTGCCCGGCTTAGCATATTCGATGAATTGTTTCAGTTTTTCAAACTCATAGTTTATGGTGAAGAGGTCAATCAGTGTCACGCTCGGCCTAGCGACCGAGACTTCACTGGCCGCCTCGTCGAGCGACGAAACGAAGCGTGGCCGTCCCGGACCGCGGCATTCAACGAGAATTTGGCCAAGCGCAACTTGACAAATGGGCTTCTCCTCCACCACCAGCGCCATACTCGATCTGAACTCCGCTTCCATATCGCCGAAGCTCATCGGCACCCTGAGGCGACAACCTTTTAGGCGCCTCGCTTGTGATCAAGCTCGGGTGCCACATCATAGGCAACGCCGCCCCCGGGCCGATTGACTATTGTCACGCGCTCTCTCGTCGAGCGCCCTCCGCTGCCAAGGCCGACGCCAGCCAAGGGCAGAGCCTCTCTGCATCTGGCCTTGAAACAAGGGC
>JBEBYB010000069.1:0-13696 GCA_040391295.1 Phenylobacterium sp. | reverse complement strand
CGATCACCAGCACCGCATCCGGGTCGGCCAGGTTCTCCAGGACATAGTCGCGCACAATGGCGACCAGCGCCTCGGCGTTCCAGCGACTGCGGCCCAGAACCGCCTGCTGCCGCCAAGGCCCAGGATCACCTGCCGCTTCGGCCCGCATCCAACCGGTCTTGCGACGCTCCTCGCCCAGCAGACCGTCCAGGAAATGGTTCGCCGACGAAGCCACCCGAACGTCTCCGAACAGCGGCGCCATCCGCGCCTTCACATTCCGCAGGGAAGACGCCCACAGATCCAGTGTCGCCTCGATCGATGCGCCCAACATCCCATGACCTCCGATTCATGGTCACCCATGGATTCAGAGGCCACTCGTCAGCGCAACTGTAATGCTAGGCCAGGTGATCGATCGTCTGCTCGAGTGTAGTGGGCGCGGCTATAGCCTGATCGCCGGCGTGTTGCGTGAGGCGCCGCTGTTGCTATCGCCGGCGTGGACGCGCGACGGGATTGCGGCGTATCTCGTACCCTAAGGCGTCTGAAGGTGACGGGATCGACTGCAGGAGATGTGCCGACATGAATGACGACCTGGCAGGGGGGTGGGCGCTTCCCGCGCACCAGAGCCGGAGCCGCGATCAGCGCGACCGTCTGTTGCGGGCCGGCTTGCAGGTCTTTGCGAAGAAGGGCTTTTGGCAGTCTCACGTACTGGACATCGCCGAAGCGTCCGGGTGCTCGGTCGGGAGTTTCTACCGCCGGTTCAAGGACAAGGAAGCTCTGTTCTTCGCGCTCCAGGAGTACATGCACCAGCGGGCGTACGACAACATCAAACTGTTCTTCGACGACCCGACGTGCGCCGAGAAACCGTTCATCGACGTTTTTGAACGGCTCATGGAAAATACGCTGCGCGCGGTTCGTGGAATATCCGGATACTATCGGGCACTTTACGAAATGAGTCTACGCGGACATCCAGTCTGGCCGCGCATGCGCGAGCTCGAGGCCTACCAGGGCCATCGCGTGGCCGAGCTAGCCATGCTGCGCGGGGCTCAGGCGACGCAGTCGGAGATTGCGTCGTCGGCGCAACTCGTCACCCGCATGGTCAACGGCCAGATCATCAGCGTGGTGCTTTATGGTCCGGGACCGTATGAGGCCGATGATCCGCGCTTCGTTCAGGAACTGGCGCGGATCTATGTGGACCATTTGAACCTGCGCGACCTGCCGCCGCGAAGGCCCTAGCCCCCGGCCACCGCCGACCTGTCCGATTTTGCCGGAAGACGTCCCGCATCAGCCGCCGGTCGCGCCCGCATGGCGGCGAGCCAACGCCCGAGATGTTCAAGCTCCTCGGGCGGCTGGAACTTGACCAGGCCTGCGAAGTCGACGCCGCAGAAGGCGACGATGTCGGCGATCGTCAACCGATCGCCGGCAATCCACTGGCTCTCCCCAAGGCGCCGGTTGAGCACCTTCAGGCCGCGTAGTCCGCTCTGACGGTTCGCCTCCGCGATTTCGACGATCTGAGTTTCCAGCGCGGCCAGGGCGGGCAGGGAGTGCCGGACCATCAGCATCATGGGCATGGAGACGAGCAGCTCGCCGCGCCGCAGCCACATCTCGACCACCGCGGTCTCCCGCGGGGTCCGGCCGAACATGTTGGGTTGGGGATAGACGCTCTCAAGATAGCGGCAGATGGCCACCGACTCGGTGATGACCAGCCCGTCGTCCAGTTCCAGGGCAGGCACGTTGGGCAGCCCGGCCCTGGCGATGTACTCGGGCGCCCTATGCTCACCCTTCATCAGGTTGATCGTTGTGATCTCGATATCGGCGATCGACTTCTCGGCCATGAACCACCGCACCCGGCGCGGGTTGGGGGCCGAAGGGGTGTCGTAGAGTTTCAATCTGCGTTCCTTTGTGTGGTCGCGGTGAGCAGGCGATGGGACCGTAATCGGAATCATGATTCACATTATAATGGTCGCTGGCAAGCACGACCCTCGCCCTTGACCGGGCAGATGCATGGAACTAATCGGAAGCGGAATATTTATTCCGATTTTTCCGACGCGGGTCGGAGGACGTGGAAAGGACTGGATAAGAAACATGAGCGGATCAGATTCCTATACGCCTCCGAAAGTGTGGGCCTGGAACAAGGAGAACGGGGGACAGTTCGCCAACATCAACCGGCCCCAGGCCGGGCCGACGCATGAGAAGTCGCTCCCCGTCGGCCGTCATCCGATGCAGCTCTATTCGCTGGGCACGCCCAACGGCATCAAGGTGACCGTCATGCTGGAGGAGTTGCTCGCCCTCGGGCATTCCGAAGCTGAGTACGACGCCTGGCTCATTCGGATCCGCGAAGGCGAACAGTTCAGCAGCGGCTTTGTCGAGATCAATCCAAACTCGAAAATTCCTGCGCTTGTGGATCGGAGCGGCGAGGCGCCCATCCGCGTTTTTGAGTCCGGCGCGATCCTCATGCACCTGGCTGAGAAATTCGACTGCTTCCTGCCTGTCGATCGGGCCGATCGCGCCGAATGCCTGTCATGGCTGTTCTGGCAGATGGCGAGCGGACCGTTCCTCGGCGGAGGCTTTGGCCACTTCTACGCCTACGCGCCCTTCAAGATCGAATACGCCATCGATCGGTTCGCCATGGAAGTGAAGCGCCAACTCGACGTTCTGGATCGCCGGCTGGCCCAAAGCCCATATCTGGCCGGACCTGAATATACGATCGCCGATATCGCGGTGTGGTCCTGGTACGGCATGTTGGTGCGGGGCGATCTCTATCAGGCGGCCGAATTCCTGTCGGTCCACGAATACGTCAACGTGCGGCGATGGGCCGATCAACTCGCCGAGCGTCCCGCCGTGCAGCGTGGATCAGTGGTCAATCGGACCTGGGCAGGCGGGGGGCTGCGCGAGCGCCACGAAGCCTCGGACATCGACAAGGCTTTGGCGGAAAAGGCCACCACGTAAGCCTGGCGCGGCACGGCTGGCGCGCCACGTTCTCAACAGGCCAATCTCGGCCGTCGAAGCGCTGCTGCTCGCTTCGCCGGCCGATCAATAGCAGGGCAATGACCGGCCAATGATCGACAAGCCTACCCCGGCGTGGGCGCTGCCTGCCCATCAGGATCGCAGCCGCGCTCAGCGCGATCGCCTGCTACGCGCCGCAGAACGGGTCTTCGCCCAGAAAGGCTTCTGGGAGGCGCACGTCACGGATATCGCCCTGGCGGCGGACGCATCTGTCGGCAGTTTCTACCGACGATTCAAGGATAAGGAGGCGCTGTTCTTCGCGCTTCAGGCGTACATGCACGAGCGCGCTCACGAAAATATCCGCCGCTTCTTTGACGACCCTGCGTGCCTGCAGCGTCCTTTTGCAGAGGTGTTCGAGCAGTTGATGGCGAACACCATAAGGTCGGTCACGGGGATCGCTGGCTACTATCGCGCTCTCTACGAGATGAGTTTGAGAGGGCACGACGTCTGGCCCAGGATGCGTGAGCTAGAGGCCTACCAGGCAGGCCGGATCGCGGATTTGGCGCTGAGACGAGGGGCTGCGACGCCTCAGTCCGACCTGGTACTGTCGGCCCAGTTCATCACCCGCATGGTGAACGGTCAGATTATCAGCGTCGTCCTCCATGGGGGCGGGCCCTTCACCCACGATGATCCGTGTTTCCCGCGCGAACTCGCGCGGCTCTGCGTCGAGCACTTGGGCGTGAAGGACCTGCCGAGCCCAACGCCTTAACCAATCGAAACGACCGCACGGCTATTCGCCCTTGCCAGAACCGTAATTACGGTTCACATTCTTCTCAGGCCTTAGTACCACGCTGGCTTGCACAAGGTTCGCAACGACGGACCAAACATTTGGGGGGATCCAATGCAGAGTCGTCACTCAACCGTTCGTCATGGCGCTTCGCGCCTGGGGCGTCGCCTGCTGGCTGGCTGCGCCCTCGGCGCGCTGCTGGGCGCTCCCGCCTGGGCGCAGCCCGTCCAGTTGGAGGAGATCACCGTCACCGCGCAGAAGCGGGCGGAAAATGTCCAGGACGTGCCGTTGTCGGTCACCGCCTTTAGCGGCGCGAGTTTGGAAGCTGCTGGCGCGGTGACCATGGTGGATCTCGCAACCACCGTCCCGTCGGTGATGATGGACTCGTCAAACAATCAGCGGAACACGAACATCGCGATCCGCGGCATCGGGTCCTCCGGCACCAACCCGGGCATCGAACCCAGCGTCGGCGTATTCGTCGACGGCGTGTACCTGCCGCTTGGCGGGATGGCCCAGGGCGAACTGCTCGACATCGAGACTCTGGAGGTCTTGCGCGGACCGCAGGGAACCCTCTACGGCCGCAATACGCCCGTCGGGGCGATCAATATCACGACGCGGGAGCCCTCGTACGAGCCCGAGGCGAAGATCCGAGTCGGCTTCGGCAATTACGATCTGCGGCACGTCAGCGGATACGTCGGCGGGGGTCTCACCGATAACATCGCCGCGCGACTGTCCTTCTGGACGCGCGACCGATCCGGTTACGAGTACAACCTGTTCACCCAGGATGACCAGAACGACAATGAAACCTGGGGGGCACGTGCGCGGGTTCGATTTGAGCCCTCGGACAATTTCGAACTCAATCTGATAGCCCACTATTCATTGACGCAGGCTCAGTGCTGCGTCGCTGAACAGCGGGACGTGAACGGACCCTACGGCATCGCCACGCCCGGCTTCCTGGCCGCGCAGGTGGCCCTTGGGCTTCCTTTCAGGAACTTCGATGACAAAGACCGAGTCGTGGACGCCGACGACACGGGCGATGACTGGAGTGAAAACTACGGGTTTTCAGCACAAGCCGATTGGCAACTCAGCTCCGGTCATACGATCACATCGATTTCCGCGCTGGAGATTTGGGACAACCGTGCAGTTGTCTCGGCCGACGCTCTGCCGCAGCGGGTCTATCGAAATGGCCAGGACACCTTGATCCGGAGCCTCAGCGAGGAACTGCGGATCACCTCGCCGACAGGAGGGTTCTTCGAGTATCTGGGCGGCGTATTCCTGTTCGCGCAGGATATGAAGTTCGACCAGTCGAGCGTCTTCCTGGAAGGCGCGAACCGCACATTCCCGGCGTCATTCTGCGGCCAACCGCCGTGCCGCGTGGTCCCCGGGGACTTGGCCGGCAGCTATTTTACGCAGGATACGCGTAGCTACGCTGCCTTCGGCACGGGCACCTTGAACTTCACGGATCAGTGGAGCGTCACCGGGGGCTTGCGCTACAGCTATGACAGCAAGGACGCCTTCATCGATCACTATGTGAACGCTGGCGCGAGCGACGTGATGCGGCGACTTCAGGCGCCAAATCACATCGGCGGGGTGAGCCGCGACGAATCGAAGGTCACCTGGTCGGCGAACACCCGCTATCGCTGGACCGATGACATCATGACCTTCGCGACGGTCGCGACGGGCTTCAAGGCGGGCGGCTTCAACACGCGACGGGTCGACCCGGGCACGCCTTTTGAGTTCGAGCCCGAAGAGACCATCACCTACGAAGCCGGGATCAAGACCACGCTCCTGGACCGGCGACTCATGTTGAACGCCACCGTCTTCAACATGGTTCTGACGGACTTCCAGGAGTCAGTGCTCAACCCCGTGACGGGTTCCGGCTTCATCGTCGGCAACGCCGGCGAGCGGCGGGTGCGCGGCGTCGAAGTGGACTTCAGGGCCCGGCCGACTGCGAAGCTGAACTTCGACGGAGGTCTTGCCTATATGGACGCCGAGTTCACCGATCATCCGAGTGGTCAATGCCCCAGCGAGCGAACGCCCGACGGCGCGCTCCCCGGCACCTGCGACTTCACCGGCATGACGCCCGAAAAGTCGCCCAAGTGGAAAGTGAACCTTGCAGGCCAATGGACAGAGCCGCTGGCGGACGACCGGGAGGCGTTCGTTCGGGCTGAGGTGACCTACACCAGCGACTATGCGCTCCATGCGACGCTGACTCGGGGAGCTTGGCAGGAAGAGGTGACCTTGGTGAATGTCCGGGCCGGCCTGCAAAGCAGCGACGGGCGCTGGCAGATCGCCGGCTGGGTTCGCAACCTGACCGATGAGTCCTATTACTCACAGTCCACGGTTCAGCCGCTGAACGCGTTTATCAGCGGCGGGGGAACGGCGGCCGCGCGGGGCTTCATCGGGTGGTACGCCGCGCCGCGCACGATGGGCGTGGAGGCCACGATCGCCTTTTGACGAAGGACGCCCGCGGCGCCTGGTGCCGCGGGCGCCTCAACATCGGCCTTTGTGAGACGACCATGACGCCATACCGGATCTTGGGCGCCCTCGGCTCCCCCTATTCCCTGAAGATGCGCGCGATTTTCCGCTACCGCCGCATTCCCCATGTGTGGGTGCAGTCGCGGGCGCAGAACGACGCCGAACGGGCGTCGATGAAGGTTCCAGTAATTCCGGTCATTGAGTATCCGGACGGCAGCCGACGCAACGACTCCACCCCCTTGGCCTACGACCTCGAAGCGCGCCACCGAGGCCAGCGGTCCATCCTTCCGACCGATCAAGCCGCAGCATTCCTCACCGCCTTGCTGGAAGACATGGCCGACGAGTGGGGCACAAAGCTGATGTTCCACTATCGCTGGTTCAGCCCGCGCGACCAGCAGCAGATGAGCCGGTGGCTCGCCTTTGACCGGCTGGCGGGCGAGGGGGTGGGCGCAATCGAAAACTATGCCCAGGTCTTCCAGGACCGGCAGGTCGGGCGGATGGCCCTCGTCGGATGCACTGAAGCCAACGCGCCCTTGATCGAGGGAACCGCCGAGCGCCTGCTCGCCATCTTCGAGGATCTTACGCCATCCCAGCCCTATCTGTTTGGTTCGCGGCCCTCACTTGCAGACTTCGCATGGTACGGACAGTTCTCGCAGTTAATCGTGGATCCGACGCCCAGCGATCTTCTGCGCAGCCGGGCGCCTTACACGATGCGCTGGACGATGCAGCTCGACGATGCTTCGGGGGTCGAGGGCGAGTGGCGCGAAGATAATTTCGCGCCCGCCGTCGGCGAGCTGCTCGGCTTTGCCGGAGAGGTCTACCTCCCGTTCCTGGCGGCCAACGCCGCGGCGCTGAGCGCTGGCCGCGACAGCTTCTCGGTAACGCTCATGGGCGTGGACTACGCTCAAGCTTCGTTCAAATATCAGGCCCGGTGTCTTGAGGTTCTTCGCGAAAGGTTCGCCGCCCTCCCGATGGAGGCGCGCGAGCGTCTGCAAGATCTCCTTGAGACGACGGGATGCC
Source organism: Phenylobacterium sp. (assembly GCA_040391295.1). Lineage (GTDB taxonomy): Bacteria > Pseudomonadota > Alphaproteobacteria > Caulobacterales > Caulobacteraceae > Phenylobacterium. The sequence continues at coordinate 6,489 of JBEBYB010000069.1, read as the reverse complement.
TCGATGTCCTGGCGCTTGAGAGCCGTCGATGACCGATACCAGGATCGGCGAACATAAGCCGGCGCAGGCACCGGCATGCGCAAGACCGCTGCGGTCCAGGCGCGACAAAAATAAGGGGAGGAAAGGATGATCGACCAAGGCAAGTCCATTTGGACCAAGCGAGCTTTGGGCAGGGCGCTCTGCGCTTTCGCCGTCATCGGCCTGGTGCTCGCAACATCGAAGGCCTCCGCGCCCGCCCACGCCGCCGGGCCTAAAGCCGAGCGTCCGCCCAACGTCATCGTCATCGTCGCCGATGATCTTGGACACTACGACCTTTCGATCGCCGGAAATCCGCTGGTCAAGACGCCGAACATTGACTCGATCGGGCGTGGGGGCGTGCGGTTCGCCACTGGCTATTCTGCAGACGCCGTCTGTGCGCCGTCCCGTGCCGGGCTGATGACGGGCCGGTATCCGCAGCGCTACGGCTTTGAATACCTACCCTACCTGGCTGGCTTCCAAAAAGTGCGTGACGGCACCTATGGCGCGGACAGGCACCCCTCGGTGGTGCTGCCTCTTACGCCGCCCCCGCCCGAAATGAACGGGCTGCCAGTCACCGAGACGACGCTCGCAGAACTGCTGAAGGCGCGTGGCTATCGCACGGCCGCGGTCGGCAAGTGGCACCTGGGCTACGCCCCTGAGCTCTCCCCGACCCGGCGCGGGTTTGATGAATTCGTCGGCGTGCTGGGGGGCTCATCGCTCTATGCGCCGCAAGACGACCCGAACACAGCCTCCGCGCGGCTGCCCTCGAGCGCCATCGACAACTATCTCTGGGCCACCCGGACCGCGACCATCCAACGGAACGGCAAGAACGGCCCGCTCGAAGGTTATATGACCGACGTGCTGGCGGACGCTGCTGTGGACTTCATCGCTCGCAGCAAGGACGACCCGTTCTTTGTCTATTTGGCCTTTACTGCGCCTCACAACCCGCTCCAGGCGCCGAAGGCGATCTACGACCGACTGGCTCACATCAAGGACGAGCGGGCTCGCGTCTACTTCGCGATGATCGAGGCCATGGATGAGGCGGTCGGCCGCGTGCTAGCCGAACTGGACCGAACCGGCTTGGCCGAGAACACGATTGTGATCTTCACCAGCGATAACGGCGGCGCGATCTATCACGAAATTCCGTCTGAGAATCTCCCTTATCGCGGCTGGAAGACCACCTACTTCGAGGGCGGGCTCAACGTGCCCTTCCTTATGCGCTGGCCGGCGAAACTAACGCCAGGTCAGACGACCCCTGGAGTGGTCAGCGCCCTCGATATCGTTCCCACCGTCGCCGCCGCAGCCGGCGCGCCGCTTCCTTCGGATCGAGAGTATGACGGCCGCAATCTACTGCCGGTTCTGACCGGGGCCTCCGCCAACGATCTGGACGCGAGAACCCTGGTGTGGCGCAAGGAGGACTACCGCGCGATCCGACATGGTCGCTGGAAGCTGCAGACCGCGCGCTATCCGCAGAAGGTGTGGCTCCACGACCTGGAGACCGACCCCACTGAACGTTACAATCTCGCCGAACACATGCCCGACAAGGTGCGCGAGCTCCAGGCTCTCTATACAGCCCAGGAAAAGGCCTTTGTCGCGCCGACCTGGACGCCGACTGGACGCTCACGGATCGATATCGACGGCTATTCGCCCCACGTGGGCGACGACGTCGAACATGTCTATTGGGCCAACTGATGCCCGGGCAAACATTGGCAGGCATCATCCGCCGGTCCGCTGAGGCCTGGCCAAACAGAACGGCGATCGTCAGCGGCCGCCAAAGCGCCAGTTACGCCGCCCTGGATGCGGCCTCCTCTCAGGTCGCCAACGGCTTGCTGGCGGCCGGCTGCGCGGCGCAGGAACGCATCGCCATCCTGACCCGGAACAGCGTCGAGTTCTGGGAGATCATGTTGGGATGTCTCAAGGTCGGGGCGGTGGCGCTTCCGTTGAACTGGCGTCTGGCGACCCCGGAGATCGCCTACATCCTCCAGCACGCCGGCGCGCGGCTCCTGTTCTGCGCCGCTGAGTTTCAGGGCCTCGCCGAGGGCGTCGCGGAGCGGCTGATCCTCGTAGAGGATGCGCCCGGCGGGACCGGCTCCTATGTCGCCTGGCGCAATGCGCAGCAGGCCGGCGACCCGCAGACGCCGGTGCTCGCCGCCGACGTCGCCTTGCAGATGTACACCAGCGGAACGACCGGCCTCCCGAAGGGCGTGCAACTGACCCACGAGGGCTATTTCGCCGCCTTGTCGATCGTGCGGAGCTTCGCGTGGGGGCGTCTGGATCCGGACGACGTGGTGCTGACGCCAGCGCCGTTCTTCCACGTCAATGGCGTCAATCCTGTTCTGCGAACCTTCGCGGCCGGAGCCAAGGTGGTCGCGCCGCCGCAGTTTGATGCCGCCGACGTCCTGGACTTGATCGAGTCCCACCGGGTGACGCGCGCCACCCTCGCACCCGCCATGATCCAGAGTTGCCTCCAGGTCGCCGGGACTCCGGAACGGGACCTCTCCAGCCTGGAGGTGATTAGCTATGGCGGTTCGCCTATATCCGAACAGGTGCTGCACGAAGCGCAAAAGCTGATCGGGCGCAAGTTCGTGCAAATGTACGGCCTTACCGAGACAAGCGGGCCGCTCACTTTCCTGGAACCGGACGATCATGATGCGGCGCACGGGCGGCTTCTGTCCTGCGGACGCGCCGGTCCTGGTGTGGAGATCTCGGTCATCAATGCTGATGGGACGCCGACGCCGACGGGAGAGGTCGGCGAGGTCCGCGTTCGCACCAAGGCCATGATGAAGGGCTACTGGCGCGACGAGGCGGCGACACAAGCCGTGCTCATCGACGGCTGGTTCAAAACCGGCGACGCCGGCTGCCTGGACGAGGACGGCTACCTCTACATCCGCGACAGGGTGAAGGACATGATCGTCTCGGGCGGGGAGAACATCTATCCGGCCGAGGTCGAGAACGCGATCTTCAGCCACCCCGCGGTCGCCGACGTCGCCGTGATCGGCGTTCCGGACGCGAAGTGGGGCGAAGCCGTCAAGGCGCTCGTGGTGCGCAAACCGGCCGCGGAGTTGAACGAGGCCGAGGTGATCGCTCACGCCAGGACGCAGATCGCCGGCTACAAGGTTCCAAAATCCATAACCTGGATCGACGAGATCCCGAGGAACCCTGCCGGCAAGATACTGCGTCGGCGACTGCGCGACCCGTTCTGGGCCGATGCGGCGCGGAACGTCGCGTGATGGCTGAGCAGGTCTCCATTCCCAGCGCGCCCACGATATCGGACCGCTCGGTCAACTATGCCGTCGGGCTGTTGTTCGTCGTCTACCTGCTGAATTATCTCGACCGGCAGATCGTCAACATCCTGGCCGAACCAATCAAGCAGGAGCTGGATCTCGCCGACTGGCAGCTCGGTCTCATGACCGGTTTGGCCTTCGCCGTGTTCTATACTTTCCTGGGAATTCCGCTCGCCCGCTACGCTGACAAGCCCCAGACGAGCCGGCCTCGCCTGATCGCCGTCTGCCTGGCCATCTGGAGCGCCATGACCGCGCTGTGCGGCCTCGCCGGCAACTTCGGACAGCTGCTGCTCGCTCGGATCGGCGTCGGAATAGGCGAGGCCGGTTGTTCGCCGGCCGCCCATTCCCTCATCTCCGAACTGGTGCCCAAGGAGCGGCGGGCCACGGCGATGGGCGTCTATTCATTGGGGATCCCGCTCGGAAAGTTGGTGGGCATGGTCGTGGGCGGGGTGGTGGCGCAGACCCTGGGTTGGCGCATGGCGTTCATCGCGGTCGGATTGCCGGGCCTCGCCCTGGCGCTGCTCACCTGGTTCACCTTGCCCTCGCCGCCGCGGGCTGCGGCTCCGACCGCACCTCCCCAGGGGTCTCTGCGGGCCGCCTTCGCCGAACTGGCGCGCGTTCGAACCTTCTGGTGGATCAGTCTGGGCGGTGCGTTCATGGCCTTCGTCAGCTACGGCCAGACGGCGTTCATGGGATCCTTCTTCATACGCGTGCATGGGCTCAGCATAGGCGAGGCGGGCGTGCTGCTGGGCGTGGCGCTGGGGCTCTCCGGAGCGCTGGGGACCTGGTTCGGCGGCCGGGCCGCCGACCTGGTCGGCGGTCGCGATCCGCGCGCCCACGTGCTGATTCCGGCGGCGGCCGCGGGCGTCGGGGGCCTGGTGTTCGGCGCGGCGGTGCTGGCCACTGGAACCATGCCGGCTCTCGCACTGCTCGCCGTCGCCGGCGCGCTCAACGCCATCTGGTACGGGCCTGTCTTCGCCACCGTCCAGGGGCTCGTACGGCCCGAACAGCGGGCCACCGCGGCGGCGGTCCACCTCTTCGTCATCAACCTGGTGGGACTGGGCTTTGGGCCTCTCGGGTTCGGCGCCGTCAGCGATCTTCTGAACAAGGGATGGTCGGTCGCCGGGTGGACCGTCCCAGGACTTGGGCCCGACGAGGGCCTGCGTTTCGCTCTGGTCGGGGGGACCGGCTTTGCGCTCCTGGCCCTGGCTTGCTTCTGGCGGGCCAGCCACACCATCGCCGCTGAACTGGAAGACCAGAATGGCCAATAGCGCGATCAGGCTGGCCCCTTTCGCCTTCGCCGCGCTCATACTCGGAGCCTGCGAATCCCCTGGGTCGGGGACGTCGGCGGCGTCGGCCAGCTGTTTGGCGCCCTCGGCCGCTCCGACCCAGACCGATAAGACGGCCGGCATGGTTTGGGTCCAGGGCGGGACGTACGTCATGGGAGCGGCGCCGCTCAAGCCGGAGGAAGGGCCGCCGCAGGTCGCCAGCGTCGATGGCTTCTGGATCGGGGCCGCCGAGGTCACCAACGCCCAGTTCTCTCGTTTCGTGTCGGCCACAGGTTATGTGACGCTTGCCGAGCGCCCGCTCGATCCGGCGGCCTACCCAGGCGCGGCGCCCGCCGCTCTGCAGCCCTCGTCGCTCGTTTTTGTCCCGCCGGCCAAAGGGGAGCCAGCACGCGGACCTGGCGACTGGTGGCGGGTGATCGGCGGCGCCGACTGGCGACATCCGGAGGGGCCCGGCTCTTCGTTGAAGGGGCGAGAGCGTCACCCGGTCGTCCACGTTGCCTATGAAGACGCGTTGGCGTACGCGCAGTGGCTTGGCCACGACCTGCCGACCGAAGCAGAGTGGGAATATGCTGCCCGTGGCGGCCTGGACGGCGCGCGCTTCGTCTGGGGCGATGAGGTCGGCGGGGCGGCCGGAGCGCGCGCGAACGTTTGGCAAGGGGTGTTTCCGGTCGTCGACACCGGCGCCGACGGCCATCGCGCCCGCGCCGCGCCGGTGGGCTGCTACGCCCCCAACGGCTATGGCCTGTACGATATGGCCGGCAACGTCTGGGAATGGACGCGAGACTGGTACGCGCCTAGCCTTGAGCCGTCCGCAGAAGATAATCCGACCGGGCCGCCCCGCATCGCCGCCTATGACCCGGCCGATCCTTCCGCGCCCAAGCATGTCCTCAAGGGAGGATCCTACCTCTGCTCGGAGGACTTCTGCTGGCGCTATCGCCCCGCCGCCCGCACGGCCGGCCCTCCCGACGGAGGCGCCTCACATGTTGGATTCCGCACCGTGGCCCGCCTGCTCCCGCCGACTTAACCAGGCGCGCCGGGGCGGCCGGCAGTCGTGCGCTCGCCAGGCAGGCCGAACACCTCGGCAAGCCTAGACAGCAATTTTCCCGGGTGGTCCGGGATCCGCTGTCGCGAGTTTGAAGCGTCTCCACCGAGCAATGTCGGCAGAATGGATGGCGATCACTTGCGACATGACAGCTCTCGATTACCTCTGTGCCGATGGGTGGCCTTTAGTTCTTCGAGACTCAGCAACCTTCTGCCTCGATGCAGCATGCGATGACAATTGGCGCAAACTAGAGCGAGGTCATCCAGTTTGGTCTTTTCACCCGGATTGATTTGGGAAACGTGTTTGAGGTGATGAACCTCAATAAAGCCATCGCCGTGCTTGCCGTAGCGGACCGCGAAATCGAGATCGCAAACCTCGCATTCCCATTTGCCGTGCTCGGCAAACACATTCTTGAGCTTCTTACGGATCAGTTTCCGATCGCGCTCGCGAGCCACGTGAAGGCGAAGCCGCGCCCCAGCCTTTCGGTGATCTGCGCGAACTTGCGCATTCACCAGAGAGTTCCTGCGACAGCGGAAGAATGAACGACGACCGCGTCAAGATTGCACGTTGGGTGGCCACGGAGATCCTTCCTCATGAAGGGGGCCGTGCGGCGCTGGCTGGTCTCGCGGTGCCGGAGCATGGTCGATGTCGATGAGGTGACCCAGGAAGCCTACTGCCGCATCGCGGCCCTGGCCTCGGTCGATCACATCAAGAACGGACGAGCCTGTTTCTTCAGGAAAGCGGACGGCTGGCGGGTTAAAAAGTGCCCCGCGCCTGACCTATGCAACACATGCGCAATAGGCGAAAATTTCCCAACTATTTGATTTAATTGGTGAAAAAATCTCAAAAATCCGCT
>JBEBYB010000068.1:0-13865 GCA_040391295.1 Phenylobacterium sp. | reverse complement strand
CCACGACCGCTACTTCACCCGCTCGGCCGCCACCCGGTTCCTGGAGATCCGCAAGGGCCGGCTGATCGAGGTGGATAGTCCCGACGCGTTCTTCGCCGCCCAATAGGCGCGGGCGGCGAAGCGCGGTAACCAGGGCGCATGCAGAAAGTGATCACTTGGAGCGGCCGGGCCGCCCTGCTCGTCGTCTTCGCCGTGTGCCTCGTCGGCGCGCTGGACCCGCACTACAACGCCCGCAAGTGGGCGCCGCCGGCCGACGCGACCATGCACGTCATCTACGGCTATCTGCTGACCGTGCTCACCATCGCCTCGCTCCCGCGCGCCAAGCCCTACCTGATCGGCGGCTTCTATCTGGCGCTAGGCGCCGGCCTGGAGATCGCCCAGATCTTCGGCGTCGTCTCGGGGACCTTCCAGATGAAGGACCTGATCGCCAATGTCGCCGGCGTGCTCGCGGCCCTGGCGCCGTTGGCCCTGGCCAAGCGCAAGGCCCGCTAGCCTCGTCCTTCAAGCGTCCTGGAGGTAGAGGTCCCGGCTGGGCGAGCGCGCCGTCGCCGCCGGTTGCGCCTCGACCTCCGCATCTTGGTCGAGATAGGCCAGGGCCGCGGCCGGCGTGGGCGCCGTCCGCAGCAGCTTGCGCGTGCCCCTGCTGCGCAACACCCGGGCGATCTGCGCCAGGCCCGGCAGGAACCCGCGGGTGTCATGCTTGGGCCAGAGCAGCCCAAAGGCGATATCCACCGGGCGGTCGTCGATGGCGTCATAGGCCACGGGCTGGCCCAGCAGCAGGAGACAGGCGCTCGGCGCCGATATCCCCTCGATCACCGCGTGCGGGATGGCGACGCCAGATCCGAAACCGGTCGATCCGGTCTGCTCGCGTGCGACCAGCGCCTCTCCGATCATCTGTTGATCGGCGCCGGCGGCGCGGGCCAGCAGGGTCGCGGCTCGGGCCAGGACGGCGGCCTTGTCGGGCGCCAACACATCAAGCACGACATCACGTTCCAGCAGAATGTCCCGGATCAGCATTTCTACCTCCAAACCGACGCAACTCCGCGCGTCGCCTTGCGCGGGAAGCCGCCCGATCATGGTGCAGCTTCCCCCCCAACATGGGATGCATTGGGCGCGAAACGAAGGCGGACCAGGTCTCAATCGCGTGAACGCGAGGATCAGGGCTAGCGACGCGGCAGGACCGTGAAGCCGTATTTGCGGAAGATCGCGCCAGCCTGGGGGCCGCTCAGATAGGCCAGGAACCTGGCGGCGTCGGGGTTCTTCGAGGCCGCGACCAGGGCGACCGGATAGACGATCTTCGGATGGGTTCCGGCCGGAAACAGCCCGACGACCCGCACCTTCGGCTCCACCCTGGCGTCGGTGTCGTAGACGATCCCCAGCGGGCTCTCGCCGCGCGCCACATATTGCAGCGCCATGCGCACATTCTCCGCCTGGGCCAGCCGGCCCGAGACGCTGTCCCAGACGCCCAGCGCGCCGAGCGAGGCCTTGGCGTACTTGCCGGCCGGCACGTCGGGACCGGCCAGCGCCAACCGCCCGTCGCCAAGCGCGCGGGCCAGCGGCATCCCCTTCCCGATCCTCAACACGACCTTGGAGTCGGCCGGCGCGATCAGGGCCAGGTTGTTGGACAGCAGGTCCTTGCGGCTGGAGGCGACGATCAGCTTGCGGTCGACCAGATAGTTCATCCAGTCGCTGTCGGCCGAGACGAAGATGTCGGCCGGCGCGCCCTGCTCGATCTGGCGCGCGATGGCCGATGACGCCGCATACGAGAACCGCGCGTCACCGCCGCTCCTGGCGTACTGCGCGCCCACCTCGTCCAGGGCGTTCTTCAGCGAAGCGGCGGCGAACACCGTCACCGGTGCGGCCTGGGCGGAGCCCGCCATCAGCGAGGCCGCGAGGACGGCGGCGATCCACCGGAGCAGTTTCATCGGTCTACTCCATAACGCGACTCCGCGACGATATCCAAGGACTCAGCCCAGGGCGGTCATGATCACCCCCAGCGCGGTCGCGATCCCGCCGGCCGTCTGTCTCAAGCTCATCCTTTCCTTGAACAGCCTGCGCCCGGTCGCCGCGGCGATCGGCGCCTCGATGACGCCCACCGCCCGCACGGCTCCGGCCGGCGCCAGCGCCAGGGCCGCAAACCAGCAGGCCGAAGCCGCCGCGCCGCAAAATCCAGCCCCCAGCGACTGACGCCAGGACGCGGCCACGGCTCTCAGGGCGGCGGGCCGCGTCATCCCCAGGAACACCAGCAAGGCGCTCGATTGCAGCGCCTGGGCGATGCAGACCGAGGCCGTGGCGGCATAGATCGGATGCGCCGGCTCCAGAGCCAGGCCAGCCTGCCGATAGGCGTTCAGCGTCACGCCGAACGCCAGGCCGGAGGCCAGGCCGAACAACGCGCCATGCCCCGCGCCCTTTTCGGCGCCGGCCTTGGGCCATGACAGAACGGCAAGGCCGGCGGTGGTCGCCGCCACGCCGATCCAGGCTTGCAGTCCCAGCCTGTCGCCGAACGCGATCCCCATCAGGGCGGCGAGCGGCAGCGACGACTGCTGCATGAAGGTCGCCACCGCGAAACCCGAACGCCGCATCGCCACCAGCAGGGCCGCAGTCGCCGCCACCTGGCCCGCCGCGCCGCTCCCCACCGCAACGACAAAGCGCCACGACAGCTGCGGCGCGGCGTCCGGCGTCAGCAACGCGACCACCGTAAAGATGGCCAGGGCGAACGGCAGCCCGAACAGGAAGCGCACCAGGGTCGCGCCCCACGGTCCGGCGTCCCCCACCAGTCCGCGCTGCAGCGCGTTGCGCGCCACCTGCAACGGCGCGGCCGCCGCCGTCAGCAAAATCCACAGCATGTATGTGATCCCGCTCACGCGCACGCGGTCGGAGGCTCACCCCTGAGCCTCCGTGGCGCGGAGAGATTGCTTCGAAATCCCGCTTTCGCGGGGACGCTTAGAAGCCGCTGGCGATCGCCTCGGGGGCGGTCTTCTCTTTGCGGGCGAAGAGATTGTTGAGCGCGTTCACATAGGCCTTGGCCGAGGCGGTCAGGGTGTCGGTGTCGGCGGCCTGGCCGGTGGCGATCCGGCCGTCTTCCTCAAGACGCACGGAGACCTGGGCCTGGGCGTCGGTGCCCTCGGTCACGGCGTGAACCTGGAACAGGCGCAGCATGGCGGTGTGCGGCACCACCTCGTGAATGGCGTTGAACACCGCGTCGACCGGGCCGTCGCCGTTGGCGGTGGCCGAACGCTCGTCGCCGTCGACCGACACGGTCAGGGTGGCTTCCTGCGGACCGTCGGTGCCGGCGATCACGCGCAGGTGCTTGACCTGGATGCGGTCGGCGCCCGAGGCCAGGGCGTCGTCGACCAGGGCCACGATGTCGTCGTCGAAGACGTGCTTCTTCTTGTCGGCCAGATCCTTGAAGCGCTGGAAGGCTTCGTTCAGGGCGTTCTGGCCCAGCTCGTAGCCCAGTTCCTTCAGCTTCTCGCGGAAGCCCGCCCGGCCGGCATGCTTGCCCATGACCAGGTTGGAGGCGCCCTGCCCGACGGTCTCGGGGCTCATGATCTCGTAGGTGCCGCGGTCCTTCAGCATCCCGTCCTGGTGGATGCCGCTCTCGTGGGCGAAGGCGTTCTTGCCGACGATCGCCTTGTTGAACTGCACCGGGAAGCCGGTGATGGCCGAGACGTAACGGCTGGCCCGCGTGATGTGCTGGGGCTCGATGCCCGTATAGTAGGGCAGCGCGTCGCCGCGCACCTTCAGGGCCATGACGACCTCTTCCAGCGCCGCATTGCCGGCCCGCTCGCCGATGCCGTTGATCGCGACCTCGACTTGCCGCGCCCCGCCCTGCACCCCGGCCAGGCTGTTGGCGACCGCCAGGCCCAGGTCGTTGTGGCAGTGCGTCGACAGGATGATCTCGTCGGCGCCCGGCACGTTCTCGATGATGTCGCGGAAGATGTCGGCGTATTCGCTGGGATAGGAGTAGCCGACGGTGTCGGGGATGTTCACCGTCTTGGCGCCGGCCTTGATCGCGGCCTCGACGCAGCGACGCAGGAAGTCCTGCTCGGTGCGCGTGGCGTCCTGGGCCGACCATTCGATGTCGTCGCACAGGTTGCGCGCGTGGGTCACCGACTTGGTGATCATCTCCAGGATGTCTTCCTGGCTGGCCTTCAGGATGTGGTCGCGGTGGCTGGGACTGGTCGACAGGAAGGTGTGGATCCGGCCGCGCTTGGCCGGGCGGATCGCCTCGGCGCAGCGCTCGATGTCCACCATGCCGGCGCGGGCCAGGCCGCAGATCGTGCTCTCGGTGACGATCTTCGAGATTTCGCGGACAGCTTCGAAGTCGCCGTTCGAGGCGATCGGGAAGCCGGCTTCGATGACGTCGACCCGCATATCCTCGAGGATCTTCGCCAGTTCCAGCTTCTCGTCCAGAGACATGGAGGCGCCGGGCGACTGCTCGCCGTCGCGCATGGTGGTGTCGAATACGATGACGCGATCACGCGAATCGCGAGCGGTGTCGATGGGAGCGGTGGTCATTTTGCGAACTCTCTTCGCGGGTCATTCTATAGGGGCGGGCGACGGGTGATATCCCCTGAGCGCCCGGCCGCGAAGTCGCGCAGCCTACCGGGCCCAGGGGCGGCTAAGCCCCAGGTCGAGAAGAAGCAGGCTGTTCAGCTGCGTGCGCATGGCGGTGTATCTACCCAAATAGGGCTCGCCCCGCAAGACTCTTGCGCAAAAACCGGCGCTATCGTCGCCGCCGAGCAAGAACCATCCCCTGGAACCGCCCAAACCCGCAGACCGGGCGTCAATCCTTCCGCGGCCCGCTGATCGCGTCCTCGCGCGATTTCAACCAGTTGCGCGCGAACCAGCCGATGGCGATCCAGATCGCGGCGATCACCGCCAGTCCGAGGATGTGGCGCTGGCCCTCCCCCTTCAGCACCTGGACGATCGACGCCCCGGCGAAGGCGGTCAGCACGATCTTGGGAATGATCCCGATCGCCGTCCCGGCGGCGAAGTCGCGCATCCGCATCGGCGTCACCCCCGCCGCCATATTGACCACGATGAACGGCGCCGAGGGCACCAGCCGCACGATCAGGCTGGCCAGGAAGCCGTTGCGGCCGACCAGGTCCATGAACCGCTGCATGCTCTCGCCCGACAGCGTCTTCAGCGCCCGCGCCCCGGCCGCCCGGCCCAGATAGAAGCCGACCAGCGAGGAGACCATGGTCCCGATCCAGCTGTAGGCGAAGCCGGTCCAAGCCCCGAACGCCACCACCGCCGCCGCGATCAGCACGAACTGCGGCACGCCCACGAAGGCCAGCACCGCAAACGCCGTCACCGCGACCGGCAGCGCCCACGGACCGTTGGAGGCCAGGCCCAGCCAGCGCTCGACCGTGGCCTCGCCGTTGAAACCCAGCACCTGGGCCCCGAACAGGAAGACGACGCCCACCCCGCCGAACAGCACGAACGACACCAGCACCGTGCGCCAAGCCTTGGCGTCCATTTCGTAGATGAAGCGGAAGATGCGGCCCATGAGTCTCCCGTCGCCTTTTCGGCCGCCGGGGTCAAGACGGGGGCGGACCAGCGCTTGCATCGCCGCCTCTATATAGCATAGGGGGGTATCCTATGGGACACATCACCTCCGACCCCGATCCCCTGCTCAAGCGCGTGCGCCGCATCGCCGGGCAGGTCAGCGCCATCGAGCGCTCGATCGAGGGTCACGACGACTGCGGCTCGATCCTCCACCTGATCGCCGCCACCCGAGGCGCGATCAACGGCCTGCTGGACGAGGTGATCGAAGCCCACCTGCGCGAGCACGTCGCCGCGCCAGGTCTGTCTGACGCCGAGCGCGCGCGGGCCGCCCAGGACGTGATCGAAGCCATTCGCCGTTATTCGAAGTAGAGCGCCATGACCACGCCCAGCGATATCGACGCCTTCGTCCACGATCACGTCTTCCTGAGCGCGTCGCATGATCGGAACGCCCGCCGCACGCTGTGGGTCGTCGTGCTCACGGCGGTGATGATGGTCGCCGAAATCGCCGCCGGCTATTGGTCCGGCTCGATGGCGTTGCTGGCCGATGGTTTCCACATGGCCACCCATGCGGGCGCCCTGAGCATCGCGGCGATCGCCTACGTCTACGCCCGCAAGCACGCGACCAGCCGACGCTTCAGCTTCGGCACCGGCAAGGTCGGGGACCTCTCGGGCTTCGCCTCGGCGCTGGTGCTCGGATTGATCGCGATCGGCATCGGCGTGGAGTCGCTCCGGCGCCTGTTCGAGCCGGCGAACGTGGCCTTTGGCGAGGCGGCGATCGTGGCCGTGGTCGGGCTGGCGGTGAATCTGGTCAGCGCGGCGCTGCTCTCCGGGGGCGGCCACCACGGCCACGACCATCACGCCCATGGCCATGGCCATGATCACCACGGCCACGGGCACTCGCATGGGCACGACAACAACCTTCGCTCAGCCTACCTGCACGTCCTGGCCGACGCCCTCACCTCGGTGCTGGCGATCGCCGCCCTGGTCGCCGGCTGGCTGCTTGGCTGGACCTGGCTTGACCCGGCCGTGGGCGTCCTGGGCGCGCTGGTGATCGGTCGCTGGTCCTGGGGCCTGATGCGCGACACCGCGGCGATCCTGCTCGATGCGACCGACGAACATGTCGCCGAGGAAGTTCGCGAACTGGTGGAGACGCCCGGCGACGCCCGCATCACCGACCTGCATGTCTGGCGGATCGGCCCAGCCGCCCACGCCGCGATCGTCAGCGTGGTCGGCGCGGCGGACTCGGCCGAGATCCGCCGGCGGCTGGTTCCCGTCCATGAACTGCGCCACCTGACGATCGAGGTGCATTAGGCACGCCAGCCCGGATCACACGCGCCGCGCGGCGGCCAGGTCGCCGACGATGAAACCGAAGCGACCCGACATTTGGCTCCCTTTTCAGGCCTCAGAGGCGAACGGCCGCGGCGAAACGCCGTTCCCGGCCCGAACTCGGGTTTGCCTTGGCCCTGCCATCGGCTAAACCCCGCGCGTTTCCTTTCATTCCTCGCCTGGGAGTCTCCCCGCCATGTCGCTCGAATCCGCTGCGCTGTCCCGCGTCAAGCCGTCCGCCACCCTGGCGGCGGATGCGAAAGCACGTGAGCTGAAAGCGCAAGGCCGTGACGTCATTTCCCTCGCCGCGGGCGAACCCGACTTCGACACGCCAGACAACATCAAGGAAGCCGCCATCAAGGCGATCCGCGACGGCAAGACGAAGTACACCAATGTCGACGGCATCGTTGAGCTCAAGGAAGCCATCGTCGCCAAGTTCCAGCGCGAAAACGGCCTGACCTACAAGACCAGCCAGGTGAACGTGTCGCCCGGCGGCAAGCCGGTGATCTGGAACGCCATGCTCTCGACGCTGAACCCCGGCGACGAAGTGATCATCCCGACCCCGTACTGGGTCAGCTACTGGGACATCGTGCTGCTGGCCGGCGGTACGCCCAAGGCCGTGCCGACCACGGCCGCCACCGGCTTCAAGCTGCAGCCCGCCGACCTGGAAGCGGCGATCACGCCCAAGACCAAGTGGGTGTTCCTGAACTCCCCGTCCAACCCCTCGGGCGCGGCCTACACCAAGGCCGAGCTGCGCGGCATCGCCGACGTGCTGCTGCGTCACCCGCATGTCTGGATTCTGACCGACGACATGTACGAGCACCTAGTGTTCGGCGACTTCGAGTTCTGCACCATCGCCCAGGTCGAGCCGCAGCTCTACGACCGCACCCTGACCATGAACGGGGTTTCCAAGGCCTACGCCATGACCGGCTGGCGGATCGGCTACGCGGCCGGCCCCGAGGCGCTGATCAAGTCGATGGCCAAGGTGATGAGCCAGACGACCTCGAACCCCTCCTCCATCTCGCAATGGGCGGCGGTCGAGGCGCTGAACGGCACCCAGGAGTTCATCAAGCCGAACGCCAAGCTGTTCGAACAGCGCCGCAACCTCGTGGTCTCGATGCTGAACCAGGCGAACGGCATCGAGTGCCCGACCCCGGAAGGCGCCTTCTACGTCTATCCGTCGATGGAAAAGCTGCTGGGCAAGACCACCCAGAGCGGCCAGGTCATCAACAGCGACGCCGACTTCGCCGTCGCGCTGCTGGAGCAGGAAGGCGTCTCGGTGGTGTTCGGCGCGGCCTTCGGCCTCTCGCCGTTCTTCCGCATCAGCTACGCGACCTCCAACGCCGTGCTGGAAGACGCCTGCACCCGCATCCAACGCTTCACCGCCTCGGTGAAATAGGGTGAGCGCGGAAGCCCGGGCCCAGCTCGCAGCCGACATCGACGCCGCCGCGCGCCTGACCGGCAGCTTCCGCCTGCGCTCGGGCGCTCAAGCCACCGAGTACTTCGACAAGTACCGGTTCGAGGCCGACCCGCGCCTGCTTGCGCGGGTCGCCAAGGCCATGGTGCTGTTGGTGCCCGAGGAGGTCGAGGTGCTGGCCGGCGTCGAACTCGGCGGCGTGCCGATCGCCACGGCCATGTCGCTGTTCAACGGCCGCCCCGCCGCCTTCGTGCGCAAGGAAGCCAAGACCTACGGCACCTGCCTGGCCGTCGAGGGCGGCGACCTGCGCGGCAAGCGCGTCGCCATCATCGAGGATGTGATCTCCACCGGCGGCGCCGTCCGCGACGCCAAGGCCCGCCTGGACGAGGTGGGCGCGATCACCGTGGCCGTGGTCTGCGCGGTCTGGCGAGCCGACCGTCCACCGGCCATCGAGGGCCTCGACATCCCGGTCTTCGCGGCCCTCACGCTCGCGGACCTGAAGCCTAGCTAAAGAAACGGCCCGGATCGCTCCGGGCCGTCTTCGTCTGAGGTACAGGTCTGGGGACTAGTGCTTCTCGCGCCAGGCCGCCTTGGCGGCGTCCTTGGTCAGGTTGAGGTGGACCTTCTCGTCGGCGATCTGGTCGACCCAGCTCAACGGGATCAAATGGTGCTTGAAGCCGCCGCCCAGGTCGAGTTTGGCCAGCTCGATATCCTGACCGATCACGTGGTCGACGCGGCCGACATGGCCGCCGTCCGACCCGACAACTTCCATATGTTCGCGAATGCCTGCTTGCATGGTGTCGTCTCCTTGTTGGGGTTGCAGGGAAACGGCTGGGCGGCGAATGGGTTTCAGGCGGCCGAGCCCAGCGGCAGCATCTGCTCCTCGGCGCCGGCCGGCGGCAGCTTGAAGACGATGGTGCAGACCACGCCGGTCGGGACGAAGGCCAGGTCCACCACCCCGTCCAGTTGGTGCGCCAGGCCGCCGACGATGACCCGCGACCCAAAACCCCGCCGATCGGACTTGGCCACGACCGGACCGCCCCGCTCGCTCCAGACAATGCGAAGCTGACGCCCCGAGCCGGCCTCGGTGACGCTCCACGACACGTCGACTCGCCCGTCCGGTCCCGAGAGCGAGCCGTACTTCACCGCATTGGTGGCCAGCTCGTGGAAGGCCATGCCCAAGGCCACCGCGGTGCTGGGCGCCAGCCACACCTCCTCGCCGGCGATCGCCATCCGTTCGCCGTCGGCCCCGCCATAGGGGATCAACTCGGTCCTCACCAGTTCGGCCAGACTGGCCCCGCGCCAGTTGTCCCGCGTCAGCAGGTTGTGCGCCTGGGACAGCGCAATCAGCCGCGCCTCGAAACTGTCGCGCACGCTGCCGACGTCGGTTCCGTGCCGCAGGCTTTGGGCGGCGATCGACTGCACCGTGGCCAGGGTGTTCTTCACCCGGTGGTTCAGTTCGTCGAGCAGCAGCTTCTGGTGCGCCTCGGCCGCGATCCGGGCGATGATCTCGCGCTCGGCCGCCAGCCGCGCGCTGACCTGGCGCCAGGTGATGAAGCCGATGAGCAAGCTCGCCAGGGTCCCCGCCCCCAGGAACGCCCAGGTCAGCCCGGCGTCGGAGCCGCGCTCATAGCCGTCGCGCGAATGATAGAGGATGGTCCAGGTCCGGCCGGCGATGTCCAACTTCCGGGAGGCCGCAAGGCTGTTCTGGTCCCCGAACGCCCCGGATGAATGATACAGCAAGGTCGCTGGGCTCGGCTCGCCGTCATAGACTGCATAGTCGAGACCGGCCCGTCTGGCCGTCGGCAACACGCTCTTCAGCAGATCGCCGGCCCGGAACGGCGCATAGACGTAGCCCTGCAGTTTGGCCCGGCGTTCGGCCACCGTCGCCGGCACGTCCCCGCCTTGGTAGACCGGCTCATAGATCAGGAAGCCGGCCTGCTTGTCCTTGGCGATTTCCTGGACCAGTTCGACCTTGCCCGACAAGGCCGGCAGCCCGGTGTCCCGCGCCCGGTCCATCGCTTCACGACGCACCGGAAACCGATGCATGTTGAAGCCCAGCGCCACGGCGTTCCGAAGGTCCACGGGCTCCAGATAGACGATCGCGTGGACCTCGCCGTCAGGGTTCTGAAGCTTGAAATCGTTCGCGCCCTCGGCGCGCATCCGGGCGATCAGCGCGCCCGCCTCGCCCGGCGAAACGCGCACCGAGTAGCCGATGCCCTGGATTCCGGGATAGCGCTGGGTCAGCTCCACCCGCTCGGCGAAGGCCCGAAACTCGGCCAGATCGACATCCTTGCTGGCCGCGAACAGACCAGCGCCGGCCCGCAAGACCGCGATATAGGTTTCCAGCCGCCCGGCCACCGCGTCGTTGGCCTGGTCGGCAACGCCGTCGAACCGCATCCGCTCGTTCGCCCGCCGCGCCTGCTCGATCTGATAACCGCCGGCCGCCGTCATGAGCAGGCCGACCGCGACGACCAAGGCGGGCAGCGCCAAGCTTGGCCAGCTTCGAATGCGGCCCCTGATCCGTCTAAGCAACTCGATCGCCAAGGCTTTCCCCCGATCTGAGCGTTTCCTGCGTGCCTTATTCTGAGGAAGTTGTCGAGAAATCCGCAACCCGCCAAGGTTGCTCTCGCTCGCCGTTCGGCGACGCCGCCGATGGCTTCGGCGCCAATCTAGAATGCGTCCAGGCGCGCGCGGGCTTCCAAGGCTTCATCGCCAAGGGCTAAGATCGGGCCATGAGCAACGTCGTCAATCTCAACAAGGCCCGGAAGGTCAAGGATCGCCAGGACGCCGGCGACCAGGCCAAGCAGAACCGCGTGACGTTCGGGCGCTCAAAGAGCGAGAAGACCTCGGCGAAGGCGCAGGCCGACAAGGCCCGCCGCGCCCTCGACGGCGCCAAGCGCGAGACCTGAGGGCGGCGACGCCCCTAAACGGCGATGGGTGGAGGAGGCTCGACACTCCCCCACCCGCCTGGCGCAACACTGCGCCATTCGCGCGACCGTTTCCCCCCGGATTGGCGCGCGCGAAGTTCCTTTACATCTGGCTGGGCACGGCGCTGTCGCGCACCTCGGCCGGGATGGAATCGTAAATGGTCGGCGGGGTGATCCCCAGGCGCCTGCGAGCGACCTCCACGGGTTCGTTCAGCAGCCGGTCGTAGTCCTCGCCCAGCAGCCAGGCGGCGGCCTTGCCGCGCTTGTAGCCCTGCCAGATCGCCTTGGCGTAGGGATGATCGCCGCTGCGCGAGCGCAGGGTCGCGCCGACCGCGATCAAGGCCCAGCCCAGGCCCTTGGTCTGGGCGTAGGAGAACGCCACCAGGCAGGCCTCGCCCAGCCCGTCGCGGTGATAGCCGGACAGGATATGCCAGATGTCATGGACGTCGCGGGTCCGGCGGCCGAACCAGGCATAGGGGTGCTGGATGTCGATCTCTTTGCCGTCGAGGCGGCTGACCTCCGCCAAGCCCTCGGCCGAAAGCTGCTCGGCGCGGACGAACTCGCGATAGATCGCGCCGACGCTGCCGTCCTTGAACGAGTCCAGCCAGGCGTCGTCCATCAGCCGCCCGGCCAGTTCCTCGCGCTCATAGGCGATGCGGCCGCCCTGGACCGTGGTCAGCAGCCGCTGATAGCCGTCGGCCGTCGCCGTGCCGTTCAGCGCGCGCATGATCTCGAAAACCTGGCCGGTGTCTTCCTTGTCGTTCAGCAGCCGCCGCAGCGCCTTCAAGGCGGCGCCCCAGTGGAGCTTCGGCTTGGGCAAGGGCGTGGAGCCAGCGACCGGGCTGGCTTGGCGACGCATCGGGGCGTCGAGAGCATCGGCGGTCATGGCCATGGAAAGCAGCCTCATGCAAACAGCGTTCGGATTGAACGTGACGCCAGTGTCACTTTTTGGCAAGCGTCGTGTCATCATCCAAAAGCCGATGATCGAACAGTTTGCCGCGACGTGGCGCCTGGGCCACAAAGGAATCCATGCTCCGGCTCCGCAAACGCTCCATCCTGCTCTCGGGCCACGCCACCTCCATGGCGCTGGAATCCGAGTTCTGGGCGGTGCTCGACGAGATGGCCCTGGCGCGCGGCGTCAGCCTCGCCGGCCTGATCGCCCAGATCGACGAAGGCCGGGGCGAGCGCCCCCTGGCCTCGGCCTGCCGCGTCGCCGCCCTGCTCTACGCCAAGCGCTAAGGCGCAGGCGTGGCGTCCGGCACGATCACATAGCCCTGCGGCATGGCCAATCCCGCCGCCTGCGGGCTCAGCGCGCGCAGGGTGTACATGAACCCCAGCACCAGGACGAAGCCCAGCAAGGCCCACAGCAGCAGCGGGATTGGCTTCTTGGGCCGGGGATCTAGATCGCTCATCGCCTATTTCGGGACCGGGATGGGGGCGTCAGGCAACCTCGGCGCATCGGGGATGGGCGGGACCTTCGGCACGTTGATGTCGACGTCGATGGTCGGGGGCAGTTGCCGCTCGACCACGCTGGCGCCCGAATAGAGGAAGTAGCCCAGCACCGCGAGAGCGACGATCAGGCCGCCGACCAGAAAGGCCAGCCATGGCGTCGCCCCGCTTCTGCGATTTTCGGCCATACGCGCCTCCGCTCGCCGTCAAGACCGCCAGAAGAACGAACCGCCTTCAACGCGGTTCCGGTCTTAAGCCCCAGCTCGTTTGTGCTACATATGTTCCAATGTCAGTGCCTGAATCGTTCGACAACGCCCTCCCCGCCGCCCGTGTCAGCGACCTTGCGCGCGTGCGCGGTCCCGACTATCTCGAAGGTCTGAACCCCGAACAGCGCGCCGCCGTCGAGGCGACCGAGGGGCCGGTCCTGGTCCTGGCGGGCGCCGGCACCGGCAAGACCCGGGTGCTGACCACCCGGCTGGCCCACATCCTGGCCACCGGCCGGGCCAAGCCGTGGGAACTGCTGGTCGTCACCTTCACCAACAAGGCCGCGCGCGAGATGCGCGAACGGATCACCCACATCATCGGCCCGGCCGCCGAGGGCCTGCGCTGGCTAGGCACCTTCCACTCGGTCGCCGCCCAGATCCTGCGCCGCAACGCCGAGTTGGTGGGGTTGAAATCGAACTTCACCATTCTCGACACCGACGACCAGGAACGGCTGATCAAGCAGGTGCTAGAGGCCGAGAACGTCGACGCCAAGCGTTGGACGCCCAAGGCCATGGCCGGGCTGATCGACCACTGGAAGAACCGCGGCTGGACGCCCGATCGCCTCCCCCCCGCCGAGGGCAATGAGTTCGCCGGCGGCAAGGGCCAGACCCTTTACCGGATCTATCAGGAGCGCCTGCGGGTACTGAACGCCTGCGACTTCGGCGACCTGCTGCTGCACAACCTGACGATCTTCATGAACAATCCGGACGTCCTGGCCGACTTCCACGATCGGTTCAAATACGTGCTGGTCGACGAGTACCAGGACACCAACGTCGCTCAGTATCTGTGGCTGCGGCTGCTGGCCCAGAAGCGCCAGAACGTCTGCTGCGTCGGCGACGACGACCAGTCGATCTACGGCTGGCGCGGGGCCGAGGTCGACAACATCCTGCGCTTCGAGAAGGATTTTCCCGGCGCGACCGTCATCCGGCTCGAGCGCAACTATCGCTCGACCGCCCATATCCTCG
>JBEBYB010000067.1:0-13901 GCA_040391295.1 Phenylobacterium sp. | reverse complement strand
CCGGCGGGGAGAGGAGAAGAACGTCCCTCTCCCTCGGGAGAGGTTAGGTGAGGGGGCGGCGCGCAGCGACGCGCGGCCTCAGCTCTTGTCGATCGCCTTTTCCAGCGCCTCGGGGCCTGAGATCGCACAGTTCATGTCCGTGACCAGGCCGTCGGCGATCGAATAGACCCAGCCGTGGACGCACAGGTCCTGGCCGCGCGCCCAGGCATCCTGGACGAAAATGTCGGAGGCGACGTTGCGCACCTGGCGGATGACGTTCAGTTCGATCAACCGGTCGACACGCTCGTGATCGTGCAGCCTTTCCAGCTCGACGCGGTTCTCGGCATAGACCTCACGGATCGGGTGCAGCCAATGATCGACGAGGCCTCGGCGCTTGCCGTCCACCGCGGCGGCCACGCCCCCGCAGCCATAGTGGCCCACCACCAGGATGTGCCTCACCTTCAGCACGTCGACCGCAAACTGCAGCACCGACAGGTAGTTGGCGTCCTGCGGCGGGGTGAGGTTGGCGACGTTGCGGTGAACGAACAGCTCGCCTGGATCGAGGTTGACGATCTCGTTGGCCGGCACCCGGCTGTCGGAACAGCCGATCCAGAGATACTCGGGGCTCTGTTGGGCGACCAGGCGCTCAAAGAACCCCGGATCGACAGAGAGTTTTCCCGCCGCCCAGATGCGGTTGTTCTCTTTCAGGTATTCAAGCATGGACGGCGTCCGGTTGTTTGTCAGGATGGGCGGCGGTGAAGGCGGGATGCTGGGCGGCGTGATCGGCGGCGGCGCGGATCGCCGGGAACGGGGTCAGGTCCACCTCGAACCGACGCGCTGAATAGACTTGCGGCACCAGGCAGCAGTCGGCGATGGTCGGCTGATCGCCGAACGCAAAGCCTCTGCCGTGTTTGGCGATGACCGGCTCAAGCGCCGTGAAGCCGTCGATGATCCAGCCCTGGGTCCAGGCCAGGATGCCGGCTTGGTCGATCCCCATCTTGCTCAAGGCGCGGCCGACCCTGGTGTTGTTCAGGGGATGGATATCGCAGGCGATCACCCCGGCGACGGACCGCACCGTCGCGCGGTCCAGCGGGGCTTTCGGCAGCAGCGCCGGATCGGGGTAGGTCTCTTCCAACCACTCCAGGATCGCCAGGCTCTGGGTGAGAATCTGCCCGCCGATATCCAGCGCCGGCGTCAGGCCCTGCGGGTTCACGGCGCGGTAGGCCGGCTCGCGCTGCTGGCCCGCGAGCAGATTGACGGCGGCGTAGTCGTAGGCCACGCCCTTCAGGGCCAGCCCGATCCGGACGCGGTAGGGCGCGGTCGCGCGCCAGGCGCTGTGCAGGACAAAGGTCATTCGGCCACCTCGAAACCCAGCTCGCCCACGCCCTCGATCTCGCCCGTGACGACGTCGCCGGGCACGAGCGGGCCGACGCCCTCCGGCGTGCCGGTGAAAATCAGGTCGCCGGGCGCCAGGGTCCACAGCTTGGAGGCCTCGGCGATGATCTCGGCGACGTTCCAGATCATGTCGGAGATCACGCCCTGCTGGCGCGTTTCGCCGTTCACGCAGATGGCGATGCGTCCTTGCGGCGGCGCGCCTTCCCACTTGCGGATCGCCGAGATCGGGGCCGAGGCGTCGAAGCCCTTGGCCGCGTCCCAGGGATGGCCCTTGTCCTTGGCGGCGTTCTGCAAGTCGCGGCGGGTGAGATCGACGCCGACCGCATAGCCGTAGACGAGGCCGAGCGCCTGATCGACGGCGATGTCGCGGCCCCCGCCCTTCAGGGCGACGACCAGTTCGATCTCATGATGCAGGTTGCGAGTCGCCGAAGGATAGCGAACGGCCTGGCCCGGCGGGACGATGGCGTCGGCGGGCTTGGCGAAGAAAAACGGCGGGTCGCGATCATCGCCCCCCATTTCCTGGCGATGGGCGGCGTAGTTGCGCCCCACGCAGAGAATGCGCCGAACGGGGAAAACAGCCGCCTCCCCCTCGACGGGCGCAATTGTGGGCGCGGGCGGCGGCAAGACGTAGGCGGTCATACCGCCGCCATACGCCCGGAGGCTCATCCTGTGAACCCCCGCCGCCGCCCCCTAAGGTCCGGGCGCCTACTTCCTGGCGTCGCGCAGGGTCTTGGCGTTGTCGTAGTGCTGCTGGACCACCGGCGCCGTCGCGGCCGCGAAGGCCTTGATCGCCGGAACGTCGCCGTCCTGGGCGTAGCGCTGCATCAGGTTCAAAGCGCCCTGGTGAGCATCGACCTGATTCTCCAGATAGGCCTTGTCGAAGTCGGCGGCCTTCTTGAGATCGTCGAGCTTGGCCTGCAGGTCGGCGGGCAGGACGGTGACGAGCACCAAGGTCGTCTGGCCGGCGTCGGCGATGGCCTTTTTGAGCGCGGCGGTCGACTTCGTATGAGCCGCGATCATGTCGGCGGCGAACTTCTTCACCTCGGCGTTCTTGGAGGTGGCTTGGGCCAACTTGGCGGCCTCGACCTCGAACAGATCGCTGGCCGACGCCTTCTCGACGAAGACAGGAGCCGCAGCTTCATTGGCCGGAGTGGCGATGGTGGCGGCGGGGTTGGCGTCAGGGGTCGCGGCCTGTTCCGCGGGCGTCGCGGCGCCCTGGGTCTCGGTCTTCTGGCCGCAGGCGGCGAGCGAAAGGGCGGCGACGGCCGCGCCCGCGATCATCAGGTGACGAGTCATGGATTACTCCTGGCATTGACAGACGAAGGGTCACGCGGCTCCAAACAAGCTGCGCACGCCTCCAAACTCACGGATGCGTGATCAGTTCCGGGGAGGGTGAAAACGTGACCGAAGCCAGCAGCGCCAAGGCGCCAGCCAATGAGGGCCCGCTGAAAGGCCTGCGCGTCATCGAGATGGGCACCCTGATCGCCGGTCCGTTCTGCGGCCAGATCCTCGGCGACTTCGGCGCGGACGTGATCAAGATCGAAGACCCCAAGGTCGGCGACCCGATGCGCCAATGGGGCCGCAGCCTGCCCAAGGGCCTGTCGCCCTGGTGGCCGGTGATCGGCCGCAACAAGAAATCCGTCGGCCTGAACCTGCGCACGCCCGAGGGCCGGGCCATCGCCGAGACCCTGATCGACGGCGCCGACGTGCTGATCGAGAACTTCCGGCCCGGGACCATGGAAAAGTGGGGCATGGGCTATGAGGCGCTGGCCGCCCGCAATCCGCGCCTGATCATGGCCCGGGTTTCCGGCTTTGGTCAGACCGGCCCCTATGCCAGCCGCGCGGGCTATGGCCTGATCGGCGAGGCGATGGGCGGGCTGCGCCACGTCACCGGCGAGCCGGACCGCCCGCCGGCCCGCGCCGGCATCTCCATCGGCGACAGCCTGACCGCCATGCACGCGGTCATGGGGATCACCATGGCCATGCACGCCCGCGAGCGCACCGGCCGCGGCCAGGTGGTCGACGCCGCCCTCTATGAAAGCGTGCTGGCGGTGATGGAGAACCTGGTCACCGAATACGACCTGACCGGCTATGTCCGCGAGCGTTCAGGCTCGGTCCTGCCCGGCATCGCGCCGTCCAATGTCTATCCGTGCGCCAACGACGAGATGATCCTGATCGGCGGCAATGGCGACACGGTCTATGCGCGGCTCTGCGAAACCATGGGCCGGCCCGAACTGGCGAGCGATCGCAAGTTCGTCGACCACGCCGCGCGCGGCGCCAACCAGACCGAGCTCGACCAGATCATCAGCGCCTGGACCAGGACCCAGTCGCTGGACGCCCTGCTGGAGCTGCTGGAAGCCAAGGGCATCCCGGCCTGCCGCATCTTCCGCGCCCCCGACATGCTGGAGCACGAGCAGTTCAAGGCCCGCGAGTCGATCGTCGAGACCGACCATCCGGTGTTCGGCAAGATCAAGATGCAGAACGCCTTCCCCAAGATGTCGGAGACCCCCGGCGCCGTTCGCTGGCCCGGACCGGACCTGGGCCAGCACACCGACGAGGTGCTGGCCGGCGCCGGCGTGAGCGCGGAGGTCATCGCCGAACTGCGGGCCAAGGGCGTCGTCTGAGGCCGCCCGATCGATGCAGGGTTGACCCCGGAGTCCAAGACGCCGTCCCATAGCGAAAAATCAGGAGGTATCCCGCCCATGCCCGTCGCCGCCGTGAACGGTCTTTCGCTCTATTTCGAACGCGCCGGGACGGGCGAGCCGCTGTTGTTCATCTCCGGCACCGGCGGCGACCTGCGCAACAAGCCCAACCAGTTCGACGGGCCGCTGGCCAAGGCCTTCGACATGATCTCCTACGACCAGCGCGGCCTGGGGCGTTCCGGCAAGCCGGACCGGCCCTACACCATGGCTGACTACGCCGACGACGCCGCGGCCTTGATGGAGAGCCAGGGCTGGGACCGCGCCCATGTGGTCGGGGTTTCGTTCGGCGGCATGGTGGCCCAGGAACTGGCGCTGCGGCATCCTGGGCGGGTTCGCCGCCTGGTGCTCGCCTGTTCATCGCCGGGCGGGGCCGGCGGGACCTCGTTCCCCTTCCACGAGATCGGCCACCTGACGGGCGAGGCCAGGGCCAAGCACCTGACCCCGTTCTCCGACACTCGCCGCGACGCCGCCTGGGCCAGCGCCAATCCGGGCGCCTACGCCAAGCTGATCGCCATGGGTTCGGCCGATCCGTTCGAGGGCGAGCCCGGACGGCGCGAAGGCGCCGCGCGGCAACTGGAGGCGCGCGCCGATCACGACACCTGGGAACGGCTGGCGCAGATCACCACCCCCACCCTGATCGCCGGCGGCCGCTATGACGGCATCGCCTTGCCCGAGACCCAGGAGCGCCTGGCCGGCCAAATTCCCGGCGCCGAGCTGCAGTTCTTCGAAGGCGGCCACCTGTTCATGATCCAGGATCGCACGGCGGTCCCGGCGATGATCGAGTTCCTGAACCGCTAGGTCCTGGCCAGGATGCCGGCGACGGCGGCGGCGACCTGGGTGACGTCGTAGGGTTTGCGGATCACCGGAGCGTCGAAGCCGAGCGGCGCGCCACCCGCCTCGCCATAGCCGGTGGCGAAAACGAAGGGCACGCCGCGCGCGGCCAGGGCCTCGGCCACCGGCGTGACTGAAAGCCCGTTGAGATTGGCGTCCAGCACCGCGGCGTCAATCGGACCATCCAGCAGGCTCATGGCCTCGGCCAGTTCATAGGCGGGTCCGACGATCTCGGCGCCGGCCTCAGCCAGCCCGGTTTCCAACTCCAGCGCCAGCAGGACCGCGTCCTCGACGATCAAGACCCGCGCGCCGCGCAGATCGGTCGAGCCGCTGACGACCGGCGAGGGCGCGATCTGCTCAGGCGCCGGC
Source organism: Phenylobacterium sp. (assembly GCA_040391295.1). GTDB lineage: Bacteria > Pseudomonadota > Alphaproteobacteria > Caulobacterales > Caulobacteraceae > Phenylobacterium. Next base: position 8,625 of record JBEBYB010000067.1, on the reverse strand, counting down.
GCTTCGGGCAACTCCTCGGGGCTGTCGACCACCGCCGCCGGACCGGCGCGCAGCCTGACGCACACTCCGGCTCGCCGATATTCGACCTCGGCCTCGCCGTTCAGCTCGCGGCCGGTCACCTGGCTCAGCAGCGTCGTGCCGAAGCCCTGATGGATGGGCAGGGCAACCGGCGGCCCGCCGCTTTCACTCCAGAACAACTCGAACCCGCCATCGGCGATCCGCGTCCAGCGCACGTCCACGCGGCCGTTCTCGACCGACAGCGCCCCGTACTTCACCGCATTGGTGGCCAGTTCGTGCAGAGCCAGCGACAGCGCATTGGCAGCGCGCGGCGTCAGGAAGAGTTCAGGCCCCTCCCAACGGGTCTGGCCCGGCGCGATGCCGCCCAGCTCGGCGGCCGCCAGATGCGCCACGGCCGCGCCGCGCCAGCGCGCCGCCGTCAGCAATTCATTGGCCGAGGCCATCGATTTCAGGCGGCCGGCGAAGGTCTTCAGGAAGCTGTCGAGCGAGGTCGTCCGCTTGGCGGTCTGTTGGGCCAGGGCCTGCACCGCCGCCAGGACGTTCTTCACCCGATGGTCCAATTCCAGCATCAGGGTGCGGCGGCGATCATCTTCGGCCCGGCGCTCGCTGATGTCCTGGGTCACGCCGCAAACACGCAACGGCCGGCCGCCTTCATCGCTGACCAGAATGCCCGACGACCGCACCCAGACGACCCGGCCGTCGCGTTCCCGGATGCGCCGATATTCAACCTCAAAACGCCCCTCGGCGCGTATCGAGCTTTCCATCAGCCTGCGGGTTTTGTCGCGGTCCTCGGGGTGCACCCCTCGATAGAGGACTTCGCCCTTCTCGGCGGCGATCTCCCCGGCGGGCAGATCGGTGATCTCGGCCATGCGTTCGCTGATGTGCAGCACATCGGCGACCATGTCCCAATCGTACTCACCCAGGCGCGCGGATTGCAGCGCCAACTTCAGGCGCTCACGGTCCAGGTTCAGTTCAGCGGCGGACGTCGCCATGGCGTCACCATAAAGCCGGGATCGAGTCGGAGCGACAGGAACCACAAGTTGTATGCCTTCTTTTGATTGACGCATCCCAAACGGCTTTCCGCATCTCCTGGAACCGCCTATTGTCTTTGACGTTCCGGCAATGCTCACATGCCACACTCAAGGACCTCTTGAGCCCGCCCGCAGTACTGGAGAGACTGAAATGGCCACCAACGCCGCCGATTACAAAGATGAAGCCAAGGCCGCCGCCAATTCGGTGGCCGAGTCCGCTCAGAAGTTGTCCGGCGAGGCTCAACGCAGCTTCAACGAAGCCGCCAAGCGTTTCGAAAAAGTCGTCAGCGAGGGCCTGGACCAGATTCGCGCTCAATCGCGCACCTATGCCGACAACGCTGGTGAACACCTCGACGAAGCGCAACGCTATGTGGTCGAACGCGTGAAGGAAAAACCCCTGGTCGCCGCCGGCGCGGCGCTGGGCGTTGGTCTGCTGGTCGGTATCTTGCTGGCCAGCGGCCGTAACCGTTGATCCTGAAGAAGACGATCTACTACGCCGTCGCCGTCGCCGCGCTCGCCGCGGCGGCGACTGTTTGCGTGGTGTTCCTGGCGCTCGCGCTCTATGCCGCCCTGGTGCAGCATATCGGCCCTGCGTGGGCGGCCGCGTCGGTCGCCGCCGCGGCCCTGACCGTGACGGTGATCCTGTCGGCGCTGCTGCTAGGGAAAATCCTTCACCACCCAGCGTCGCAGCCGCAAGAACCGGACTTGACCACGCGGATGTTTGAGCTCGCGCGGGACAAGCCGTGGGTGGCGCTGGGAGCGCTCGGCGCCCTCGGCGCGGCGGCGGCGGTGGCGATGCGAAACCCGCGCGTCACCAGCGCGGTGATCACCACCTTGCTCGCCAGTCGCATCGCCAAGAAATAAAGAACTAAACTGGACGCCCGGGGTTTCAATGGGACTGCGGGCTCCAGCCCCACTCCTCTCCTCCAGGGATGTCCTATGTTTAAATTGCCCGACCTTGCCTACGACCACGCCGCGCTCGAGCCTGTGATCTCGAAGGCGACGATGCATCTGCATCACGACAAGCACCACAAGCGCTATGTCGACGTCACCAACCAGATCCTTGAGGAAAAGGGCCAGAAGCCCGCCAGCCTCGAAGACGTCGTCCGCGAGACCGCCGGCAAGGCCGACGCCAAGAAGCTGTTCAACAACGCCGCCCAATCCTGGAACCACGCCTTCTTCTGGGTCTGCATGACCCCGACCAAGCAGGCGCCCGGCGGCGATCTGGCCAAGGCCATCGATCGTGACTTCGGCAGCCTCGAGAAGCTGAAGGAAGAGTTCGTGAAGGCCGGCGTGGGCCACTTCGGTTCGGGCTGGGTCTGGCTGGCCGCCGAGGGCGACACCCTGAAGATCATCGACACCCATGACGGCGAAGACCTGCTGCCGAACAAGGGCCTGACGCCGCTGATCGTCTGCGACCTCTGGGAACACGCCTACTATCTGGACCACAAGAACGACCGCGAGGCCTTCCTGAAGGCCTGGTTCGACGCCCTGGCCAATTGGGCCTTCGCGGCCGACCAGTATGCGGCGGCTCGTGGAACCGGCGAAGCCTGGAGCTATCCGCTTCCGGCCTAGGCCCGAGGAACAACCGCGGCATGAGAACGTTCTAATACCGGACACTAACCCGGAGGAACGACATGCTTGGTTGGGCTTTGACTTTCCTGGTGGTCGCCCTGATCGCCGGGGTACTTGGATTTACGTCCATCGCGGGCGCCGCGATGGGTGTCGCCAAGATTCTATTCTTTGTCTTCCTAGTGCTGTTCGTGGTTTCCCTCGTCATGCACATGGTTCGAGGACGCGGCGCCTTATAGCCGCCCCTCCTAGGACGCGAGACTGCAGCGCCCGCCCCCACCAGGGGCGGGCGTTTTAGCGTCTGCGATCCAGCGACCAGGTCCGATACGGCGTGTAGTGCGAGTGTTCCCAGGCCTGGGCGATGACGCGGATCTGCGCCTCGTCGGCCTCGATGATGTTGAACCCGGCCGGCACGCCCCGCTCGCGCACCGACAAGGTTCCAGCGCCGACCGCGTAGGTCTTGCCGTCGCCAAACGGATAGGGCCAGGCGAACGGCGCGTGGATATGGCCGGTGAGCACCAGGTCCACATGGCGTTCCGCCAGGGCCTGGGCCGCGGCGGTCCCGCCCCAGACCTGGCCCGTCATCGGCCCGCCGATCATCTCGGTCAGCGGATGATGACAAACCAGGATCTTCAGCTTTCCGTCCGGCGCGCCGCACAGCCAGTCCGTCGCCTCGCGCGCCTGGCGCCGCGAGATCTGCCCCTTCGACCAGTTGGTTCGAAGCTGTACGCCGCGCGCGGTGTTCAATCCGCGCACCCGAAAATCGTCAGCCACATGGGTCTGGGCCTCGACCGGTCCGATCAGCCGCCTGAATCGCCCGAACGGCGCGAAGAACCGCTCCCACCAGGCCAGATAGGGCGCGTCGTGATTGCCGGGGCAGACCAGCATCGGCCCCGGCACGGTCCTCAGCCACGCCGCCGCCGCCTCGAACTCGCCGACCGCGCCGAACTGGGTCAGATCGCCCGAGATGATGGTCAGATCAAAGCCGCCTGCCGCCAGCATCTCGGCGGCGCCCGCAACGGCGGCGACATTCTCGCCGCCGAAGTGGATGTCGGAGAGATGGGCGATCCTGATCACGCCGGCGGCTCGCCCGGCGGCGCCAGGATCCGGGCGACCTTTGGACGCCATTCGACCTTGGCCGTGGACGACAGTCGCGCCGGCTCGCCGTCCAGCACGGCCGGGATCCGCCCCGCCGCCCAGACGCCGGCGGTCTGGCAGGCGTGGGTCTCCACCGACGGATCGATCCTCCAATCCGACATCAGGGCGTTCAGCCCGATCCGGGCGGCGTCCATCATACTTTTCGGATCGATCACCGCGGCCTCCAGCGCCTGCTCCTGATCAGACATCGCCCGGGACGCCAGCGGACAGAGAAAGGCCAACGCCTCGGCCTTGCCTCTCGGCCCGCCGTCCAGCGCATAGCGCAGCCGCCCCGAGAAGGCGCGAGCCCAGGCCAGCCGCGAGCGCCGCCAGGCCACGGTCAGACGCCGCTCCCGCATCGCCTCGCGGGCCGGCGCCCACAGAGCGGGCGATCCGAGGATCGCCGCCACCAGGAAATCGCGGCCGTCGATCCGACCGCCGCCGATCGGTCGCTCCCGCCCCGTCTCCAGAGCGCCGCGCAGGGCGTCCTGCCAGGGCGTCACGCCATAGACCGCATGGGGCAGCATGTTCATGGTGCCGCCGGGCAAGGGGGCGATCACCGGGCCGTCGGGGCCGGCCATCTCCGCGGCGGTGCGCGCCGTACCGTCCCCGGCCAGGATCACCAGCAGATCGGGGGCGGCGTCGACGGCGTCCCGCAGGCAACGGGTCAGTTCAGCGCCCTCCGGGGCGCAGACATTCGCCTTCAGGCCAAGCTCGGAGAGCAAGGCTCGCATCTCGTCCGGGGCGCCGGGCGATACGCCGCCCGAAGCGACGTTCACCACCACCTCGACACGGGAAATCCTGGGCTTCACATCCATAATCGCTCAGCCTGCCGTCCGTCGGGCCAAGCCGATGAAGCTCTCGGCCCCGAGTTTATCGCGCAGGCCAGGGCCTGGATGGCGACGTTGGGGCATGGTGGGTACTCCGTTCACTGCCGTGCCTAACGGTGACGCCTGAAACGAGTTCCGATCGGAACCCGCCTTCAAGCGGGGCGTTGGCTCCCGCGGGATATGTTCAAGGAGAGCCCAATGCTCAAGGCCCTTTCGCTTAAGCCGCTGATCGCCATCGCCGGCGCAGGCCTGTTGGCCGCCGCCTGCACCACGACAGGCAACGTAGAACGCAACGCTGGCGTGGGGGCCGCGCTCGGCGGCCTGGCCGGCGCCGTGATCGGCAATAATGTCGGCGGCGGCAACGCGGGAACCGGCGCGGCCATCGGCGCGGCGCTCGGCGGCGGGGCCGGCGCGCTGCGCGGCTGCCGCCAGGACGGCGGCTGCGGCGCCCAGCCCAGCGCCAACCATCGCCAATACTACGACGAGAACGCCGGTCGCTATTACTACTACGACTCCCGCTCCGGCCGATATTTCTGGGAAGACGGCAGTCCGCGCTAACGGCGACGCCTGGACTAGCTTAACTTGGGCGGTCAGTAATGCTGACCGCCCTCTCCGTTTCGCATGGGGGCTTGAAGACTATGGGGCTAGGAATGAAGACTTCCGCGATCATCGCCGTCGTGATCGGCGCCGGCTTGGCCGTCTCCGGCTGCGCCACCTCCCCCACGCGCGACCAGATCGTCGTGGCGCCCACGGCCTGCGAGAACCTGACCGTGCAGATTTATTTCGAGCCCGACAGCGCCGAGGTGACCGCCGAAGGCCAGGCCGTGCTGAACCAGGCCGCGCTCCAGGCCAAGCCGTGCAAGGTGGGCCGAGTTCTCGTCCTGGGCCTCGCGGACGCGGTCGGCGCCCCAGCAGCCAACCTTGAAATCTCCAAGAAGCGGGCCGGATCGGTGACCCGCGCGCTGAACGTCACCGGTCTGCCAGCGGCGGAATTCGACCTGGCCGCGGCCGGTCAGACCGGCGCCGTCAACTCCCACGGCGACGCCCGCCTGCTGCGTCGCCGCGCCGACATCACCATCGAGTTGACCAACCCCTAGAAGCCGCCGACCCGGCAAAAAGAAAGGCGGACCCAGCGGGTCCGCCTGTTCAAGTCAGCATCATCGAGAATAAGGGGTGCGGAGGCAGCAGACCGGCCTGGAGGCCGGCCTCAAGTCGGGGGGGGCGTCGCCGCCTCCGCAATCCATAAACCCGCCCCCATGCCAATCGTTCCCCGTACAGGCGAAATATTTCCGCTCTAATTGCCGTCCACATCGATCACCGGCATGGCGTTGAATTCAGCCAAGGTCAGGGGGATGGACAAGCCGTCCCCTTCCACCCGCAGCGACGAATAGGACAGGCTGCGCGGACCGCCGGGCCGCGGCCCCTTCGGGCGCACCAACACCTGGGCCGGCGAGCCGTCGCGACGCAAGGTGACCCGCTCCACCTCGCCCAGGACAACGCCGTCGCGCCCCCGAACGGTGCGGCCGACCAGCGCCGAGGCGGACGTTCCGCCCTGGGCGGCGTTGACGCCGAAGCTGGAAGCCGAGGGCGCCTGGGCCTGGGCCGGCAGGGCGCCGACGAGGGCGAGCCCGGCGGCGGCGAGAAGAGTGGTCTTCAAACGAGTCATACGTCTTAGATAAGCGATCCGTCGCGGCAATCGAAGCCCGCGCAAGCAGATGTGTACCGCGCCGTCCGGGAACACCGGCGACTCCGACACGTTAACCTGACGCGGGTGCGTAGCCCCTTGTCAGCGGTAATGACCATGATTGGCGTTCACGACGACCCACGTAGCCACTCGCCAAGCGGCGGGTCGGCCCGGCGACGTTGGACGGCGTTGGCGGTGATCCTCGCCGTCGCGCTGGCCGGCGGCCTTTTGGGGCAGATGTCGGTGGTCCGCAACGACGCGGCCCGCCCCGTTCCGCCCGGCCCGTTCAGCCTGTTTTCCAACTAGATCCCGGAGGCGACCTCCATGGCCATTCTCTCGCGCGACTCTTCCCGCCCCACCCTCAACGCCACAAGCGCCCGGCAAGGTCGGTTCGGCGTTCACATGTTCTGGGTCTTGGTGGTGTCGACGGGGCTGGCCGCCCTCGCCCTGTTTGCGGCCTGGTCCTGGCGAGCCGAGGACTTGGCGTCCACCGCGCCGGACAACGCTCGCCAAATCGCTGACGCAGCGTCCTTCAACATGGGCGACCCGGTCGCCCAGCAGACCACCCCGTCGCCGAACACGGCGCCTCGCTAGATCCTTCTATCGACCAGAAAAACGGCCGCTCCATTTTGGCGTCGCCGTCATCGCCTAGAGGACGGACTGGCCCTTCACGGCGCGAACCACGAAGCTGACCACCAGCAGCACCAGGAAGATCACGAACAGGACCTTGGCCACGGCGGCGGCGAAGCCGGCCAGGCCCACGAAGCCGAGGAAGCCGGCCAACAAGGCCAGAACGGCGAACAGCAGAGCCCATCCAAGCATCGAATTCTCCCGCATACGGAAACGCCGCGCCGTGGAGGCGCGGCGTTTCGAGAACGCAGGGGAACTGTCGCCGTTCCGGTCAGGCGGCCTTGCGCGCGTTCCGCGGATGGAAGAACAGCGCCTGGCCGATCGCCGCCTTCACCGTCTCGGGCTGGAAGGGCTTGGTGATCAGGAAGGTCGGCTCCGGTCGCTCGCCGGTGAGCAGCCGCTCGGGGAAGGCGGTGATGAAAATCACCGGCACGTCGAAGCGCGCCAGGATGTCCTTCACCGCGTCGATGCCCGACGAGCCGTCCGCGAGCTGGATGTCGGCAAGCACCAGGCCCGGCGTCTTGCGGGCCACGGCGTCGACGGCCTCGGTGCGGGTGGCGGCGATATCGACCACCGTATGGCCAAGCTCGGTGACCAGGGCCTCGATGTCGGCGGCGATCACGGGCTCGTCCTCGATGATCAGCACGTCGGTGGCCAGTTCGGCGTCGATCTCGGCCTGCGCCTCGGCGATCAGCCGCTCGACCTCGGAGAAGTCCACGGCCAGAATCTGAGCGGCTTCCGACGGCGTGAAGCCTTCGAGCGCGGTGAGCAAGAACGCCTGACGCGAGCGCGGCGCGATCCGCATCAACCGGCGGCTGGCGTCCTCGACCCCGGTGTCGTCCTCGTTCGGCGCTTCGAGCTGCGCCCCGGTCGAGAGCCAGATGGCGTGGAAGACATGATAGAGCGCGACCCTGGGGGTGAGGCTGTCCTCCAGGACCCGATCACCGGCGGCGACGGCTTCCAGCGCGACCCGAACATAGTGGTCGCCAGTGGTCTGATCGCCCGTGAGCGCGCGCGCATAGCGCCGCACATAGGGTAGATGTGGCGCCAGTCGGGCAAGAAGACTCAAGGTAAAATCCCTCCCTAGGAGATGAAAATTTTACGCCCACAGGGGAACGATCCCCCGCGGGGCTCCATCATGTGCTCCAAACGTCGCCTTTGGGAACCGGTTCCCTCAGAGCTGGGTTTTCCCCATGCTATATTCGGCATCATGGAACCCTGGGTGGGGTGAGGCGTTGACGGGCCACGATAACGAACCGAGGGGGCGGGCTCCGCGAAAGCCGGGCGCCGATGCCATGATAGAACAGCGAGCTACTGAAGATCGGCGTCATGCGCCGGCGGCGTTAGACGAGGCCCGGCTGCGTCAGCAGGCGATCGGCGTGCGCCTGCGTCAGATGTTCGACGAGGTCGTGAGCGAGCCGGTCCCGGACGAATTCCTGGCCATCCTGCGTCAAGCCGACAAGAAGTCTGCGGAGAATGGCTGATGGCCGGCGACAGCAAGGCCCGGCCGCCCACAGACCCGGCGACTGACGAGGCGTTCAAGCGCGAACTCGTCAAGCTCATCCCCCACCTGCGCGCCTTCGCCAGAACCCTGGCCGGCGAGCCGGCGGGCGCCGACGACCTGGCGCAAGATGCGATGATGAAGGCCTGGGACGCTCGCGCCAGCTTCCAGATGGGCACCAACATGAAGGCCTGGACCTTCATGATCCTGCGCAACCAGTTC
>JBEBYB010000066.1:0-13990 GCA_040391295.1 Phenylobacterium sp. | reverse complement strand
TCGACAACATCACCATCTCGGCGGTTCCGGAACCGGCGACCTGGGCGATGATGATCATCGGCTTCGCCAGCGCCGGCTCGATGGTGCGTCGCGCGCGCCGTCAGCAAGCGCTCGCCGTAGCCTAAGATCCCCCTAAGGGTCGAACCAATGCGCCGCCCCTCGCAAGATGGGCGGCGTTTTTGCGTTTGGCGCCAGGGTTCTGTGGGTTAATCGCTTTAGCCCCGTTGCTCCGGGCATATGGTTTCGGCTATGAGGTGCGACCCGATTTGGACTGCTCATCGTCGAAAGACCGTGAAGGCCCGGAACGGACGGGAGACAACCCGTAAAAACGCTGGTGACGTGGCCGAGTGGCTGAAGGCAACGGTTTGCTAAATCGTCATACGTGAAAGCGTATCCAGGGTTCGAATCCCTGCGTCACCGCCACTTTCTCCTGATTTGAGCGAGCTAACCCGCCAAGGGCGCGGATTGCGCTTGCGTGTCGACATGGCTGCGCAATGTCGGGATCATGCGCCAACGAGCGCGGGGGAGACGTCATGGATATCAATGAGCGGCAGTTTCGTTTCGAGGCCGCCGACGGCGCGTCGATCGCGGCCTATCGTTGGGCTGCGGCGGATGTTGGCCCGAAGGCGATCTTGCAGATCGCCCACGGAATGGGCGAGCACGCGCGGCGCTACCCTGGGCCGCTGGAGCCGCTGATGGCGGCGGGCTTCGTCCTCTATGCGGAGGACCATCGTGGTCATGGCTATACGGCCGCCAGCCGCGAGGCGCTGGGCGACTTCGGCGAGAATGGCGCCGAGGCGGTGGTCGAGGACATCGCCCAGCTGACGGCGATCGCGCGGGCCGAGCATCCGGGGCTGCCACTGATCCTGCTCGGCCATAGCCTGGGATCCTTCTTCGCCCAGGCCTTTGTTTTCGATCATGGCGGCGAGATCGACGGTTTGGTGCTGTCGGGCACAGCCGCCTTTGGCGACCGGACCGGACCGGCGAAGCGTCTTGATGAAATCGGGGAGGCCGGCGCCAAGCCGCGCACGCCCTATGACTGGCTGTCGCGCGACGAGGCCGAGGTCGACGCCTACATCGCCGATCCGCTGTGCGGCTTCTCGCGCCACCCCGATAACGCAGCGAGCTTCGCCCGCGTGGCGGCGCGTCTGAGGGACGAGGCGGAGATCGCGAAGATCCCGAAAGCCCTGCCGATCTATGTGTTCGTCGGCGACAAGGACCCGATCAATCAGGACTTGGCGTTGCTGAAGCCGCTCATTGACCGCTACCAAGCGACGGGGCTGAAAAACCTCGAGGTGAAGATCTATCCCGGCGGTCGCCATGAGATGCTCAACGAGACCAATCGCGCCGAGGTGGTGGCCGACTTGTCGGCTTGGCTAAGGCGCGTGATCGGCTAGCCTTAGACCTTGTCCTCGGGTGGAGGCTCGCCCTCGCTGGCCGGCGCGTTCAACGGGCTCTGGGCGTCGCGCTGAGCCCGCCAGTCGGTGAAGGTCCTGCCGAACTCGTCCTGGCGCGCGCCGCGAAAGACGCGATACTCGGCGTCGTACTTGCGCTGCTGCTCGGCCCGCCAGGCGGCGTAGTCCCGATCATGATCGCGCAGTTGCTCATCGCGCCAGGCCACATAGTCGGGGTCGAACTCGCGTTCGGCGTGGGGATGATAGGCGTAGTCGGCTGGCGGCCCGAACTCGCGCACGCCGAGGTCGCGGCGATCCAGCGGCTGGTCGCCATAGGGCGCGTCCTCGTAACCGGATGTAGCGCGCCGATGTCGTTGGCGATGTTGATGCTGGCGCGGCAGGGATTCGCGGTGGCCGTGCGCCTCAATGCCGTATTCCTGGCCGCCGTGCGGTCCCTCCAGGCTGTAATATCCGCGGGTGAGGGCGTCTTCGTAGTCGGCCGGCAGGGCGGGGGCCGGCTCCACGCGGCCAGGATCGAACCGTGGGCGTAGCCAGGGCGGCCGCTCGGCATGGACGCGGCGGCTGGCGTAGGAACCGTAGGATCGCGCGTCGGCCCCGTAATAGCGGGCCTGGTCGGAGGAATAGCGGCCTTCCTCGCCGAAGCTGCGCCGATCATCGGGCCGACGTTCCTCTCGCGACTCGGCCTCGCGCCAGCGACCTTCGCCGCGCGGGTCTCCGGGGTGGTGGTCGCGATCGGGCATGGTTCTGTCTCCCTTCGGTCTAGATAGGAAACGAAGGGGCGGTGGGGCCGTTCCGCCCGATAGCGCGCAGAGCAATAAGCCGCAGGTCAACCGTGGCCGGGGAGGCTAGGTTGGGCTCGATGCGTCTGATCCAGTTCCTCTTCCCGTCGTTGTTGCTGTTCATCGCCGGCTCGGCCGTGGCCGCCGATCCCGGCACGACCCAGCGTGATGAAGGCTTTCGCGGGGCGGTGACCGCGCCGCTGGAGGACCTGAACATCAAGCAGGCCGATATCCCGGCCGTGCTGGTGCGGGCTGTGGCCGATCCTTACGACCTCAAGGACTTGCCCCGCTGCGAGGCTATCGCGGCCGAGATCGGCAAGCTGGACGCGGCGCTTGGGCCTGATCTGGATGAGGCTCCGGCGCCGGACACCCGCACACGCACGCAAAAGGTGACCGCCCAGGCCAAGGCGGCGGCCGTCGCCGGGGTGCGGGGCGAGGCCCAGGACGTGCTGCCGTTCCGTGGCTGGGTGCGAAAGCTGACGGGCGCGGACCATCACCGCAAGCAGGTCGAGGCGGCGGTGAAGGCCGGCTCCATACGGCGCGGCTATCTGAAGGGCGTGGGCATGCAGATGAACTGCGCGCCGCCGGCCGCCCCCAGCTGGTTCGTGCCGGAACCGCCCGCGGCCCCCAAATCCTGGCTCGGAACGCTCTGGGATGGCATCGCAACCTGGTTCAGGGGCCTGCTGGCGATCTTCGGGCGTTAGTCGACCCCGGCGGCGGCGAGAACGGCGGCCAGGCCGACGCTCATTCCGCGCACGCTCGCGCCCTTTTCGACGTCGATCCATTCCTCGAGCGAGTGCGCGCGTCCGCCGGTTCCGCCCGAACCGATGGTGATGGCCGGGATGCCCTTGGCCATCGGCGCATTGGCGTCGGTGGAGGAGGCGTTGAAGGTCGGCTTGAGCCCCAAGGCCGTGATCGCCGCGGCGGTGTCAGCCACCAGCGGCGCCGTCAAGGCGGTCTGGCCGGCGGGCCGGTCGCCAATCGCGGTCAACTCGACGCTCACCGCGCCAAAGCGCGTCGAGCGGACCTTGTTCTCATGGGCCACGGCTTCATCCATGATCGCCTTGAACTGGCTTTCCAGCTTGGCGAGTTCGCCGGCGTCGGCCGAGCGCATGTCGAAGTCGGTGAACACCTTGTCGGGGATCGCGTTGACCGAGGTGCCGCCGCCGGTGATCGAAGCCGAATAGGTCACCTTCGGGCTGGTCGGCGCCTGGATCGTATAGAGATCGGCGACCGCCTTACCCATGGCCGCCATCGGATTGACGATCCCGAACGCGCCGTAGCTGTGGCCGCCCGGCCCCTTGAAGGTGGCGCGGTAGCGCTTGGACCCGACCCCGATGTGGGTGATCTGGCTGGGATCGATGCCGTCCACCGAGAAGAACGCCTTGGTGCGGTCCTTGTACTTTCCCTCGTTGAAGAAGTAGCGGACGCCGCGCAGGTCGCCGGCCCCTTCCTCGCCGACCGTGCCGACGAACAGGATGTCGCTTTCGGTGCGGATCTTGGCGGCGTCGAGGGCGCGCGCCCAGGCCAGCAGCACGGCCAGGGCGCGGCTGTCGTCGGCGATGCCGGGCGCGTGGAGCTTGGTGCCCTCGCGGCGGACCTTCACGTCGGTTCCTTCCGGGAACACCGTGTCGAGGTGGGCCGACACCACCACGACCGGGCCGGCCTTGGTTCCCTTGCGCAGGGCCATGACATTGCCCTCGGCGTCGATCTCGACATTGGTCAGGCCGTGAGCCTCGAGCATCGCGCGATAGGCCTTGCCGCGGGCTTCCTCCTTGAAGGGCGGGGCCGGGATTTCGGTCAGGGTGATGATGTCGGCGACGGTGCGCTCATGCTCCCGATCCAGGGTCGCCACAGCGGTCTTGAAGGCCGGGCTGGCGATGATCTTGGCCGCATCGTGGGTCGGCGCGGCCACGGCTGGAGAGGCGAGAACCACGGCGAAGGCGGCGGCGGCGATGATGCGGGGCATGGAGTGTCCGGTCGGAAATCTGAGTCGCCGGCATAGTAGCGGCGCCGAAGCGGGCGGCTAGAGCTCTATTCCTAGTGCTTTGTTTTAGCGCGCTTTCTACGCTCTATGCCCGGCTGGCCTCGGGCAGGTCGAGAGCCATCACGTCGGAAGCCTCCTGCGCGTCCATGATCTTCAGCAGGCGCGCCCGCGCCCGGTTCACGCGGCTCTTGATGGTGCCGAGCGCACAGCCGCAGATCTCAGCGGCTTCTTCGTAGGACAGGCCGGCGGCGCCGACCAGGATCAGAGCCTCGCGGTGTTCGTCCGGCAAGCGGGCCAGCCCCGCCTGCAGGGCGCGCATCGCCACGCTCCAGTCCTGGGTCGGCGGGGAGCTCAGATTGTTGGCGTATTCGCCGGTCTCGTCGCGGACCTCGCGGCGGCGGCGGCTGATCTGGGTGTAGTAGGTGTTGCGCAGGATGGTGAAGAGCCAGGCCCGCAGGTTGGTGCCGGGCTCGAACTTGTCGCGATTGGTCCAGGCCTTGATCAGGGTGTCCTGAACCAGATCATCGGCGTCCGATCCATTGTGGCTCAAGGACCAGGCGAAGGCGCGCAGGGCTGGGATCATCGCCACGACCTCGTTGCGCCAATCGCTTTCGTCGCTCATGCTGGCCTCGGTCCGCGCCTTCGCCCCTTGGGGTCATTTCGCGCTTCGGTGGCTTTTCAACGCGCCCTTGATCCAACCGTTCCGGCTTGCGATCGGCGCCGGACACCCCAGATTTCCGGAACTGCATATTGGCTGCGGCGTTTGGCCGGGGACCGGCTGCAGCTATGGCGCGAGCACGACGACACTCACGATCTCATCCACGAACGGAGCGGCGAATGGCGTCACATGACGAGGCAGGCTTGGCCCCCGCGCCGCTGAGGGCCGCCCGCGCCCGTGAAGCCGCCACGCGGTATCGTCGCGTGCGGCAAGGCACGCTGGCGCTCACCAGCCATCTCTCGGCGGAGGATCAACTGGCCCAATCCATGCCGGACGCCAGCCCGGCGAAGTGGCATCTGGCCCATACGACCTGGTTCTTCGAGACGTTTCTGCTGGCGCCGCGCCTGGGGAACTACGCGCCGTTCGATCCAGCCTTCGCCTACCTCTTCAACTCCTACTACGAGGCCTTGGGGCCGCGACAGCCGAGACCGGAGCGGGGGCTGCTGACCAGGCCCTCGCTGGAGCGGGTACTGGCCTATCGCGCCCACGTCGACGATGCGATGGCCCGCCTGTTGGCCGGCGGCAGCGAGAGCTTTTCCGAACTGCTGGATCTGGGCTTGGCGCATGAGGAGCAGCACCAGGAGCTGATCCTGATGGATATCCTGCACCTCTTCGCCCAGTCGCCGCTGAAGCCGGCCTATACGCCGGCGCCGGCCCTGCCGGTCGGACGCGATCCTGGCGCGGCCTCGCCGGTCGCCTTCGAGGGCGGCCTCGTTGAGATCGGTCACGACGGCCAAGGCTTCGCCTTCGACAACGAGGGCCCGCGCCACCAGACCTTCCTCCAGCCGTACCGCTTGGCCGACCGCCTGGTGACCAATGGCGAGTGGCTGTCGTTCATGGCCGACGGCGGCTACGCGCGACCGGAACTCTGGCTGGCGGAAGGCTGGGCCAGGGTGCAGGCCGAAGGCTGGAGCGCGCCGCTCTATTGGGAGGAGGGACCTTCCGGCTGGCTGGTCATGACCCTCCAGGGGCGACGCGCGGTCGCGCCCCACGCGCCGGTCACGCACATCAGCTTCTACGAGGCGGACGCCTACGCGACGTGGGCGGGCGGGCGCCTGCCGACCGAGGCGGAGTGGGAGCACGCTGCGAGCGGTCTGCCGGCCACCGGCAACCTGCTGGACGAGAGGCAACTGGGTCCCGCCGCCGCCAAACCAGGCCGCGGCCTGCGCCAGATGTTCGGCGATGTTTGGGAGTGGACCCGCAGCGCCTACGGCCCCTATCCGGGCTTCCACCCCGCCGCCGGCGCGGTGGGCGAGTACAATGGCAAGTTCATGATCGGCCAGATGGTGCTGCGGGGCGGCTGTTGCGTGACGCCCGACGGTCACGTCCGCGCCAGCTATCGCAACTTCTTCTATCCGCATCAGCGCTGGATGTTCTCGGGTCTTCGCTTGGCCTGGGACGCCGATTACGACCAGGCCGTGGTTCAGCCGCCGAACGACCGCTTCGAGGCCGACGTGCTGGCCGGGCTATCGCGTCCCCAAAAGGAACTCTCAGCCAAGTATTTTTACGACGCGGAAGGGTCGCGGTTGTTCGAGGAGATCACCGAACTGCCGGAATACTATCCGACCCGCACCGAAACGGCGCTGCTGAAGGACCGTGCGGCGGAGATGGCGGCGGCGATCCCCGAGAGGGCCGCGTTGGTCGAGTTCGGCAGCGGGGCCAGCACCAAGACCCGGCTGTTGCTCGACGCGGCGCCTCAACTCGGGGTCTATGTTCCGATCGACATCAGCAAGTCGGCGCTGGACGCGGCGGCGCAGGCCGTCGCCCGCGACTATCCGAACCTGCCGGTGGCGCCGCTGGTCGATGATTTCACCACGGCCCTGGCCTTGCCCCCGGAGGCGGCCGGCCGTCCGCACATGGGTTTCTTCCCAGGCTCGACCATCGGCAATTTCAAGCCCGGCGAGGTCGTGGCGTTCCTGGCGGGCGCCAAACGCCTGCTCGGCTCCGACGCCGGCTTCCTGGTGGGGATCGATCTGGCCAAGGACGAGGCGACGCTGGTCGCGGCCTATGATGATGCGCAGGGGGTCACCGCAGCGTTCAACCTGAACCTGCTGACCCGGATCAATCGGGAACTCGGCGGCGACTTCGATCTGGCCGGCTTCGAGCACCGCGCGGTCTGGAACGCGGCCGAGAGCCGCGTCGAGATGCATCTGGTCAGCCGCAGGAACCAGGCCGTCACGGTGGCGGGGCGGCGATTCGGCTTCACCGCCGGCGAAAGCATTCACACGGAAAACTCGTACAAGTTCACCGTGGCGGGCTTCGAAAAGCTCGCCGGGCAGGCGGGGTGGAAGCTGGAACGCTGCTGGGAAAGCCCCGCTCCAAGCTTCGCAATGGTGCTCCTGAGAGCCTAGCTCTCCAGACGCTCGCCGCGGGTGCGGCCGCCGCCTCGTGATGACTCGCCGCCCTTGCGCCCAGCAGAGGCGGCCAGGTCGCGGTCCTTGGCGAAGCTGCGTTTTTCACCCGGCACGCTGGCGCCGCCCTTGCGGGCGATCTCGCGGCGACGTTCAGGATTCATGGCGGCGAAACCGCGACGTGACTTCGGTTTGGCGTTGGGATCGAGATCCATGGACGGCTCCTCTTTACGTCGGCCATCGGGGGGAGACGGCGACGCCACTGCTTGCGTTACGGTCAAGCAAACTCGCCAGATGCGGCGGAGGTTGCGCGCAAAGTGAGATTGGACCTGCGGCTATTAGCCCGGCACAGCCTGCTTGAGCCGGCGGCCGAATAAGGCTTGGGGTGAGAATCGCGCCGCCAGGGTCAGAAAACGTTGGGGAAACCGTGACGGGGCGGAGGCGCGCGGTGTTAATGCGGCGCGGCCGGAGAAATTCAGATCGGCAGCTGAACCTTGGCGGTCAGGCCGCCGCCCGGCCGGTTGATGAACACCACGTCGCCCCCATGGCCGCGGGCGATGGATCGCACGACGGCCAGACCCAAACCGATGCCGCCGGTCTGGCGGCTGCGCGAGGGCTCGCGGCGATAGAAGGGCTCGAACACCCGCTCGACTTCCTCGATCGGAATGCCCGGTCCGTCGTCCTCGATTTCGACAATGGCGCTGGTGGTGTCGCTATAGACGCGGGCCCGGGCGCGGCCGCCGAACTTCACGGCGTTTTCCAGCAGATTCGTGAACAGCCGGCGCAGGGCCAGCGGGTCGCCGTGCAGCACGACCTTTTCGCCCAGTTCGATCTGGGTGTCCGTGCCGGTCTCAGCCATTTCGTCGCAAAGGCTCTCCAGCAACGAGGACAGCTCCAGCGGGGTACGTTCCCCGTCGCGGGTTGTGTCCCTAACGAAGGTCAGCGCCGCGGAGATCATGTCCTCCATCTGGTCGATGTCGGCCGCCATCTTGATCCGCACGTCCTCCGGCACGTTTTCGATGCGGAACCGCAGGCGGGTGAGGGGAGTGCGCAGGTCGTGGGCGATCGCGCCCACCATGGCGGTGCGATCCTCGACATAGCGGCGCAGACGCTCCTGCATGTCGTTGAAAGCCTTCACCGCGACCATGATCTCGGCCGAGCCTTTCAGCGACAACGGCGGCGCGCGTGGATCGCGGCCCAGCCGTTCGGCGGCGCTGGTGAAGAGGCGGATCGGGGCCGAAAGCCGGCGCGCGAAGATGAAGGCGATGGGAGCCATGACCAGCGCCGACAGGAAGAACAGCAACATGATCCGCTGCTGCCAGGGATCGAGGCCGATGCCGCGCTCAGGGCGCACGATCTGCCAGCGGCCGTCGGGTTGCTGAACCGCGACGTCGAACGGCGCGATCAGGAAGTGCTCTTCCTGCTGGCCGCCGTCCCGCGCCATCCGGTCGCGGATCACACGGAACACACGGCGGTCGGACACCGGAAAGCGAGAGGGCGCGGAGATCACCACCCGGTCGACCGGGACATGCAGCGCCTCGGCCAACTGGCTGCGGATCTTGGGCGTCATCCGGCTGTCCATCACCATCGTCGGCGCCTGGTCGAGCGTCTTGATCACCAGCGGTCGGCGCTCGGTGAAGGCCGGCGGGGCCCCGTGGAACGCCTGGACGATTTCGCTGATCCGATAGAAGTCGGGCGCGGGCGGCGGCAGGTTGAACAACAGGATCAGGCTGATCACCTGGGCTGCCGCCAGACTGAGTCCGATCAGGGCCAGGAGCTGGCCGAACAGCGATGCCGTCGGCCGCCCCGACCAGGGCGGCGTCATGTACGCTTCACCTTGGCGGTGAACATGTAGCCTTCGTTGCGGATGGTGCGGATCAGGTCCTGACCGCCCCCGTCATCCAGCTTGCGGCGCAGCCGGCTGATCTGCACGTCGATCGCGCGGTCGAACGCCTCCGACTCCGGGCCGCGGGCGAATTCGAGCAGTTGGTCGCGGGTCAGGACACGCTGCGGGCGCTCGACAAAGGCCCGCAGCAGCGAGAACTCTCCCGAGGACAGGTTCACCACCACGCCCTGGGGCGAGCGCAGTTCGCGCCGCACGAGGTCCAGCCGCCATCCGGCGAACTCGCAGCCCGCGCCGACGCCGCCGTTCTGGCCGCGATGCTCGGCCCGGCGCAGCACCGCACGCACCCGCGCCAGCAGTTCGCGCGGATTGCAGGGTTTGGACAGGTAGTCGTCGGCGCCTAGCTCCAGGCCCACGATGCGATCGGTGTCTTCGCCCATGGCCGACAACATGATGATCGGCGGGCCCTCGCCCACGGCCAGCCGGCGGCAGATGGCCAGGCCGTCTTCGCCAGGCAACATGACGTCCAGGACGATCAGGTCGACCGAGCCGCGCTCCAGCACCTGCTCCATCTCGCGGGCGTCGCCGGCGGTCTCGACGGTGTAGCCATGCTTGCCCAGAAAGTCGGACACGACGTCGCGGATGCCTGGGTCGTCGTCGACCATCAGGATGCGGGCCCCGGCCGGCGGGCTCTGCGCTGTGGATTGTTCGATGCGCGTTTCCATCGGGACCATCTTTACGCGCTCCCGTAACGCTCAGATTTCACGTCTGAAAGCATCAGGCGCCGGCCAGCACCTGATCGGCCACATAGGGGTTGGTTTTACGCTCCTGGCCAAAACTCGACATCGGGCCGTGACCGGGCACGAACCGCACATCGTCGCCCAGCGGCCAGAGCTTGCCGGTGATCGAGTCGATAAGCTGCTGATGGTTGCCGCGTGGGAAATCGGTGCGGCCGATAGAGCCCTGGAACAGCACGTCGCCGACCTGGGCGAACCGGGCCTGCCGATGGAAGAAGACCACGTGGCCGGGGGTGTGGCCCGGGCAGTGATAGACCTCGAACTCGGTCTCTCCGAGCGTCACCTTGTCGCCGTCGGCCAGCCAGCGGTCGGGCGTGAATGAACGGGCGTCCGGCATGCCCCACTTGGCGCCCGAGGCTTCGATCTCGTCGATCCAGAAGGCGTCGTCGGGGTGGGGGCCTTCAATCGGCACGTCGAAGGCGGCCTTTAACGCCGCCGTGCCGCCGGCATGGTCGAGGTGGCCGTGAGTGATCCAGATCTTTTCGAGCGTCAGGTTCTGGGACTTCAGCGCCTCGATCAGCATCGGAACCTCGCCGCCGGGATCGATGATGGCGGCCTTCAGGGTCTTGGCGCACCAGACGATGGTGCAGTTTTGCTGAAGCGGGGTGACGGGGGCGATCAGGGCGCGGATGGCGGGCTCGGCTTGCATTGCTCTAGCATCGGGCCTGACGCGCCATAAGAAAAGGCCCGGGTGAACCCGGGCCTCTCCATTCTAATGCTGGCGATCACCGGGAGCAGGGGCTCCGGGCATCGGCGCGACCGGGCCAGGAGGTGCGTCGGCGGCCAATTCCGGTACGTCGATGACGCCGCGGCCCACATGACTGCGGCGATAGCCGTAGAGGAAGTAGACCACCAGGCCGATCACGGCCCAGGCCACGAACAGCAGCTTGGTCTCGGTCGAGAGGCTGAAGAACAGGTAGATGCAGCCCACCGCCGCCAAGGGCGCGACGACGATGATGGCCGGTGTGCGGAACGGGCGTTTGCGGTGCGGATCGGTGCGGCGAAGCATCAACACCGAAATCGCCACCATGGCGAAGGCGAACAGCGTCCCGGAGTTGGAGATGTCGGCAAGCACGCCGACCGGGAAGAAGGCCGCGAACAGCGACACGAAGACCCCGGTGATGATGGTGATCACATAGGGGGTGTGGAAGGTCGGGTGGATTTTCGAGAACACGGCCGGCAGCAGGCCGTCGCGGCTCATGACGAAGAAGATGCGGGTCTGGCCGAACATCATCATCAGGATGACCGAGGGCAGGGCCAGGCCGGCGGCCAGGCCGAGCAGGTTGCCGATTTGCGGCCAGCCGATTTCACGCAGGGTCCAGGCCAAGGCTTCCTTGGAACAGACCACATGGGAGTCGCCGACGAGCTTGCAGGCGGCGGTGAGTTCGGCGCTGCCAGGGCGCAGACCCGCGCCGGCGGCGTCCATGACCGGCTGGGCGCCGACCGTCCCGATGACGCCCATGGCCACCAGGATGTAGAAGATAGTGCAGATGCCGAGCGAGCCGATCAGGCCAATGGGCATGTTGCGCTGTGGGTTCTTGGTTTCCTCGGCCGCGGTCGAGACTGCGTCGAAGCCGACATAGGCGAAGAAGATCGAGGCCGCCGCCGCCGAAATCCCGGCCATGCCGAGCGGAGCGAAGGGTTCGAAGTTCTCCATCTTCATCACCGGCAAGGCCAGGATGCAGAACAGCGACAGGGCCGAGACCTTGATCACCACCAGGAAGGCGTTGACGGTCGCTGATTCCCTGGTGCCGACGACCAGCAGGGCGGTGACCACCAGGGCGATCATGGCGGCGGGCAGGTTGACGATGCCGCCGTCCAACGGGCCGAGCACGAGCGCGTTCGGTATGTCGATCTGGAAGGCGTTTTCGATCAGACCGACCACATAGCCGGACCAGCCGACGGAGACGGCCCCGGCCGCCACCGCGTATTCGAGGATCAGCGCCCAGCCGACCATCCAGGCCAGCATCTCGCCCATGACGGCGTAGCTGTAGGTGTAGGCGGACCCGGAAACCGGGACCATGGAAGACATTTCAGCGTAACAGAGCGCGGCGACCGCGCAGACGAAGCCGGCGATGATGAACGCGGCGATCATGCCAGGCCCGGCCTTTTGGGCGGCCTCGGCGGTGAGGACGAAGATACCAGTACCGATGATGGCGCCGATGCCGAGCATCGTAAGCTGGAACGGGCCCAGCGAGCGTTGCAGCGACTTCTTTTCTGCGGTCGCCAGAATCGCGTCGAGCGATTTAACTCGCCACATATTTCCTCCAGGAGAATCCGGCGACCCCCGCCGCTCGGTCTTGCTTTGGCGCTACGTGGCCTCTTAGGAACCGCGCGGTCAAGCGCCAAGCAACGACGCTGGTTTGCATGAAACTCGGCGCCTTTGAGACGAGCGTCCTGCTTGGCCTGGAAGGCAGGCGCGGCTAGAGCACGGCATGCTTCCGGTCGAGGATATTTTGCCTGCGCTGCAGGCGGCGCTGGACGCCCGCGCCGAGGCTGTCCTCGTGGCCCCGCCGGGGGCCGGTAAAACCACGGTCGTGCCGCTGCGCCTGCTGGATGCTTCCTGGCTGGGCGGGCGCAAGATCGTGATGCTGGAGCCGCGCCGCCTGGCCGCCCGCGCCGCGGCCGATCGCATGGCCAAGACCCTGGGCGAGAAGGTTGGCGAGACTGTCGGCTTCCGGGTCCGGATGCAGTCGAAAATCTCGGCTCGAACCCGGATCGAGGTGGTCACAGAGGGCGTCTTTAACCGGCTGATTCTCAGCGACCCCAGCCTCGAGGGCGTGGGCGCGGTGATCTTCGACGAATTCCACGAACGTAGCCTCGACGCGGACCTGGGCCTGGCGCTCGCCAGGGATGCTCAGGGCCTGCTGCGAGACGACCTGCGTCTGTTGGTGATGTCGGCGACCCTGGACGGCGCGGCGGTGGCCAAGCTGCTCGGCGACGCTCCGGTCATCGAAAGCCAGGGGCGGGCCTATCGCGTCGACACCCGCTACCTCGGCCGTGACGAGCGCCTGCGCCTGGAGGACCGCGCCGTGCGCGCCGTCGAGCGTGCCCTGGCCGAGGAGACCGGCAGCATCCTGGTCTTCCTTCCAGGCCAGGGAGAGATCCGCCGCACCGCCGAGATGCTGGCTGAGCGGGTGCAGCGGACCGACGTGCGGATCGCGCCGCTCTATGGGGCGCTTGATCCCGCCGAGCAGGATCGGGCGATCTCGCCAGCGCCGCCCGGGATCCGCAAGGTGGTTCTGGCCACCTCCATCGCCGAGACCAGCCTGACCATCGAAGGCGTTCGCGTGGTGATCGATTCTGGCGTGGCGCGGGTTCCCAGGTTTGACCCGGCCAGTGGTCTGACACGGCTCGCGACCGTTCGGGTCAGCCGCGCGGCCGCTGACCAGCGTCGAGGGCGGGCGGGGCGCACCGAGCCGGGCGTCGCCTATCGTCTCTGGGACGAAGCCGAAACGCGCGCCCTGCCAGCCTTCGCCGATCCGGAGATCCTCGACGCCGACCTTTCGGGCCTGGCGCTCGATCTCGCCCGCTGGGGGGCGAAGGATGCGGGCGATCTGGCCTTCCTCGACCCGCCGCCGAGCGCGGCTTTCAACGAGGCTCGAAGCCTGCTCCGCCGCCTGGAGGCGCTGACCGAGGACGGAGTGCTGACCGCGCATGGCGAGGCGCTGAGCGAGTTCCCGCTGGCGCCGCGCCTGGCCCACATGGTGTTGAAGGCCACTGCAACCGGCCAGGCCCCGCGCGCGGCTCAGATCGCGGCCCTGGTGACCGAGCGCAACCTCGGCGGCCGCGACGCCGATCTGCGCCACCGGCTGGAAGGCTTCCGGCGTGATCGTTCGACCCGGGCGCGCGACGCTCGGACGCTGGCCGAGCGCTGGGCCAGTTTGGCGGGCCGGCCGGGCAAGGGCGAGCCGTTGGATGACGGCCTGCTGCTGGCCTTCGCCTATCCCGAACGCATCGCCAAGGCGCGCGGCGGAACGGGCGAGTTTCAACTGGTGACCGGTCGCGGCGCCTTCGTCGAGCCGACCGACGCCCTGGCGCGCGAGAAGTGGCTGGCGATCGCCGAACTGGGCGGCGGCGATCGTCGCGACCGCATCCTG
>JBEBYB010000065.1:0-14068 GCA_040391295.1 Phenylobacterium sp. | reverse complement strand
CCTCGACGATCACCGGCGGCGACGGCTCGCGCCAGCCCAGCGCCAACGAACTGGATGGCGCCCGCTATCAAGGCCGCCACACAGCCGAGATCGCCGCCAAGATCGCGGCCTAGCGATCCGTTGAAGGTCTTTCCTCCCCCATCAGGATGGGGGAGGAAAAGAAGTCTGTGCTTCAGGTGGCGGCGCCGCGCGACAGCTTGCACGATCAGGTGTTCATGGGTCCCGGACAGCCGCTATGCGGCTTGCGGGATGACACCTTGAGTTAAGCCTCGACCTTGGTCCGCAGCTTGGCGGTGCGGTCGATGGCGGCTTCGGCTTCCCGCATCAGTTGGGCGACGATCTCGCCGGCCGGCATCACGCTGTGGATGCCGCCCGCCGACTGGCCCATGGCGAAGCAGGACTTGTCGGGATCGAGGCCCTCGGTCTGACCGCCGATCCCCCCCATCGCGCCGGCCTGGTGCGAGACCATGGCCTGCATCGGGAAGGCCTGGATGTCCTGGGGCCGGGTCTCCCATTCATCGACATAGGGGTTCTTCTTCACCCGCATCGGCTTGCCCGAATAGGAGCGGGTGCGGATGGTGTCCTCGTCGGCGGCCTCGACGATCGCCTGGCGATAGAGCTCGCCGGCGTGAGCTTCTTCCGAGGCGATGAACCGCGTGCCCATCCAGACGCCGGTGGCGCCCAGGGCCAGGGCCGCGGCCAGACCGCGTCCGTCATAGAGACCGCCGGCGGCGATCACCGGGATCTTCACGGCTTCGACCGCCTGGGCGACCAGCGGCATGGTGCCGACCAGGCCGGTGTGACCGCCGCCCTCGCCGCCCTGGCAGATGACCGCGTCGCAGCCGGCCTGCTCGGCCTTCACCGCGTGCTTCACCGCGCCGCAGACGACCATGACCTTCAGGCCGGCCTTCTTGAGCTTTTCCATGATCGGCATGGGGACGCCGAGGCCGGCGACGAAGCTGGAGGCGCCTTCCTCGATGATGATCTCGACCGCGGCGGTCAGGCTGTCAGGGCTCGCGGCCAGCAGATCGACGCCGAACGGCTTGTCGGTCAGGCTTTTGACCTTGCGCATCTCGTCGCGGATGAACTCGGGCGTGCGTCCGGCCATGCCGAGCACGCCATAGCCGCCGGCGTTCGACACCGCGGCCACCAGTTCGGCGTAGGAGACGCCGCCCATGCCGGCGAGCATGATCGGGTGCTTGACCCCCAACAGGTCGCAAAGCGGAGTATGCAGCGTCATCGAAATCCTCCCAGATTTTATGCCGGGGAGGATGGCGCCAGGCGCGGGCGATTGAAACCATGACCCGACGTCAGGAAGGGTGTGGCGACGCCACCGCCACCAAGCTCGTCATCCTCCGGTCGTCTGAAAGACGATCCGGGGGACCCAAGCTGCGTGACCGAACTTGCTAGGCCGCTTGGGTCCCCCGGATCTCGCTGCGCGAGCCCGGAGGATGACGAGGGTTGGGGATGACGATGGTCGGGCGGCTAGAAAATGCCGTAGCCGCCGTCGATCAGCACCGAGTCGCCGGTGTGGAAGGCCGAGGCGTCGGAGGCGAAATAGACCGCCATGCCGCCGAAGTCGGCCGGCTTGCCCCAGCGGCGCATCGGCACGCGCTTGATGACGTTGTCGTTGAACTTGTCGTTGTCCTGGGCGCCGGCGGTCATGTCGGTGGCGATCCAGCCCGGCAGGATGGCGTTGGCGCGCAGGCCGTAGCGGGCGTGCTCCACGGCGATGGCGCGGATCATCGGGATCAGCGCGCCCTTGGTCGCGGCATAGGCCTGGTTGCGGGCCGCGCCGTCGAGCGCCGAGAGCGAGGAGATGGCGACCAGCGAACCGCCGGGATCGCCCTGTTCGGCCCGCGCGACGATGTGCTTGCAGGCCTCGCGGAAGGTGAAGAACACCCCGTCGAGATTGACCGACAGCACCTTGCGATAGGTCTCGGTCGGGAACTCGGAGAACGACTTGGCGCCGCCGCCGATCCCGGCGTTGGCGACCACCGTGTCGACCCGGCCCATCTTGGCCACGGCCTCGGCCATGCCGGCGGCCACCGCATGCTCGTCGGCGACATTGACCACCTGGGTCAGGACCCGCACGCCGGTCGCCTTGAGCTTGTCTTGGGCGTCGGCGTTCTTCTGGGCGTTGGAGCCCCAGATGACGATGTCCGCGCCGGCCTGGGCCATGGCCTCGACCATCCCAAAGCCGATGCCGCCGTTGCCGCCGGTGACCAGGGCCACTTTTCCGGTGAGATCGAATGGTGTGTAGGCCACGGCGCTTCCCTCATTTTCAAACAATTGTTGGGTGCAGGGGAGCGTGCTTACGCCCCGGCCGTCAAGCCGCTCCGATTGTCTTTCCGAGCTATGAGCGTTCGATCCGGAGAATGGCCGATCAGGCCTTGGCCTTCTTCGCCGCCGACGGGGGCGGCGGCTGCGGGCGCGAAAACACCCATTCGGTGTCGCTCGAGGCGCTTTTCTGGAAGCTGTAGCCGGCGACGTCGAAGCCCCGCAGATCGTCGGCCCGTTCGATGCGGTGGTCGATGACGTAGCGCGCCATCAGGCCGCGGGCCTTCTTGGCGTAGAACGAGATGATCTTGGACGAGCCGTCCTTCTCCTCGAAGAATTTGGTCGTCACGACGGGGATGTTCAGGGCCTTCACGTCGACGGCGCCGAAATATTCCTGGCTGGCGCAGTTCACCAGGGTCGGGTCCTTGTGGCCGCGCGCGGCCTCGTTGAGCGCCCTGGCGATCTTGTCGCCCCAGAAGTCGTAGAGGCTGCCGCCGCGCCCGGTCTTGATCCGCACGCCCATCTCCAGGCGGTAGGCCTGGATGGCGTCGAGCGGCCGCAGCACGCCGTAGAGCCCCGAGAGGATCCGCACCCGGTCCTGGGCGAAGGTCAGGGCCTTCTTGTCCAATTCGCGCGCCTTCAGCCCCGAATAGACGTCGCCGTTGAAGGCGAAGGCGGCCTGCAGGCCGTCCTCCATGGCCGGGTCGAAGGCCTGGAACCGCTCGCGGTTGAGGTCCGCCAGCTTGTCCGACAGGTCCATCATCCGCTTCAGGTCCGAGGCCTTCAGCTTGCGGGTCGTCTTGGCCAGTTCGGCGATATCGGCGGCCATTTCCGGCGTCGTCGCGGCGACCGGGATATCCGGGCGCGTAAAATCCATCGCCTTGGCGGGTGAAATGACGATCAGCATGAGGGACTCAGAAGAGGACGCGCGGGTTCATGATCCGCTTGGGGTCCAGGCTTTGCCGTATCGCCGTCAGGGCCGCAACCTCGACCGGCGACTTGTAGCGCCGGGCCTCCTCGGTCTTCGTCGAGCCGAGGCCATGCTCGGCCGAGATCGAGCCGCCCATCGAGGCGACGATGTCGTGGACGATCCGCGAGCCGTCGGTGCGCAGAGCCGAGTGGACGGCGTCGTCGCCGCCGTCCGGCCGGATCACGTCGTAATGGATATTGCCGTCGCCCATGTGGCCGAAGGCGGTGACGCGGGCGCCGGGGACCAGGGCCTCCATCCGCGCGGTCGCCTGGTCCAGGAACTCGGCGACGCGGCTGACCGGCACCGAGACGTCGTGCTTCCAGGTCGCGCCCTCGGGCTTCTGGCCCGGCGACTGGTTCTCGCGGATCGACCAGAAGGCCTTGGCCTGGGCCTTGGTCTGGGCGACCGCGGCGTCGCGGATCAGGCCGTCGTCCAGCGCCTTGCCGAGTAGGCGCTCCAGCGCCGCCTCGGCCGCGCCAGGCTCGCCCGAGGCCAGCTCGATCAGCACGTACCAGGGGTGGACTTCGCTGAGCGGGTCGCGCTGGCCGGCGATGTTCTTCAGCACGAACTCGATCCCGCGCCGGCCCATCAGCTCGAAGGCCTCGACCGCGCCGCCGGCCTCGTCCTTGGCGCGGACCAGCAGCTGAGTCGCGGCCTGGGGCGTATCGACGGCGGCGATGGCGGTGGCGCGCGACACCAGGACCGGGAACAGCTTGAGGCTGGCGGCGGTGACGACGCCGAGCGTGCCCTCGGCCCCGATCAGCAATTGCTTGAGGTCATAGCCGGTGTTGTCCTTGCGCAGGCGTTTGAGGCCGTTCCAGATCTCGCCGTTGGGCAGCACGGCCTCCAGGCCCAGCACCAGGTCGCGAGTGGTCCCATAGCGCAGGACCGCCGTGCCGCCGGCGTTGGTGGAGACCACGCCGCCGATGGTGGCGGTGCCCTCGGAGGCCAGGTCCAGCGGGAAGCGGCGGCCCTTCTCCAGCGCCGCCTCATGCACGGCGGCCAGGGTGACCCCGGCCTCGGCGACGATCACGTCGTCGAAGGCGTCGATGTCGCGGATGGTCCGCAGGCGCTCGGTGGAGAGCAGGATTTCGCCGAGCGGGATCTGGCCGCCGACCAGGCCGGTGTTGCCGCCCTGCGGCGTGATCGGCACGCCGGCCTGCGCGCAGACGCCCACCACCGCGGCGACGTCCTGGGGAGTTTTCGGCAGGGCCAGAAAGGGCGTGTCGCCGTGCCAGCGGTCGCGCCACTCGACCAGCTTGGGGGCCAGGCGCTCGGGGTCCTGGCTCCAGCCGCCCTCGCCCAGCACGGCTTTGAGGCGGGAAAGGACGTCGGCGGGCACGGAAACGGTCATGGCGCCGATCCTAGCGCCTGGCGCCTAGCCGACAAAGCCCGCCGCGCGCTTGAGCCGGTCATTGATCGCCTCGCCCAGGCCTTCGTGCGGAATGGGCGCGACGGCGATGGCGAGCGGATCGGTGCGGTCGGCGTCGCGCAGGTAAGCGAACAATCGCGCGGCGGCCTGGCGCAGGTCGCCCGAGGGGCTGAGGTTCCAGCGGTGATCGCCGGGACCGAAGGCCAGATAGGCCTCGCCGGGCTCGGGCGCGACGGCGTTCAGCCGCACCGGGGCCTTGGGCGAATAGTGGCGAGCCAGGCGGCCGGGCGAGCGTTTGGCGTCGGCCTCGGCGTCGGCCAGCGGGCCGATCAGCGCCTCGATCTGCGCGCGGGTCACCGAGCCGGGGCGCAGCAGGCGCGGCGCGTCCAGCAGAGCGACGACGGTGGATTCCAGTCCGACCTCGCAGGGACCGCCGTCGAGGGCGGCGGCGGCGCTGACGCCGGTCTCCTCGAGCGCGTCGGCGAAGTTGGTCGGGCTCGGCCGGCCCGAGCGATTGGCCGAGGGCGCCACCACCGGCCCGCCGAACCGCGCCAGCAGCGCATGGGCCAGCCGGTGGGCCGGCACCCGCACCGCCACGGTGTCGAGCCCGGCGCGGGCCAGGTCGCAAACCGCAGTGTTCGGGGCGATCGGCAGCACCAGGGTCAGCGGGCCGGGCCAGAAACGCTCGGCCAATTTGCGGGCCCGGTCGTCGAAGATCGCGATCTGCTCGGCGGCGGCGAGGTCGGCCACGTGACTGATCAATGGATTGAACCGCGGCCGGCCCTTGGCCTCGAAGATCGCCGCCACCACGGCCGGATCGGACGCATCGCCGGCCAGGCCGTAGACCGTCTCGGTCGGCAGGATCACCAGGCCGCCAGCGCGCAGAGCCGCCTCGGCGGCGGCTAACGCCGCGTCGCCGTCAGGTTGACGCTCACCTTCACGTCGGCCGGGATCTGATCGGTCTTTGTCCACTCGCCCTGTCCGACGCCAAAGGCTGTGCGGTCGAGGCTGGTTACACCGCTGACGCGCGCCTTGTCGCCTTCGATCTGCAGGCGGAACGGCAGGCGCGCCGGACGGCTGACCCCGCGCAGGGTGAGTTGGCCGTGGGCGATGTAGCGGTCGGCTCCGGTCTTCTCGAACTTAGCGGCGGTGAAGGTCGCCTTGGGATGGCCGGCGGTGTCGAACCAGTCGCCGCCCTTCAGGGACTCGTCGCGCTGACTGTCGCCGGTGACCGCCGAGGCCAGGTCGATGCCGACGCTCACCCTGGACGTGCCCAGCGCCTCGGGGCTGAAGCGAATGTCGGCGGTCCAGTGATCGAAGCGGCCCTCGATGACCTGACCGCCCCAGGTGGTGGCGAAGCCGAGCGTCGAGCCCTGGCCGACGCTCCAGACGGCGGGCTCGGCGGGGGGCAAGGTTGCCGGCGCCGCAGCGGCGATTTCCACAGGCGCCGGCGCCGCGGCGACCTCGACGACAGGCGGGGGCGGCGACGGCTTCGAGGCGAAGACGGCGGGCCGAATGGTCTGGGCGGCGGCGGCGACGCCCAGCGCCACGACCATGATCGCGATCAGCCGCAGGTCGAACCAGCGCCCCGGCTTCGCGCCCGGCGCCATGTGCGCCAGCACCGGCTCCTCGCGGCTGAAAAGCTGGTGTTTCAGGGCGCCGGCGACGTGCAGGGCGATCAGCAGATAGGCGCCCCAGGCCAGGACCTCGTGCCCCGTATGGCCAAAGCTGTTCCAGGCGCTCTTCGCCGGTCCGACGAGATCGGCCAGCACGGGGAAGTGCGGCCAGGGGACCACGCCATAGAGCAGGGTCGGGACCTGGATGCGGCTGGTGGAGACCATGATCCAGCCGGTGACCGGCATGCCGATCATGATCACATAGAGGCCGACATGGGCGATTTTGGCCAGCCGTCGCTCCCAGTTCGCCAGCCCTGCGGGCAGGGGCGGCGGGCGATGGGTGAGCCGCCAGGCCAGCCGCGCCAGGCTGAGCAGCAGGATCGAGATGCCGACCGACTTGTGCAACTGGACCAACGCAAAGCCTTGCGGCGTGCGGCCGTCCATCCGCCAGGCCAGGACCACCTGGAAGATGATCGCCGCGGCGATCAGCCAATGCAGGACGATGGCGACGGTGCTGTAGCGGGCGCGGGTCATCGACTCGGCTATTTCCTGGTGAACTCGGTCTCGAACATCAGCTCCAGGTCGTCGCCGGTGAACTGGCTGACGGCGGTGACGCCGAAGTCCGAACGCTTGATGTGGGTCGTGCCGGAAAAGCCCAGCCGCGTGCCGACGCCCAATAGTCCAGGCCCCACCCCGTTGAACACGACGTCGAGGGTGACGGGCCTGGTCACGCCGTGGAAGGTCAGGTCGCCGCTCACGCTCCCCTTGCCGTCCTGCCCGGCGACGCCGGTGGAGACGAAGGTGATGGCCGGATACTTGGCGGCGTCGAAATAGTCAGGCCCGGCGATGGTCTTGTCGAAGCTCGGCTGGCCGGTGTTGATCGAGGTGGGATCGACGGTGATCGTCACCTTCGTCGCCGTCCAGTTCGCCGGGTCATAGGTGAAACGGCCGTCCAGCCGGTCGAACCGCATCGTGTAGTTCGAAAATCCCATGTGCGGAATCTTCACCAACAGGCTGGCGTGATGCGGATCGAGCACATAATCGCCGGCCGGAACCTTGGCGGGGTCCTGGCTGTGGGGAGCGGCCAGGGCCGTGATCGGACCCAGCAAGGCGACAGCGACAGCCATGACTGCGATGCGTGGCGTCATTCCACCCTCCGGTGAAGGTCCTGTCCGCACATGGTTCAACGCCGGGGCGACCAAAAGGCGTCACCCGCCTCACGAAGCCGTGAAGTGTTGGAGCTCCTCGCCGCCTTGGCCTAAACAACCCAAATATCCTCCGGAGTCCTGCCATGACCTTCCGCGCGCCGCTTCGCGACCTGACCCTCGCCCTTAAGACCGCCGGCCACCCGGCCCTGGTGGCGCAAGGCTTCCCGGAGCTGGACGAGGATACGGTCGCCGCGGTGCTGGAGGCCGCCGGCGCCTTCACCGAGCAAGAGCTCGCCCCGCTGAACCGCAAGGGCGACCAGGTCGGGGCGCGCTACGAGAACGGCGCGGTCGTCTCGGCGCCCGGCTTCGCCGCCGCCTACCAGGCCTTCGTGGCCGGCGGCTGGAACTCGCTCTCGGCCGATCCCGAACATGGCGGCCAAGGCCTGACCAAGGCGATGGAGCTGGCGGTCTTCGAGATGATCCAGGCCGCCAACATGGCGTTCGGTCTCTGCCCGATGCTGACCCAGGCCGCCATCGAGGCCCTGGCCCTGCATGGCGACGAGCGCCAGAAGCGGCTGGTGCTGCCCAAGCTGGTCTCCGGCGAGTGGACCGGCACCATGAACCTGACCGAGCCGCAGGCCGGCTCGGACCTGGCCGCCGTCACCACCCGCGCCGAACCGGACGGCCAGGGCGGCTACCGGCTGACCGGCCAGAAGATCTTCATCACCTGGGGCGACCACGACGCGGCGGAGAACATCTGCCACCTGGTCCTCGCCCGCCTTCCCGACTCGCCGCCGGGCGTGAAGGGCATCTCGCTGTTCCTGGCGACCAAGCGGCTGGTGGACGACGAGGGCGATCTGGGCGCCGCCAACGCCCTGCGCGCCGGCTCCATCGAGCACAAGCTGGGCATCCACGGCTCGCCCACCTGCGTCATGCTGTTCGAAGGCGCCCAGGCCGAACTGGTCGGCGAGGTGAACAACGGCATCGCCCATATGTTCGTGATGATGAACGCCGCGCGCCTGCAGGTCGGCGTCCAGGGCGTGGCCATCGCCGAACGCGCCTTCCAGCAGGCCCTGGCCTTCAGCCAGGAGCGCAAGCAGGGCCGCGCGGTCTGGTCGGCGGAATATCCCGCCCCGCTCTACGGCCACCCGGACGTGCGCCGCTCCCTGCTGCTGATGAAGGCCAAGATCGAGGCCGCCCGCGCCATCTGCCTGACCACCGGCGTGCTCGCCGACCTGGCGAACCTGGCCCCCAGCGAGGCCGAGCGCACCACGGCGCGCCAGCGTCAGGAGCTGCTGACCCCGATCGCCAAGGCCTGGTCCACCGACATCGGGGTCGAGGTCGCCTCCATGGGCCTGCAGATCCACGGCGGCATGGGCTTCATCGAGGAGACAGGCGCGGCCCAGCACTACCGCGACGCCCGCATCGCCCCGATCTACGAAGGCACCAACGGCATCCAGGCCATCGACCTGGTCGGCCGCAAGGTCCCGACGGAGGGCGGCGGGGTCATGGACGCGCTGTGCGCCGAGATGCACGCCACCGTGGCCGAACTGAAGGTTTCCAGCGCGCTGGAGGGCGTCGGCCTGCGGCTTGAGGCCGGCGTCGCCGCCCTGGAGCGCGCCACCGACTGGGTGCTGAACAACAGGGGGCCGAACGCGCTGTCGGGCGCCACCGCCTATCTGAAGCTGGCCGGCGACGTCATCGGCGGCTGGATGCTGGCCCGCCAGGCCCTGGCCACCGCGCAGGGGGCCGACGACTGGTCGAAGAGCAAGTCGGCCCTGGCCCGCGTCTACGCCAGCCAGGTCCTGGCCCAGGCCCCCGGCCTCGCCGACGGCGTGGTCGAGGGCGCGGAAGACTTCGAAGCGGTCGGGGCCGCGGCGCTGGGGGCGTAGCTCCCCCTCAGTCAGCTTCGCTGACAGCTCCCCCAGCGGGGGAGCATCTAGTGATCAGATCCTCCCCCGCTGGGGGAGGTGGATCGGCGCCCCCGGGCTCGACCGACGGTCGACCCGAGGACAAGCTCCACGTCGAGACGGAGGGGGCGTTCCCCTACCGCAACACCGGCTCGTCGAAGGTGACGCGGAAGAACTGGGTCTCAGCC
Organism: Phenylobacterium sp.; assembly: GCA_040391295.1. GTDB lineage: Bacteria > Pseudomonadota > Alphaproteobacteria > Caulobacterales > Caulobacteraceae > Phenylobacterium. The sequence goes on along the minus strand of JBEBYB010000065.1, from coordinate 4,584 downwards.
CCTTCGGTCCCGAAGTCGTTGTCGTTGACGAGGATCAGTTCGCGGTCCGACATCACGGCCATGCCCTCCAGGTCCACCACGACTTCGGGGGCGTCGTCGGTCGAGAAGATCAGGGTCTTGGCCAGGACCGGCACGCCGGCGGCGGCCATGTCGCGCGGCGCCATCGCCTCGAGGGTCGGCCGGGCTTCGAGCGTCAGGTGACGAGCCGGCGCGCCGGGGCCGGTCAGGTCGACGAGATAGACCTTCGCCGTGCGGGAGATCCGTTCCAGCACCAGCAGCCGGTCAGGGCCGACGCAGACGGCTTCGCAGATCTTCAGGTCGCGGCGTTTGACGTCGCCGGCCTGGCGGTCGCGCTCGAAGCTCGACGGTCGGTCGAACGGGTAGACATGCTGGGCGGCCACGGCGCCGGTCGCCGCGTCGATTTTCCAGATCCGGGCATGGCGGGAGGCCGTCTCGTCGTCATCATGGGCCAGGGGGCTCTGGAAGGCCGCGTAGAGCCACGCCTCGCCTGGGGAGATGGCCAAGGCCTCAAAACCCCGATTGAGCCGTCGGCGCCCCGCCAGGGCCGGCAGGATGGGCGTCAGCGGCGGGTCGCACTCGCCGCTCACGCCTTCCGGAACCCAGCGGGTCGTCACCACGCCGTCGGAATCGATACGCATCAGCGACGGGCCGTATTCGTCGGCGGCCCAGAAGCCGCCGTCAGCCAGGGCCACCAGCCCCTCCGTATCGGCGCCGCCATCGGCCGGCAGCAGGCGCCCCTCCAGGTCGAAGGTCGGCTCCATGTCGGCTTCACCGCCGCCCGGCAGCGGCAGGCCCGAGACCAGCCGCCCGGCCTGAGTACGCAGCGGCAGGGCGCGGATGAAGCGCACCTCGCCGCCCGTCACGCTGAGCTCGGCGATGGTGGGACCGATGTCGGGCCGCGGCATCACCTTGGCGCCGTCGATACCGGCCAAGGGACGCAGGTGATCGAGGCCATAGTCCCGGACCGCCTGTTTGATTTTCAGATTGGGCCCGCGATCGCTGATGGCCCACAGCCGGTCGGGCGGATCGCCGGGCCGGCGGGCGAGGCCTGAACCCAGGCCCAGCGTCACCCGCAGCACGCCGCCCGGCAGGACGACCTGCGCCAGCAGCTCATCGCGCCAGGCCAGTCGTTCGATGGTGAAGGCGCTCTGTCTCATGGCGCCATTGGGCCTGGCGCCGCGGCCTTGTCCAGGTGGCGGGCGGCGCATGGCGGCGCCGCCCGCGCCGGGTCCTAGAGCTGGGCCAGCATGTAGTCGGCGGCCGAGACCTTGAATTCGCCGGGCGCCTCGACGTTCAGCTCCTTCACGACGCCGTCCTCGACGATCATCGAATAGCGTTGCGAGCGCTGACCCATGCCGAACTTCGAGCCGTCCATCTCCAGGCCGATGGCCTTGGTGAAGTCGCCGTTGCCGTCACCCAGCATCAGGATGGCGTCGCCGACCGACTGGCTGTCGCCCCAGGCCTTCATCACGAAGGCGTCGTTGACCGAGACGCAGGCGATGGCGTCGACGCCCTTGGCCTTGAAGTCGGCGACATGCTCCTTGAAGCCCGGCAGGTGCTTGGCCGAGCAGGTCGGGGTGAAGGCGCCCGGCACCGCGAACAGCGCGACCTTCTTGCCGGCGAAGATATCGTCCGTGGACATGGGACGAGGACCTTCCGGCGTTCCGGCCGAGAAGGTGGCGGCGGGCAGTTTGTCACCGACTTTGATCGTCATTTGGCTCTCTCCCTGATGAGGTTCGACCACCAGATAACCCGGTCCGCCGCCGCTTCAACGCTCTTGTGTGCGGTCAAGACTTGAAAGCGCCGCGATACGGCTCAATTTTCAGGGGATGGAAGACGCCGTTTTTCTCTCCGGACAGATGCTCATCGCCATGCCGGGCATCGGCGACCCGCGCTTCGAGCGCGCCCTGGTGCTGATCTGCGCCCATGACGAGGGCCATGCGATGGGCATCGCGGTGAACCGCCCGGTCGAGGGGCTGACGATCCCCGACCTGCTGACGCGGCTCGAGGTCAAGTCCACCATCGAGGTCCCGCCCGACCTGGTGCTGCTGGGCGGCCCGGTCGACCGCGAGCGCGGTTTCGTGCTGCACACCGACGACTACAGCTCCGGCGAGGGCAGCCTGCCGATCCGCGAGGGAATCTCGCTCACCGCCACCCGCCAGGTGCTGGAGGCGATGGCCGGCCAGAACCGGCCGCCCCGGCGCGCGATGCTGGCGCTCGGCTACGCCGGCTGGGGGCCTGGCCAGTTGGAGCGTGAGATCCGTGAGAACGTCTGGCTGATCTGCGAGGCCGACGAGACCCTGATCTTCGGCCCCGACCACGAACAGAAATGGACCAAGGCCCTGGCCAAGATCGGCGTCGATGCGCGGTTGCTCAGCGCGACGGCGGGGCGGGCGTAGCCCTCCCCCTCACGCTCGTCATCCTCCGGTCGTCTGCAAGACGATCCGGGGGACCCAAGCTGACTCTCAAGATATGGCTGGCTCGGCTTGGGTCCCCCGGATCAGCCTTCGGCTGACCGGAGGATGACGAGGTCGGGGTGGTTGAGCCCCTAACCCCGCGCCTTCACCGGCGCGGCGCCGTCGACATAGCTTTCGTTCAGATAGACCTCGGCTTCCTGCGGCGACAGGGCCGGCGCGTAGCCGAAGCCCTGGCCGTAGTCGCAGCCGAGCGACAGCAGATGGCGGGCCATCTGGGCGTTCTCGACGCCCTCGGCGACCACTTCCAGGTCGAGATCCTGGCCGAGCTTGACGACCGAGGAGACGATCTTCACCGAGCCCTCGTTGGTGGCCATGGTGCGCACGAAATAGCGGTCGATCTTCAGGGTGTCGAACGGCAGCCGCGTCAGGTAGCTGAGCGACGAGAACCCGGTGCCGAAGTCGTCCAGGGCCAGGGCGGCGCCGGCTTCACGCAACTTGCCGAGCACGACGGCGGCACGGTCGGGGTCGCGCATGACGTCGCCCTCGGTGACTTCCAGCTTCAGCGCGCCCGGCGGCAGGCCGGTTTCGCGGCGGATGGCGGTCACGTCGGAGATCAGGTCCGGCCGGTCGATCTCGCCGGTCGAGAGGTTCACCGCCACGGTCAGTTCGCCGGCCGCGTGGTGGTCGCGCCGCCACTTGGCCAGTTGATGCCCGGCCTGGCGCATCATCATCGCGCCCAGTTCGCTCATCAGCCCCATCTCTTCGCAGAGCGGCAGGAACTGGTCGGGGGTCAGCAGGCCGCGGCGCGGGTGGCGCCAGCGGGCCAGGGCCTCGAAGCCCGACAGGGCGCCGGTCGAGAGCCGGACGATGGGTTGATAGAAGGGCACGATCTCGTTGCGGCCCATGGCGCCGCGCAGATCGCTCTCCAGGGCCAGGCGCGAGAGGCCGTCGCTTTCCAGGCTGCGGCCATAGGCGGCGGCGCCGCCCCGGCCGTTGCTCTTGGCCGCCTCGACCGCCAGTTCGGCCCGGCGCAGCAGTTCGGTCGCCTCGGGCGCATCCTCGCCGCCCGTCGCCTCGACGGCGCCGATCGACAAGGTCGGATGGATATCGAAGCCGGCGACCCGGAGCGGCTGCTCCAGGGCCAGGCGCAAGGTCTCGGCCGCCGAGGGCCGCGAGGTCGGGGCCAGGACGGCGAACTCGTCCTCGCCCACGCGGGACAACAGGGCGTCGGGCGGGAAGGCCGCGGCCAGGCGCGAACCGAGCGCGGCCAGCACCAGGTCGGCCCGCTCCTGGCCCAGCGCCTCGTTCAGACGGCGCAGGCGGTCGAGGTCGGCGACCACCAACTCATGCTGGCCGGGGGTCTGCAGGCGCTCGCGCGCCCGGGCGATGAAGGTCTTGCGGTCGAGCAGGCCGGTGAGGGTGTCGAGATCGGCCGCGGCGAACCTGACTTCCGGGGCGATCACGCCGGCGGCGCGCAGACCGCCCTCCTCCAGCCAGACGCCGCGCCAGATGCAGACCTGGCCGCCGCGCATGCGCACCCGCACGGCGATCGGCGAGCCCGGCTCCTGCACACGGAGAATATCTTCGGCCATCGCCCGATCCGGCGGCAGGGCCAGGGCGCGCAGCGCCGCCGATGAACATTCAGGCGCCAGCGGCCCCAAGCCAAGCGCACGCGATGCGCCGGTCAAGCACAGGCGATCCTTCTCGGGCTCCCAGAGCCAGAGAACTACATCAGCCGCGCCCAACGCTTCTAGCGTTGTCGTGGCGTCCCAGCTCCAACGATCGTTCGGCATCGCCTCAAGACGCTATAGGCCACGCGCCGCCGCGCGGTCCGGCATTTTGCCGTGCGCACGCTAAACAGACACTCCGTCGTCCGAGGTCTCGTGCGCCCCAAGGGGCGAGACAAGTCCGAACAGGACATGATCGCTCCAAACGCCGTTAATTTTCAGATAAGCCTGCGCGAGCCCCTCCTCCTGAAACCCGGCGCGGTTGAGCAAGCGGCGGGAGGCCTCGTTCTGCGGGAGGCAAGCCGCTTCCAGCCTATGGAGGGCCAAGGTCCGAAAGGCGAAGACGCTCAGCGCCCGCACCGCAGCGAGCGTTTGGCCTTGTCTGGCAAAGGGTTGACCGCACCAATAGCCGACCGATC
>JBEBYB010000064.1:0-14257 GCA_040391295.1 Phenylobacterium sp. | reverse complement strand
CCCACAGCGCCACCGAGGGCCTGCGCGAAGCCTGCCTGGAATGCCTGAAGCTCGATCGCAAGGTGGTCCGCGCCTTCGCCGAGGGCTTCTCCTGGCGCGCCTGCGCCGAGGACTTTGTCCGCAACCTGCAACCCTATCCGGAACCGGAAAAGACCCGCTTCTGGCGCAAGCTGCGCCGGCTGGCGCGGGTGCGGCGGCGCAGGCCCGAGGCGGCCTGATCCACGAACGCGACGGGCGAAGCCTCGCCCGCGAAAGAAAAACGCCGCGGACCTTGCGGGCCCGCGGCGCGTCTCTCTCCAGAGGTCGTGTCGTCCTAGGACGCCGGGCGGGCCATCGGCGTCAGCGCCTTGGCGATCGCCTGCTGGCCGGCGTGTTGGCTGGCCGGCAGCGGGATCAGACCGCGGCCCTGCAGATAGCCGCCCTTGCCCGTCGCCGCGTCGGAGACGAACTCGTTGAGGTATTCCTGCAGGCCCTGGGTCACCCCGATATTGGCCTTCTTCACGTAGATGTAGAGTGAGCGCGACAGCGGGTAGGAACCGTCGGAAATGGTGCTGGCCGAGGGCTTCACGCCATTGATCGAGGCGCCCTTGATCTTGTCCATGTTCTCTTCGAGGTAGGACCAGCCGAAGACGCCCAGCGAGCCAGGGGTCTTGGTCAGGGTGCCGACGATGGCGTTGTCGTTCTCGCCGGCGTCGACCCAGCCGTCCTTGCGCATCGGATCGACCAGTTCCTTGAACTTCTTCTCGTTGTTAGAGCGCAGTTCCTCGGCGGTCGGATATTTGCGGGCGCCTTCCTCGATCGCCAGTTCGACCCAGGCGTCGCGGGTGCCCGAGGTAGGCGGCGGGCCGTAGACGTTGATGCGGACGCCCGGCAGGCCGGCGCCGATCTCGTCCCAGGTCTTGTAGGGGTTGGGAACGAACTTGCCCTGACGCAGCACGTTGGCGGCCAGGCCGAGATAGAGGTGCTCGCGCTTGAAGTTGTAGTCCGGGCCGTCCTTGTCGGTGGCGACTACGATGCCGTCGAAGCCGATCTTGATCGCGACGATGTCCTTCACGCCCTTGGCGGCGCAGGCGTCGAACTCCGACTTCTTCATCGGACGCGAGGCGTTGGCGATGTCCGGGAAGGCGTCGCCGACGCCGCCGCAGAACAGCTTGATGCCGCCGCCGGTGCCCAGGCTCTCGATCTTCGGGGCCTTCTTGCCGGTCTTCTTGGCGTAGTTCTCGGCCACGCGGGTCGAGAACGGGAACACGGTCGAGGAGCCGGCGGCCCAGACATAGTCACGAGCGGCATAGGCCGGCGCGGCCGCCGTCAGGGTGGTCGCCGCGGCTGCGGCGCAGAGCAGAAGCTTTTTCATGGAGTTCTCTCCTCGCAATGGGATGCGGGACGGCGCCGCGCGCCGCCCCGCCGGAAGGCTTTAGAAGTCGAACTGCGCGCGGACCTGCAGCGTGTCGACGTCGACATCGGCGCCCAGGGCCTTGTTGTCGTTCTGCGACCTCGAGTAGTTCGCCATGAACCGGACGTAGGGGTGGGGATACCAGTTGGCCCCCACGGTCCAGGCCGAATACTCGCCGGCGGTGGCCGGGATGTTGAAGTCGGTCAGATCGACATTGTCGTAGCGCACGGCCAGTTCCAGCGCGCCGAAGCCGCCGCTGGTGACCGGGTTCAGGATCTTCGTGCGGCCCAGTTCGCCCTTCTTGACGTCCAGGTTGCGCATTTCGCCGGTCACGAACCAGGAACCCGACACGTAATAGGTACTGAAATCGCTGGAGACGTTGGCCAGGCGATCCACGTCGGCGGTCGCCCACTCGGCCTGAACCGAGAACGGACCATGGATGTAGAGGCCTTCGAGGCCGATCATCCGGTCGGAGACGCCGACCGCGCCGGTGGTGGTGTAGCGCGAGCCGTAGTTGGTGTTGTTGCGCGCCTGATAGGTCAGGTTGGCCTGGTCCTGGCGGTCGCGATAACGGGCCCAGACGCCGACGTGGAGCTTGTCCAGGTCGCCGTTCACCGGAACCCAGGTGACCCGGCCGTTGACGCCGAGAACTTCGCTGCCGCCGGTGGCGGTGACGGTCGGGTCGGCGTTGTTCAGCGAGTCGCCGGAGACCGAGGCCGCGGCGGTCCAGTTCTCGCCGTTCGCCTTGACCGAGACGTTCATCACGCGGCCGATGTCGAGCACGTCGTTATAGGCGCCGCGCTCCATGAAGGTGGTGTAGCGCGAGGACGAGATGTTCTCGAACGACACGGTCTTGAAGTTACCGGCCATGATCGAGATGTTGTCGCTCGGCTTGTATTCGAGGATCAGGTCTTCCCAGTTGGCCGAACCGCCGGCCACCGTGAACTCGGCCTTGTAGGCCCAGTTGGAGTTCCAGGTGCCCTCGACGCCCAGGCGCGCCGTGCGCAGCCGGGTCACGTTGGACTCAAAGCCCGTTCCGTTTTCACGGTCGACTTCCTGATGAACGAAGTCCTGATAGACGCGGCCACGAACCTTGAAGGTCAGGCTGTCGTTCTGGAATTGCGGAGCGCCCTTCCAGCTGGTCGTGGTCTCTTGAGCTTGCGCGGCGCCCGCGGCGAGCACGAAAACGCTCAGCGCCGCCCCGGCGCAGAGCGAGGTTCTGATCTTCATTATTTGGATCCTTGTAGAGCTATCCCCTTGGCCCTCTCAGGCTAGGGGCGGCTTAACGAGGTCCCGTGACGCTTCAGCCAATCTTTGACGACAGTGCGCCCTACGTTTCGTGACGCGCCGGATTCAGATTTGTGACTGATGGTCTGTATACGGACGAAAGCGAGTCCGGCGGCTCTCGCCCACGCGCCCCCTCCCCAGCTCGTCATGGCCGGCCGCTTGAGCCGGCCATCCATAGACTCCGAGGTCGTGGGTTTGCCTGGAAGGCGGGCGCGTATGGATCCCCGGGACAAGAGCCCGGGGATGACGAACTTGAAGGGAGGGCAAGGCGACCACCGCGCACGGCGGTCGCCCCGAAAACCGCGCTACAGGAGGCGCGAGCGCATCGCTTGCGACAGGAAGTCGATCAGCGAGACGGCGACGACGATCACCACCGCGATGGCCGAGACCTGGGCGTAGTTGAAGCCGTTCAGGGCGTCGAACAGCAACTGGCCGATGCCACCGGCGCCGATCAGGCCGAGCACCGTCGCCGAGCGGGCGTTGGATTCGAACCGGTACAGCGCATAGGAGGTCCACAACGGCCCGACCTGGGGGATCACCCCCCAGACCACTTCCTGCAGGTGGGTGGCGCCGGTGGCGCGCACGCCCTCGACCGGCCCCTTGTCGATGGCCTCGACGGCCTCGGAGAACAGCTTGGCCAGCACGCCGCCGGTGTTGAGCGCCAGCGCCATGACGCCGGCGAACGGGCCCAGGCCCACAGCGACGATGAACAGGGTGCCGATGACCAGGTCGGGCACCGAACGCAGCAGGTTCATCAGCATCCGCATCGGCTGCTGGATCCAGGGCGGCGAGATGTTGCGGGCGCAGGCCAGGCCGAACGGGACCGCCAGGATCACCGCCAGGCCGGTGCCCCACAGCGCGATCTGCACGGTGAGCCACATCTGCGCGACATAGAGCCGCCAGTGCGTGAAGTCCGGATTGAGGAACTCCTTGCCGAATGAGCGCATGTTCTCGGAATTGGAGAACAGCAGCGGCAGGCGGTCGATCTCGACCGGGCCGAAACTGATGATCAGCAAGGCGATCACCGCCCCCCAGACCAGCAGGTCGGGCGCGCGTTGGACCAGCGTCCGGGACGGGGCGGGCGGAACAGCCGCCAGCGAAGCTTCCTTGGAGAGCATCAGGCGTCCGGGTTCATGGCGCGGCGCTGGGCGGCCTGGTCGCGGATGGTGTCGAAAGCCTTCTGGGCGGCGGCGATCTTGGTCGGATCTCCGGCGCGCTTGGCGTCGGCCAGGACCTCGGCGGCCTCCATTTCGCGGACCGGATCGAGGTAGCTGTCGTCAGCGGCCCTGAAGCCGCCATAGGCCAGGCCCTTGAGCACTTCGCGCTGCTCGGCGGCGCGCGGGGTGTCGCCGACGCCGTAGGTCAGGAAGAACTGGCGGATCTTTTCGCGAACCGCCGGGTCGAGATCCTTGCGCGCGACGATCGAGGATTCCGGCAACGGCGGCGAGCGCCAGATGACCTCGATCTTCTCGGCGATCCGCGGGTTCTCGCGGCCGGCGAAGACCAGGCCGACGGAATTGTTGGTGGCGATGTCGAGCACGCCGTTGGCCACCGAGAAGACATTGGCCTGATGGCTGGCCGAACGCACGGCCTTGAAGCAGTTGGCCGGCTCGATGTTTTTGGGCGTGAACAGATAGGCCATCGGGGCCAGGGTGCCCGAGGTCGACTTGGCGTCGCCCAGGCCGAACGAGTAGCGCTTGCCGCACTTCAGCACGTCGTCGAGCGTGATGCCGCTGCCCTTGCGGACGATCAGCACCGACTCGTAGGAGGCGACGCCTCCGGAATCGACCACCCGGCCCAGCACCTGGCCCTCGGCGCGGCGCGTCGCCTCCAGCGCCGGCAGGGCCGAGAACCAGCCCACCTGCACCTGGTTGAAGCGCATCGCCTCGATCAGCGAGGTGTAGTTGGTCGCGAAATAGGGCTTCACCTTCACGCCGGTATAGTCCGACATGTCGTCCAGCAGCGGCTGCCAGAGCGGCGCCATCGACTGCTGGCTCTCGGCCGACAGGATCGAGAAGGTGATCTCCTTCGGCGCGCCGGCGGCCTTTTGCGCAGATTCGCCGCTGCAGGCGCCGAGCGCCAGGGCGGCGGCGACGCCTAAGGCGCTCAGCAGGTGTCGACGGATCATTTCGGGGCTCCTTCCCAGAAGACGTCTTCGAATTCCGGGCCGTAGATGTCGATAAGCTGTTTGCGGTCCAGGCCGTCGGCCGAGCCGTCATAGACGACCTTGCCGGCCTTCAGGGCCACGACCCGGTCGCAATAGCGCAGGGCGTAGTCGACCTGGTGCAGGGTGACCACGACCGTCAGGCCGTCGTCCCGGTTCAGGTCACGCAGGATTTCCATGACCCGGCGCGCCGAGACCGGGTCAAGCGAGGCGACGGGTTCGTCGGCCAGGATGATCTTGGCCTTCTGGACCAGGGCGCGGGCGATGGCGCCGCGCTGCTGCTGGCCGCCCGATAGGGTATTGGCGCGTTGGGCGGCGTATTCGGCCACCCCGACCCGGGCCAGGGCGGCCATGACCGCGGTCTTGGTCTCGACCGGCCAGGCGCCGAACAGGCCACGCGCCCTGTTGATCCGGCCGAGCGAGCCGAGCGCCACGTTCGAGAACAGGCTCAGGCGGCCGACCAGGTTGAACTGCTGGAAGATGAAGCCGATGCGGATGCGCGCGTCGCGCACCTTGCTGCTGATCCTGCCCTCGGACTGCACCACCCCGCCGAACGCCTCGATCCGGCCAGCGCCCTTATCGATGGTCTGCAGGCCGCTGATCGAACGCAGCAGCGTCGACTTGCCCGAGCCGGACGGCCCGATCAGGGCGATCATCTCGCCCTTGCGCACATTCAAGGAAACGGAATCGAGGGCGCGCCTGGAACCGAAGCTCTTCGAGGCGTTCCGCACGGACAGAACGGCGGCGTCAGACATAGATGGCGAGGCTTCCTCGGATCGGCGCGCGCACAGGAACGGAACGACCAAAATCGCCCCCCCTTGCCACAGCTTCATGACATGTCGCGCGGCCTACGGTCTAGCGTGCGATAATGCAAGGCGCTGCGACACGTCGCCAAATGACCTGCGCACGCTCAGCCAGGCGCGGCGCCGATCAGATCTGAAAGCTCGTCCCAGACGAAGATCAGGTTCTCCGAACGCCAGAGCGGACCCGGATCAAGGTAGCGTCCCGCCGCCCGGCCACCCAGCGCTTCATAGAACGCGATCGCCGGCACATTGCCCACGACAACGCCGAGCGCCGCCCCGTCATAGCCCCAAGCCCCTACCTGCCCGGCCAGCGCCGACATCAGCCGCCGTCCTAGCCCCAGGCGCTGAAAGTCCGGGTCGAGATAGAGCGAACCGACCTCGCCTCGCGCTCCGAAGCCCGGCTGCGAGGGCGCGGTCGCCATGCCGACGCCCGCCAGCCGCCCGCTCTGCTCGGCCACCACCACCGCTTGCTGCGCCAAGGGCTCGGTCAGGGTCGCCGTCCAACGCCTCACCCGCGTCGCCTCGTCCAGCGCCTCGAACGCCTCGCGCGGCGCCAGATCGCGATAGGCTTGCCGCCAGGACGCCAGGTGCAGGCGGGCGATGGCCGGCGCATCGGCCAGGGTCGCGGCCCGTAAATGGATGTCAGTCATCGACCCGCCCCAGATGAGCTTCGATCAGTGGCGCGACCTCGGCCGCCCGCGCTTGGACGAGATCGTGGTCCCCACCCTTCAAGACGTGCAGCCGCGCGTTCGGCAACAGGTCGGCCAAGCGCTCGCCGACCGCCACCGGACTGATCGGATCGGCGTCGCCCCACAGCAGCAACACCGGGCAGGCGACCTGCGGCAGCTGCGCGGACAGGTCGACATGCACGTCGCTGAGCCACCGCGCGGCGTTCGGGTGGCTCCGGTGATAGGTCGCCTGCCAATCGGCGGCGCCCAGCGACTTCATGTCGAGCCCGGCGCTGGTGACCGACAGCACGATGCGCCGCACCTTGGCCGGATGGCGCAGCGCCGTCAGCATCGCGATCAAGCCGCCCATCGACTGAGCCAGCAGGTCCACCGGGCCATCGCCGATCTGCGCCTCGACCAGTCCGACCAGGTCCTCCAGGCCGTTGACGCCAGGGTCCGCAGGCTGGTGGCCCAGGCCCGGCCAGCCCAGATAGACCTTGTCCCACGAGGCGGGCAGGCGCTCGCCGAGCGGACGCCAGAAAATCGGATCGGCGCCGGCTCCAGGCAGGAAGAGACATTTGGGGGTAGCGCTCATGACGGTGTCCTTGGGCGTAGGTGCGGACGAAAAAGCCCGCCGATGAGGGCGGGCTGGCGTTCGAACGGTTGCGGGGGCGACTTGAGCCGGAAGGCTCCGGCGGTCAGCCTATCTCCACGCACGCCGCGGCGAACGCCGCAAGGCGTCGGCGTCGGGCGGGCAAGGCGCGCTGGAGAACCATGTGATCCAGGATCGAGGCCCGACGCCCCCAGGTCAAGCCTGCTGTGGGACGAAGGCGTGCCGGGTCCGCCACAGCGCCAGTTTCTCAAGGATGTCGCTGATCAACTGTTCCTGGCTGTAGTCGCTCACGTCGTAGGAGCCTCGCGGTCCCACGTCGTCGGTCGAGGCCCGCAGCCACCACTCGAGCGCGCGCCGCCCCTCCGGCGCTTCCAACAGCGAGAAGGCCGGCAAGGGTCGCGAGGTCGCCCGCAGCCGGTAGACGAAATCGGCGCTCGCCCCCTGGGCGCAAAGGATCATCCCGTCGGCCTCTCGCTCGATGCTCGCGGCGACGCCCTCCTCGGCTAGGGCCTCGCGCACCGCTTCCAAGGCCGGGGCGCCGATCCGCTCGATCTGGGCCTCGACGTCCCGCCGCTTCGTCGGCGCGACGATCCGCTTCAGCCGCACCCGCAGCGGCGGGTCGGGAACCGGCGCGATCCCCAGCAGGTCGGCGCGCATGCCGCGATATAGCCCCCAGGCCAGCAGGATCATGATGATCGCGAACGGCAGGGCCGCGACCAGGGTGGCGGCCTGGAGCGCGCTGAGCCCGCCGGCCAGCATGAGCAGAGCCGCGGCCACGCCCTGAAGGACGCACCAATAGACCCGCTGCCAGGTCGGGGTCTCCTCGGCCCCGCCCGCCGCGATGGTGTCGATAACCATCGACCCGGAGTCCGCGGAGGTCACGAAAAACACCACGATCAGGGCGACGGCCAGCGTCGAGGTGACGGTGGTTCCGGGCAGGTACTCGAAGAACTTGAACAGCGCGGTCGAGAGGTCGGCCTGCACGGCCTGCGAGATCGCTCCGCCCGCCACGCCCATATCCAGATACATCGCCGTATTCCCGAACACGGTCATCCAGATGAACGTGAAGGCGCTCGGCACCAGCAGCACGCCGATCACGAACTCCCGCACCGTCCGGCCGCGCGAGATCCGCGCGATGAACATGCCGACGAACGGCGACCAGGCGATCCACCAGGCCCAGTAGAACAGGGTCCAGTTCGCCATCCAGTCGCGCGGCTCATAGGCGTAGAGATTGAAGGTGCGGAGGAAGAAGTGGTCGAGATAGAGCCCGAAGTTCTGGACCAGGGCCTTCAACAGGAAGCCGGTCGGCCCGGTGATCAGCACGAAACCCATCAGCAGCACCGCCAGGATCAGGTTCAACTCCGAGAGCCTGCGGACGCCGCGATCCAGCCCGGTCAGAACCGAAATCGTCGCCAGGCCCATCACCGCGGCGATCAGCAGGATCTGGCTGAAGCGCGTGCTCGGCACGCCGAACAGATACTCCAGGCCGGTGTTGATCTGGGCCACGCCCAGACCCAGCGAGGTGGCGATGCCGAACAGCGTCCCGCAGATCGCGAAAATGTCCACGGCGTCGCCGATCCCGCCGTTGATCCTGTCGCCCAGCAGCGGCTGCAGCCCTGAACGCAGGGTTAGCGGCAGCCCCTTGCGATGGGAGAAATAGGCCAGGCTCAACCCCACCACCGCATAGATCGCCCAGGCATGGACGCCCCAGTGGGTGAAGGTGATGACCATCGCTTCGCGCGCGGCGTTGATGGTCCCGGGCTCGGCCTCGGGCGGGGCGATATAGTGCTGAACCGGCTCGGCCACCGCGAAGTACATCAGGCCGATGCCCATGCCGGCCGCGAACAGCATGGCCAGCCACGAGACATACGGGAAGTCCGGCTCGACATCGTCGGGACCGAGCTTGATCTTCCCGGTCGGGCCGATCGCCAGGAACAGCACGAAGGCCAGGAAGCCGGCCACGGCGGCCACGTAGAACCAGCCGAACGACTCGATCACCCAGCCCTGGGCGGCGGTGAACACATAGTCCGACGCGCCCGGCGCGAAGGTCGCGAGCATGAGCAAGGCCGCGATGACGGCGCTGGCGCCCCAAAAGACCCGAGGGTTCATCTTATGCTCAAGCATAGGCTTCAAGCGCTTCGGCGAGGACCCGGTTCCGGCCCCCCGTTTAGACCCCCCGTTCATGCCGAACGCCGAGGCTCGGCCTGGGTCGCCATGCGCCCGATATCGAGTCCGCTGGGCGCCTGGAAAAGCCGCAGGTCGAACTCGGGCAGGATGGCGATCAGGTGGTCGAAGATGTCGGCCTGGATCGGCTCGTACTCGGCCCAGGCGGTCGTGTTGGTGAAGCAATAGATCTCGAGCGGCAGGCCCTGCGCCGTCGGCTGCAGTTGCCGCACCAGCATGGTCATGTCCTGGGCGATCGAGGCGTGGGTCTTCAGATAGGCCATCACATAGGCTCGGAACGTGCCGATGTTGGTCACCCGCCGCGTGTTCACAGGATCGCGTCCGGCCGCGACCAGCACCGCGTTCGAGCGCTCGAGCTCGACCTGCTTGCGATCCAGGTATTCGTCGATCAAGGCGAAACGCTGCATGTGGGCGCGCTCCTGCTCCGACAGGAAGCGGACGCTTGTCTGGTCGATCAACAGGGCGCGCTTGATCCGCCGGCCGCCGGTGTCGAACATCCCGCGCCAGTTCTTGTAGGACTCGGTGATCAGCCGGTGGGTCGGGATGGTGGTGATCGTCTTGTCCCAGTTCTGCACCTTGACCGTATGCAGGGCGATATCGATCACATCGCCGTCGGCGTTCAGTTGGGGCATCTCGATCCAGTCGCCGACGCGCAGCATGTCGTTCGAGGTCAGTTGCACCGAGGCCACCAGCGACAGGATGGTGTCCTTGAACACCAGCATCAGCACCGCGGCCATCGCGCCAAGCCCCGACAGCAGCAACAGGGGCGACTGCTCCATCAGCGCCGCGGCGATCAGGATGGCCGCCCCGGCATAGACCAGGATCTTGACCACCTGCACGTAGCCCTTGATCGGCCGGCTGCCGGCGTCCGGACGCCGCTGATAGGCCTCGTTGACAAGGTTGAGCCCCGCCCCGACCGCCAGGGCTATGGTCAGGACCATGAAGGCGCCGCTGACATTGCGGACCACCATGATCACCGGCTCGGCCAGGTGGGGCACCGATCCCACGCCGCGCGCGACGATGATCGTCGGCACGACATTGGCCAGCCGCCGGACCATCTGGGTCAGGGCCTGCGAGCCGCCCGCGTCCCAGGTCGCCGCGGCGCGCCGGAAGACACGCTGGATCGTCTGTTTCACGACGAGGTTGGCCAGGACCGCGGCGATGGCGAGAACCGCCAGGCCCAGCAGAGCTTCCAACCATGGCGGAAGGGACGGCGGAGCGATGAGATTGTCGAAGATTGGAAGCGTCTCTCGGTTCAAGCCGGCCCGCGCCGTCAAGGACAGCGCGGCGACGAGCACAGCGGATCCTTAGAGATCAAGCCGCCCGAGCGACAACATCAGGACCGTGCAGGTTACGCATCCGATCACATTGATCAGACGCCTTTGGGATTTCGAAGCTACTCCGCATCAGCGGCCTGAAAACATCCTGGCCGAGCGATCTCGCTGACATCCTACGAGCTCGGAACCTATACAATGGATCAGGATCTATCCACCTCGCCAAGCTGACAATTCCGTGAAGCTCGACGCGCGCTACTCAATTTTTCCGGCGACCGGCTCGCGAAGACTGAAAGAAAGCCTCTTCGCCACATTTGACCGCACCCCCCGCTTGGCTTCGGCGGCCCGTGTCGCCTAGCACGCAAGGGGAAACGGCCCCTCGCCGGAGGCCGTAAACGGGTCGGAAACCTTGTCACATTTCCCCCCACGCAACCCCTGACGGGCCCTGGGTTTGGCGATGTTTTTACAAACCTCTTTACATCGCGATCCATCGACCCTATTTCGCAGCGCTCCGGCGGACCCGATGTCCTCAAAAGCGCTGCTAACGCCGGCTAGGTTCAACTGCCAATGGGGGTTACGTGAATTGCACACGTACCATAAGCCCCTGGACCTGGTCCGTCAGCGGCCCCCGGAACGTCCCGTCGCAATAGCGCGACCGGACGCGGTGGCCACGGCGGCGCGCTGGTTCCAGGAAAATTTCAAGGGCGACGTCTTCTACGCGGTGAAGGCCAATCCTTCGCCATGGGTCATTGAGGCTTTGGCCGCCAATGGCGTGACGTCCTTCGATGTGGCCTCGATCCCCGAGATCGAGCTTGTCGCGCAGTTCGCGCCGGGTTCGCGCATGGCCTTCATGCACCCGGTCAAGAGCCGCGCTGCGATCGCGGCCGCCTATTTCGATCATGGGGTTCGCACCTTCGCGCTGGATACGCACGAAGAGCTGGCCAAGATCATCGCCGCCACCGGCGACGCGAAGGATCTGAACCTGATCGTGCGCCTCGGCGTCGAGGCGGAGGGCGCGACCTATTCGCTGTCGGGCAAGTTCGGCGTCGACCAGCACGAGGCCCCTGGCCTGCTGCTCGCCACGCGTCGTGCGACCCAGGACCTGATGGGCGTCTCCTTCCATGTCGGCAGCCAGTGCATGCGGCCGACGGCCTATCAAGCCGCCATGACCCAGGCCTCGCGCGCCCTGGTCCGCGCCGGCGTGTTCGCCGACGTGGTCGATGTGGGCGGCGGTTTCCCCTCGGTCTATCCCGGCATGGTCCCGCCGGACCTGGCCGACTACGTGGACTCCATCGACCGCGGCTTCGCCGAGATGATGGTTCACGAGACGACCGAGCTGTGGTGCGAACCCGGCCGGGCTCTGGTGGCCGAAGGCTCGTCGATCCTCACCAAGGTCGAATTGCGCAAGAACGACGCGCTTTACCTGAACGACGGCTCCTACGGCTCGCTGTTCGATGCGGCCCACACCAAGTGGCCGTTCCCGGTGAAGCTGCTCCGCCACGAAGACGGCGAAGCCTTCGAAGTCGAGGGGCCGCTGAAGCCCTATCGCTTCTGGGGTCCGACCTGCGACTCGATCGACCACATGCCCGGGCCGTTCTGGCTGCCGGAAGATGTGCGCGAAGGCGACTACATCGAGATCGGCATGCTCGGCGCCTATGGCGTGGCGATGAACACCCGCTTCAACGGCTTCGGCGACGCCGAAACCGTGGTGGCGCGCGATGCGCCGATGGCCTCGATGTTCGGCCTGGCGCAGCGTTCGATTCCCCTGCCCCGGCACGAGAATCAGAACGTCGTGAAGCTGTCGCGTGCGCGCGGGAAGAAGCGTCGGCGGAAGTAAGCCGGCTGCTCAGCTATCATAGGCGCGGCCGGTCGCTCCGTCCCGGTCGCGCCTCTTCCATTTGGACGGGCGCTCAAACTCCAAGGGATCTTGAAGAATGAACGCTGACGTTCAAAAAACGAACCGCAAGGCCGAACTGCTGGCCAACACCGTCGAACACGTGGCGATCGATCAGTACGACGCCCGTCCGGTCATCGACGCCATGCGCAAGATGAGCTTCACCAGCCGCGACACCGCGCGCGCGGCCGATATCCTGACGATGTCGCTGGAAGACAAGCAGTGCTCGACCTGGCTGACCCTCGCGGGCTCGACCAGCGCCGGCGGCTGCATGCACATCTACCGCGACATGGTGAAGTACGGGATGATCGACGTCGTGGTCGCCACCGGCGCCTCGATCGTGGACATGGATTTCTTCGAAGCCCTCGGCTTCAAGCACTATCAAGCCCAGTCGAACGTCGACGACCGCGACCTGCGCGATCTCTATATCGACCGCATCTACGACACCTATATCGACGAGGAAGAACTCCAGAACTGCGACGGCACGATCTATGAGATCTGCAACCTGCTGGAGCCCCGCCCCTATTCGTCGCGCGAGTTCATCTATGAGATGGGCAAGTGGCTGGCGGCCGGCAACGCCAAGAAGCCCGACTCGCTGATCGAGACCGCCTATCGCGAAGGCGTGCCAATCTTCTGCCCGGCCTTCGTCGACAGCTCGGCCGGTTTCGGCCTGGTGAAGCACCAGATCGAGAAGATGAAGGAGGGCAAGCCCTACCTGACCATCGACGCGGTCGCCGACTTCCGCGAACTCACCGACGTCAAGCTGGCGGCCGGCACCACCGGCCTGTTCATGGTCGGCGGCGGCGTGCCGAAGAACTTCGCCCAGGACACCGTGGTCTGCGCCGAGATCCTCGGCCACGAAGCCGAGATGCATAAGTACGCGGTGCAGATCACCGTGGCCGACGTGCGCGACGGCGCCTGCTCGTCCTCGACGCTCAAGGAAGCCTGCTCCTGGGGCAAGGTCGACGTGACCTGGGAACAGATGGTCTTCGCCGAAGCCACCACCGTGGTTCCGCTGATCGCCTCCGACGCCTGGCATCGCGGGGCGCACAAGAACCGCACCAAGCCCCGTTGGGCCAAGCTCTTCGACAAGAAGGCTTAAAGCGCTTCAGACGGCCGGGGTTTCGCCCCGGCCGTTTTCGTTTCCGGTTGGAAGCGCGCCGCCTCCCCCGCATGATCGCCTCAAGCAGTCGGGAGGGAACCATGAGCCGCATACTGATCAGTCTGGCCCTGGGCGGCGTGATCGTCGCGAGCGGGACCGCCATCGCCAAGGAGCCGGCCACGGCGACCGCCGGCTATCTCGGCGAGACCGGACCCGACACCTACAAGATCCTGCCGCCGGCCCCGGTCGCCGGGACCATCCGCTTCGAAGCCGACCGCGCCACCTTCCTGGCGACCCGGGCCTCCAAGGACACCCCGCGCTGGGCGCTGGCCATCGCCGACGCCAACGAGGCGGCCATCGTCCAGGACATGAGTTGCGCGATCGGCATGGAGCTGACGCCGGACAAGGCGCCGAAGCTGACCAAGGTCCTGATGACCATGCGTTTCGACGTTCGCCGCGCGGTGAACACGCCCAAGGACATCTACAAGCGCCAGCGCCCCTATCTGATCGACGAGGGGCCGATCTGCGTGGAGAAGACCGCAGGGCTGGCCGCCAGCCCCGACTATCCCTCGGGCCACACCACCTGGGGCTGGAGCGTCGGCCTGATCCTGGCCGAACTGATCCCTGACCGCTCGACCGAAATCCTGACCCGGGCGCGCTCGTTCGGCGAAAGCCGGCTGTTCTGCGGCGTGCACAATATGAGCGCGGTGGAATCGGGCCGCACCAACGGCTCGGCCGTGGTCGCGGGCCTGCACGGCTCGGCCCAGTTCCGCGCCGACATGGACGCCGCCCGCCAGGAACTCGCCGCCCTGCGCAAGACCGCCAAGGCGCCCGCCCCGGCCGTCTGCGCGGCGCAGGCCGAATTGATCGCCAAG
>JBEBYB010000063.1:0-14270 GCA_040391295.1 Phenylobacterium sp. | reverse complement strand
ACATCCGCGACAACGACCTGGGCCCCGCCTTCAAGATGATCGCCCGGGTCAGCCGTATCCAGGGCCAGCTGATCCAGTCCTGGGACGTGCTCGGGACCATGACGCCCAGCGACTATCACGCCCTGCGGCCGCACCTGGGCCAAAGCTCCGGGTTCCAGTCGTTCCAGTACCGGATGCTGGAGTTCCTGATGGGGGCCAAGGACGCTTCCATGCTGCGGGTTCACGAGACCACCGAGGTCTACGGCGTGCTCGAAGCGGCCCTGGCCGAACCCAGCCTCTACGACGAATGCGTGCGGCTGTTGTCGCGGCGCGGCTTCGACATTCCGGCCGAACTGCTGGAGCGGGATCTGCGCCTGCCACACGAGGCGAACGCCGCGGTCGAGGCGGCCTGGGTCAGCGTCTATCGCGATCCTGAACGCTACTGGGATCTCTATGAACTGGCCGAGAAGTTGGTTGATCTGGAGTTCCGCTTCCAGCAGTGGCGCTTCGCGCACCTGAAGACCGTCGAGCGGATCATCGGCTTCAAGCAGGGCACCGGCGGCAGCGCCGGCGCGGCCTATCTGGCCAAGGCGCTGGAAGGCTCGTTCTTCCCCGAGCTCTTCCGGGTCCGCACCTCGCTCTAGGCGAAGGGCTTTTCCTCCCCTGCGAAGCCAGGGCTATCGCATATGGGTTTTCTCTATGTGTTCGTCATGGCCGGGCCGGCAGGACCCGGCCATCCATAACCACCGAACACGCCGGACAGGCTGGTGCGTATGGATTCCCGGCACGCATACGCGGCCGGGGATGACGATCGGAACGGGGGGGAGCCGGCCGGCCCGCCCCATATGCGATAGCCCTGCTTGCGAAGCGGGGGAGGAGGACCGCCCGCAGGGTGATGGAGGGGGCGAGCGGCAAGCGCTGAGCCTAGTCGCTCTAGATCAGGGGCGCGGGGGCCAGCAGCCGGGCCACGGCGTCGCCCAGGCAGCTCGACAACAGCGGCTTCTCGACGATGTCGACCCCGGCCGCACGGGCGCGCAGACGCACCTGCCGGGTCGGCTGGGTGGTGATCAGCAGGGCTGGCAGCAAGACCCTGCGTCTGCGCAGGGTCTCGACCAGCTCCAGGCCGTCCATGCCCGGAAGCTGGTAGTCGACCACCAGGCAGCCGTTGTCTGGAAGATCCTGGCGGGCGGCCAGGCTTTCGGCGTCCGCATAGGTCTCGACGACATAGCCCTCGATCTCGAGGGCGAACTTCAGCGACGTGCGGATGGCGGGGTCGTCGTCGACCAGCAGCAGCGGGGCAGGGGCGGACGTGTCGGTCATGGCTGATGGGGCGAGACCTGGGCCGGCGACCCAGGTCCCACGCTTTCCTTTCGACTAGGCGGCGGCTTTCCAGGTCGGTTCCAGCACCGCGTGCGGCGGGCAGGGCGCGACCGGGGTTTGCGGCAGGCCGATCAGTTCGTTGGCGTAGCCGTGGTTGACGTCGCGGTGGTGAGCCTCGTCGGCACGAACCACCAGGACTACGTCACGCAGGGTCGCGGTGTCCGGCAGACCCCAGTAGGTCTTGGCGATCTGCGGGGCCGGCACGTTCTCCGAGCGCCCCTCGTCGATCTCGGCGAGATAGTGGGTGTAGCTGATCACCGCTTCTTCCTCGAAATAGCCGACCACCCGGTGAGCGGTCTTGGGGGAGACGAGATAGAGGCCGAAGAAGAACAGGTAGAAGACCCACTGCACGGCCACCACGACGAAGCGTTCGAACGCGGTCGGTTTGCAGACCTCGATGAAGGTCATCAGGTGCATCCGCTCGTTCTCGGCCTCGTCCATCAAGGTCTTGATCCAGCCCTTGTCGTCGCACATTCGGCGCAGGCACTTCAGGTGGTTGAGCGTGGCCCCCACCATCCCAGGCACCGCCGCGACGGTCTCCAGCACCACGGCGCGGTGGCCGTAGCGCTTGGCGAAGAAGGTGTCGGCGCAGAAACGCAGCAGTTTCACGAAGCCATAGGCGATCTGGTCGGAGGCCCCGACGGGCTGGTGATGGAGGGTGGCGTCTACGGCGGGGGCGGTCATGTCCGGCTCCTGATGACACTGCGGCCGCCGAGTTGGCGCCGAGTTCATGGCCACCGATAAGTCCCGCCAGGTTTGGACAACATCCGTGTCTTCCGCTTAAGGGGAATCCCGTAACTCCCCTTGATGATCGGTTGGGCTATCACCTCGCTTACGAACCAAAGGAGCCGCAGGCTGCAGAACAAGGCGTCCAACCTCTGGACCGGCGTCGTTGTGGCGATCCTGGCGACGGCGGCCGGGGTCTTTGCGCACCTGATCCTGCAGCCGGTCGTGGGCGAGCGAGTCGCCTTCCTGGTCTTCGTGCCGGCGGTGGTGATGGCGTCGGCCTATGGCGGGGTGGCCCCTGGCGCCTTGGCCGCCCTGTTCGGGCTTGGCTGTGGTCTGGCGCTGGCGACCCGGGTCGATACGCTCGGCCGGGCCGATATCGCCAGCGCCGTGGTGTTCGCCGGGGTGGCCATGGCCATCGTCACCGGCGGCGAGTGGTTCCAGCGTTCCCGGCGCGAGGCCGCCGCGATCAACCGCGATTTGATCGCGCGCGAAGCCCATCTGAGTTCGATCCTGGACACAGTGCCGGACGCCATGGTCGTCATCGACGAGCTGGGGATCATCCAGTCCTTCAGCAGCGCTGCCGAGCGCCTGTTCGGCTGGACCTCGGCCGAGGCGGTGGGCCGCAATGTCCGGCTGCTGATGCCCGCGCCCCACAAGGAGGCGCATGACGGCTATCTGCAACGCTATTACAGGACCCACGAACGACGGATCATCGGCATGGGCCGTGTGGTCGTCGGCGAGCGCAAGGACGGCACGACCTTCCCGATGGAGCTGGCGGTCGGTGAGATGCGCACCGAGGGCGGCCGGTTCTTCACGGGTTTCGTCCGCGACCTGACCGAGCGCCAGCGGACCGAGACCCGGCTGCAGGAGTTGCAGTCCGAACTGGTGCATATCTCCCGGCTGACGGCGCTCGGTGAAATGGCTTCCACCCTGGCGCACGAGCTGAACCAGCCGCTTTCGGCCATCGCCAACTATTTGCGCGGATCGGTGCGGCTGTTGGGCGCTGAGGACATCCCCCGTGAACGCCTCACCGAGGCGTTGGACAAGGCCAGCGCCCAAACCCTGCGCGCCGGTGAGATCATCCGCCGGCTTCGCGATTTCGTGTCCCGGGGCGAGACCGAGCGACGGCTCGAGAGCCTGCCCAAGCTGATTGAGGAGGCTGGGGCCCTAGCCTTGGTCGGCGCCAAGGAAAGCGGAATTCGGGTGGAGTTCAATCTCGATCCGGCGGTGAACCTAGTCCTGGCCGACCGGGTGCAGATCCAGCAGGTGGTCCTGAACCTGATCCGCAACGCCATCGACGCCATGGAGGAGTCCCCGCGTCGCGAGCTTGGGGTTCGCGTGCGGCCGGTCGAGGACGACCTGATCCAGATTACGGTTTCCGACACCGGGCCGGGCATCAGTCCCGATGTGGCCGATCAACTGTTCCAGCCCTTCATAACCACCAAGCGTCATGGCATGGGGGTGGGGCTGTCGATCTCGCGAACAATCATCGAGGCCCATGGCGGCCGGATCTGGGCCGAGCCGACGCCGGGCGGCGGCGCCAGCTTCCATTTCACTTTGCGCGGCGTGGGGGACGAAGAACTCGATGGCTGAACTGGTGCATGTGATCGACGACGATCCCGCCGTTCGTGATTCCCTGGCCTTCCTGCTTGAGACAGCGAATCTGGAGACCCGCGCTTACGATTCGGCGATCACGTTCCTGGAGGCCTTGCCGCAGGTCACCGGCGGCTGCGTCGTGACTGACGTCCGCATGCCGGAGATGACCGGCATCGAGTTGGTTCGGCGGCTCAAGGCCCAGGGCTTCGCCTTGCCGATTATCATGATCACCGGCCATGCCGACGTGCCGCTGGCGGTCGAGGCGATGAAGGCGGGCGTGGCTGATTTTATCGAGAAGCCGTTCAACGACGATGTGCTGCTCGCCGCCATCACCACCGCGCTGCGGTGCGGGGAGGAGGGAAGGCGCGGCGCGGCCGAGGCGGCCGAGATTCATGCCCGGATGGCGTCGCTCTCAAGGCGTGAGCGCGAGGTGCTGGGGGGCCTGGTGGCGGGACACGCCAATAAGGTGATCGCCTTCGACCTCGGTATCAGCCCGCGCACGGTCGAGATCTACCGCGCGAACGTCATGACCAAGATGAAGGCGGCCAGCCTTTCTGAACTGGTGCGCATGGCCATGCTGGCCGAGCGCGCCTGAGCGCTCATGGCCGGGCGGGGGCCTTGGCCATCGCACACCAGATGCCAACCCCGCCCATGGTCAGGGCGAAGACGGTGAAGGACGCGACGACCATCGTCAGGTAGAGGGTTGAGAACGTCATGCTTGGGCTCCTTTGACTGAGCTCACGGTGGCGCTTGGCGGCCGCCCGGAAAATTCGGGAGACCCCCTTAAGTAATCTTACGGGTTAGCGGACCATCGACGGGTCGGGCTTGGTGTTCAGGCGGCTAACGACTCTGAAAGCTCGACAGTCGATCTTGGGCGGCTGCACCGATAGGAGTGTCGCCGATGAAGTCTGTCTGGCGTAGCCAGGCGGCCAGCGCCCCGCTGGGGTCGGTCGTGGCCGACGGCGATTTCGTCGCCTCGCAATTGAGTTGGAGGCGGATCATCGCCTTCCGCCGGCGCGACCGTCTGACCATCATTCCGATGAGCGTCCTGGCGGCGTTCGGAGCCTGGGTCTGGCTGGGCCCAGCCTTTGCGGCGGCTTGGCTGGTCGGCAATATCCTGATGATCGCCGGCAGCCGGGCCCTGTGTGATCTGGCCGGGCGGCGGCCGGATCCCGATCGCCGTTGCGAAGCTGTGGTGGCGGCGGCGACGGCGGCCCAGACCGCGGCCTACTGCCTTCTGCCGTCCGCCCTGATCATCAGCGGCTCCTACACCGCCCTGGCGGGGGGGCTGGCGATGTTGGGGGCGATCTCCCTGAGCGCAGCCGACGAGTTCGTCATCTCGCGCCGGATCGGGGCGGCGTCCCTGGCCGTGAGCTTTCTTTCGGTGATGGCGAGCCTGGCCTGGCTCGGAGACGTGGTCGAGTGGTTCGAGATCCTGCTGGTCTCCCTGGCCGTCTGCGGCTTCTACGCCTACGTCCTGCAAGCGGCCTTCAAGCGCCGGGACGTTGAACGCCAGATGGCTCGCGCGCTGCAGGCCGCGATCGAGAAGGAAACCGAGGCGGCCGTCGCCAACGCCGCCAAGAGCACCTTCCTCGCCACGATCAGCCACGAGATCAGAACCCCCTTGAACGGGGTGCTGGGCATGGCTCAGGCGATGTCGGCCGATCACCTGTCCGAGGCCCAGCGAGGGCGGTTAGGCGTGATTCAGCGGTCCGGCGAGGCGCTGACCGAAATCCTCAACGACGTGCTGGACCTGTCCAAGATCGAGGCTGGGCAACTGGAGATTCAGTCCGTCGAGTTCGAGCTTAGGGACGTCCTGCAGGCCGCTATCGCCGCCTTCGCCCCGGGCGCCGCCAGCAAGGGCCTCGATCTGCGGCTGGAGATGGGGGACGGGGCGCCTGGCGTCTATCGCGGCGATCCGCTGCGGCTGCGCCAGGTGCTTTACAACCTGATCTCCAACGCGGTGAAGTTCACGGCGCGAGGCGAGATTCGGATCTCGGCGACCCGGACGGGCGGCGTGATCCAGGTCGTTGTGAGCGATACGGGGCCGGGTATTCCCGAGCTCCAGCAAACCCGCCTGTTCCGCAAGTTCGAGCAGTTGGACGTCTCGACCACCCGCCGCCACGGCGGCACGGGTCTCGGCTTGGCGATCTGCCGTGAACTCTGCGAGCTGATGGGCGGCTCCATCACCGTGGAGAGCGCGCCGGAGCAGGGCTCGACCTTCATTGTCGGCCTGCCGCTGGAGCGGCTCGGCGACAGGCTGGAGGCTGTCGAGCCGGCTGAGGCCGCGCTGGCCGCGCCGATGGCGCTACGCATCCTGGCGGCGGAGGACAATGAGGTTAACCGGACCGTGCTGACGGCGCTGCTGGGGCAGATCGGCGTGGTCCCGACGATCGTCGAGGACGGAGCCCAGGCCGTCGAGGCCTGGGAGGGCGCGCCCTGGGACATGATCCTGATGGATGTCCAGATGCCGGTGATGGACGGCGTGTCGGCGGTGCGTGAAATTCGGACCCGGGAGCGCGCCAGCGGCCGTCCACGAACACCGGTCATCGCCCTGACGGCCAACGCCATGGTGCATCAGATCGCCGAGCTAAAGGCGGCGGGTATGGACGATCACGTCAGCAAGCCGATCAAGGTGGCTCGTCTGTTCGAGGCCATCGCCATGGCGGCCGGCGATATCGAGCAGGCCGACGCCCGTTCGGTCGGCTGAGAGGCAAGGTGAGTCGCAGCGCCCGGCGAACGCCGGCGCTCTCGCTCCGCGGGCTATCTCGACGATAGGACTGGGAAAATTTGGAGGCCTGACCGAGAATCGAACTCGGGTGCGCGGATTTGCAGTCCGCTACGTAACCACTCCGCCATCAGGCCGCCGCCGGCTTTGGGCCGGGGAGGGCGGATCGCTAACAGAACGCCCGGCCTACCGCAATCTCTCTTGAAGGCTCCGATTGCCTTCATGTCGGCGGCGGACCTATAAGCGCGCGAAAGTTTCGTATCCCTACGCCTTCTTACGTCGAGGAATTATGGCCTCCGATTTCGCCGCCGCCCGGCTCAACATGGTCGAGAGCCAAGTTCGCACCAACGACGTGACGGACGTGCGCCTGCACGACGCGATGCGGGCGATTCCCCGCGAAAACCTGATTCCAGCCGACAAGGCCTACCAGGCCTATGCCGACGCGGCCGTGGAATATGCGCCGGATCGGTATTTGCTGCGTCCGCGTGAGGTCTCCAAGCTGCTCCAGGCGCTGAAGCCGATGGAGGGCGAGCGCGCCCTGGCTATCGCCGCGCCGTACGCCGCCGCCGTCCTTGAGGCCCTTGGCTTGTCGGTCGAACGATTCGACGGCGATGATCTGAGCGCCGTTCCCGGCGAGAACTACGACCTGATCATCGTTGAGGGCGCGGTCACCCGGGCCCCTGAGTCTTGGCTGGCCGCCCTGACCCTGGGCGGACGCCTGGGGGTGATCGAACGTGAAGGCCCGACCGGAGAGGCCGCGCTCTACGCCCGCGCCGAGGACGGTATTGGCCGCCGCACCCTGTTCGACGCCATGGCTCCGGTCCTGAAGGGCTTTGAGCCGGTGTCGGGCTTCGCCTTCTAGGCGAAGCTATGTCGCGCCTCATGCGAACGGCGCGACGGCTTGGATGCCAAGGCGGTTCCTGGCTGGGCCTGAATCGCCGGCCGTCTTTAGATGGTGCTGGTGAAACACGTTCGAAACCTGGGCGTGAAAAAAGCTTAAGGTCACGGCCACTAGTGCGGCGCCCAATAGGCGGTCATATAGGGGTCGGTCTCTCTATGCCGTCTCGGGGATAAGCATGTTCAATACTCGTCGCGGAGGTCTGTTCGCCATGGTCTGCAGCGCAGGTCTTGCGCTGGGACTGGCGCCGCCCGCCTTCGCCGAAACGCTGGCCGAGGCCATCGCGCTCGCTTACGATTCCAATCCGACCTTGCAGGCGCAACGCGCGACTCAGCGGGCTCTGGATGAAAACTGGGTTCAGGCCCGCTCCGGCTATCGGCCGCAGGCCTCGGTCCAGGGCCGGCTTGGATACTCCGAACAGCGCCAGCCCGGCGGGGTGTTCGCCGATACGGACAACAATGGCCTCCGGGACGCTTGGGTTCGCAATCGGGCGGAATCCAACAGCGCGGTCGCGACGCTTTCGCTGTCGCAGCCGCTCTATACCGGCGGCCGGGTCGCCGCCACGGTGTCGGCCGCCGAGGCTGATATCCTGACTGGTCGCGAGAATCTGCGGCGGACTGAGACCAACGTCCTGCAGGCCGTGATCCAATCCTATGTCGACGTTCGGCGTGACCAGGAAGCCTTGCGCATCCGGCAGGAGAACGTCGAGGTCCTCAAGCGTCAGCTCGAGGAATCCAAGGCCCGCTTCGACGTGGGCGAGATCACCCGCACCGACGTCGCCCAGTCCGAGGCCCGGCTCGCCTCGGCGCAGTCGCTGCTGACCCAAAGCCAGGCTCAACTCGCCATCAGCCGCGCTGGTTACGCGGCCCTGGTCGGGCAGAACCCCGGCGATCTGGCCCCCGAGCCGTCGCTGGCCGCTCTGCTGCCCACCGACGTGGCCCAAGCATTTGCAACCGCGGAGGAGAGCAACCCGCAGATCCGCGCGGCGGAATACGCTCAGCAAGCCAGCAAGGCGCGAATCGCCGCCGCCCAGGCCGAGCGCATGCCCACGGTGGGGCTGAACGGATCGCTCGGCGTCAGCGGCTCCGCCGATCCGTGGGAGCGCGACCTGTTTGGACGTGACGTTGCGGCCAGCGCGACGCTCACCGTGCCGCTATTCACCGGCGGCCTGACCTCGTCGCGCATTCGCGCGGCGATGGAACGCAACAACGCCGATCGCATCGGCGTCGAGACGGCTCGCCGCTCGGTGATGCAAAGCCTGACCGGCGCCTGGAACCAGCTGATCGCCAGCCGTTCGAACATCACCTCCACCGACGAGCAGGTGAAGGCCGCGCGCATCGCCGCCGAAGGCACTCGCCAGGAGCAGCAGGTCGGCCTGCGCACCACGCTCGACGTGCTGAACGCTGAACAGGAACTGCGCCAAGCCGAACTGGCCCAGGTCACCGCCCGCCGCGACGAGTACGTGGCCGCCTCGCTGGTGCTGGCCCAGATGGGACAGCTCGAGGGGCCGAACCTGGTCCCGACGGTCACCCGCTATGATCCGAGGACGAACTTCAGCAAACTCCGCGTCACTTGGGGCTGGGTGCCGTGGGAAGAACCGATCGCGATCATTGATGGCGTCACCACGCCGAAGACGGTCGAGAAGCCGACAGCTCAGCCGGCGGCCGGCCCGAACTAGGCGACCAATCGACGCAAGCTTTCACCCGCGGGTCGAATAGGACCTTGCGCCCCGTGGTGGAAATTGCAGGATCACCTCGTCGCGCCGAGCTTGGCGCGACGGATTCTTTCCCGTAGCGATGGCCCTCCATATGTCCGATCAGACCTCGCAAGAACCGACGATGGAGGAAATCCTCGCCTCCATTCGGCGCATCATCTCCGAAGATGACGTGCCGGCTGACGACGGCGGTGCGCCGACCGAGGCCGAACCGGAGCCGGCGCCTGTCGAGGCCGCCGCCCCGGTGTTCGAGCCCGAGCCCGAGGAAGAGGACGACGGCGTTCTGGAATTGACCGAGCGGGTCGAAACCCTCGGCGATCTCGACGTCTATACGCCTGCGGTCAACGAAGAGCCGGAAGCTCCGGCCTATGTCGCCCCGGCGCCCGAACCCGAATATGTCCCCGAGCCGGTGTCGGCGGGCGAGGGGCTGGTCGGCGCTGTGGCCGCCTCCGCCGCCGCCTCGGCCTTTGGTCAATTGTCGGCCGCGATCCAGATGCCGGCCGACGGCCGCACCCTTGAAGACGTGGTCCGCGAACTGCTTCGCCCGCTGCTGAAGCAGTGGCTGGACACCAATCTTCCCCAGATCGTCCAGGCGACGGTCGACCGCGAAGTCGAACGCATCGCGCGCGGTCAGGTACGCTAGGACTACTCCGCTCGTCCCGGCGAAGGCCGGGGCCCAAGCTGAGTCTGAAATTTCCGCTGGCGCTGGTTCGGCTGCAGAACCCGCTTGGGTCCCGGCTTTTGCCGGGATGAGCGGTTTTGGGGTGCTGCGCCCTCATCATGCTTCCACGCGAGGAAGCGAAAATGTATGCAGCGCATCGAAATGCTTGAAAAAAACTTCGATCCCAAAACCGCCGAGTCCCGCCTGTACGCGATGTGGGAGGCCTCGGGCGCGTTCGCGCCGACGTCCGACCCCGCCGCCGAGCCGTTCTCCATCGTCATCCCGCCGCCGAACGTCACCGGTTCGCTGCACATCGGGCATGCGCTGAACAATACGCTGCAGGACGTGCTGATCCGGTTCGAGCGCATGCGCGGCAAGGCCGCCCTGTGGCTGCCGGGCACCGACCACGCCGGCATCGCGACCCAGATGGTGGTGGAGCGCCAACTCGCCGCCGCCGGCAATGTCGGCCGCCGCGACATGGGGCGTGAGGAGTTCATCGCCAAGGTCTGGGAATGGAAAGCCGAGAGCGGCGGGACCATCACCAACCAGCTTCGCCGCCTGGGCGCGTCCTGCGACTGGAGCCGCGAACGTTTCACCCTGGACGAAGGCCTGTCGGCCGCGGTGCGCAAGGTGTTCGTCACCCTGCACAAACAGAACCTGATCTATCGCGACAAGCGGCTGGTGAACTGGGACCCGCACTTCCAGACCGCCATTTCCGACATCGAGGTCGAGCAGCGCGAGGTCGACGGCTACTATTGGCACTTCGCCTATCCGCTCGAAGACGGCAGCGGCGAGATCGTCGTCGCCACCACCCGGCCTGAGACGATGCTGGGCGACACCGCCGTCGCGGTCCATCCGAGCGACGAGCGCTACAAACATCTGATCGGCAAGTGCGTTCGCCTGCCGATCGTCGGGCGACCGATCCCGATCATCGCCGACGAATACGCCGATCCCGAAAAGGGCTCCGGCGCGGTGAAGATCACCCCGGCCCATGATTTCAACGACTATCAGGTCGGCAAGCGCAACAACCTGCCGATGATCAACATCCTGACGGGTGACGCGAAGATCAACGAGAACGGCCCCAAGGACTATCAGGGCCTGGACCGGTTCGCGGCGCGCAAGAAGGTCATCGCCGCCTTCGAGGAACTGGGCCTGCTGCGCGAGGTCGAGAAGACCCGCCACGCCGTGCCGCACGGCGACCGCTCCGGCTCGGTCATCGAGCCCTATCTGACCGACCAGTGGTACGTCGACGCCAAGACCCTGGCCCAACCCGCCATCAAGGCGGTGGAGGAGGGGCGCACCGTCTTCGAGCCCCGCCATTGGGAGAAGACCTACTTCGAGTGGATGCGGAACATCGAGCCGTGGTGCGTCTCGCGCCAACTCTGGTGGGGCCACCGCATTCCGGCCTGGTACGGCCCCGACGGCAAGATCTTCGTCGAGGAAACCGAAGAGGCCGCCAAGGCCGCCGCGCGCGAGCACTACGGCCACGACGAACTGCTGCGTCAGGACGAGGACGTTCTGGACACCTGGTTCTCCTCCGGGCTCTGGCCGTTCTCGACCATGGGCTGGCCTGAAAAGACCGCCGACGTGGAGCGGTTCTATCCGACCAGCACCCTGGTCACCGGCTTCGACATCATCTTCTTCTGGGTCGCCCGGATGATGATGATGGGCCTGCACTTCATGGACGACGTCCCCTTCGACCGGGTCTTCATCAACGCCCTGGTGCGCGACGCCAAGGGCGCGAAGATGTCCAAGTCCAAGGGCAATGTCATGGACCCGCTGGAACTGGTCGACCAGTACGGCGCCGACGCCCTGCGCTTCACGTTGACGGCCATGTCCGGCCAGGCGCGAGACATCAAGCTTTCGACCCAGCGTATTGAAGGGTATCGGAATTTCGGCACCAAGCTCTGGAACGCCGCTCGCTTCACCGAGATGAACGGCTGTGCGCGCGCCGAGGGTTTCGACCCGGCGCAGGTCAAGGGCACCCTGAACCGCTGGATCGTCGGCGAGACCGCGCGCACCGCTCAGGCGATGACTAAGGCGCTGGACGCCTGCGGCTTCGACGATGTCGCCAATGGTCTCTATCGGTTCATCTGGAACACCTACTGCGACTGGTACGTCGAACTCGCCAAGCCGCTTCTCAACGGCGCGGACGAGGCGGCCAAGGCCGAGACGCAGGCGACCGCCGCCTGGGCGCTCGATGTCATCCTGAAGATGCTGCACCCGGTGATGCCGTTCCTCACCGAGGAACTGTGGGCCCAGACCGCCGACCTCGGCGCCGCCCGCGCTGAAGGCATGCTGATCACCGCCCGTTGGCCCGACCTGGCCGAGAGCCTGGTCGACGCCGCCGCCGACGCCGAGATCAGCCTGATCATCGCCGCGGTCAGCGAAGGCCGCTCGGTGAAGGCCGAACTGAACGTGCCGCATTCGGCCCGTCCGCCGCTGCTAGTCATCGAGGCCACCGACGCCCAGCGCGCGGTGTTCGCGGCCAACGCCGCGGTCATCGCCCAGACCCTGCGGGTGTCGGACCTTCAGTTCGTGGCCTCGGCGCCGGAAGGCGCGATCCCGTTCGTGGTCAACGGCGCGACCCTGGCCCTGCCGGTCGCGCAGTTCATCGACCTGACCGCCGAGCGCGCGCGCCTGGCCAAAGAAATCGCCGGCCACGCCTCCGACATCGCCCACGTGAACAAGAAGCTCGGAAATCCGGCCTTCGTCGCTAATGCGAAGGAAGAGGTGGTCGAGGAAAATCGCGAGCGGCTCGCCGAATCAGAAGCGGCGAAAGCCAAGCTGGAGCATGCGCTCTCGCTGCTTGAGGCCGTGGTCTGACCACCACGCTCGTCATCCTCCGGTCGTCTGAAAGACGATCCGGGGGACCCAAGCGGCCTATCTCGTTCTGCACCCCAGCTTGGGTCCCCCGGATCAGCCTGCGGCTGACCGGAGGATGACGAGCGTGGACGTCCATTCGAGCCGGGCGACTGGCCGGACGTTTGCCTCCCAAACCTTCAAACACTCGTTTGCCTCTGACGCTGGGTTATGCTTGTTCACCTACCGACGACGCGGGCTTGTGCATGCCCGTGCGAGCATTAGGAGAACCCGCCCATGTCCGAGGCTGTGCTGCCCGCCGGTTGGCCCGCAATGTCCATCGCTCAGGCCCATGCGATGATCACTTCGCCGGGGACCCCGGCCGAGATGGAAACCGTTGTCATCAACGGCGTTCCGACCCGTACCTGGAAAAACCTGCCGCCGTCGCTGCGCGCGGTCGTCGAGCTGGGCCGCACCCATGGCGAGCGGGTTTTCCTGGTCTATGAGGACGAGCGCGTCACGTTCGAGGGCTTCTATCGGGCGGTCGCCGCCTTCGCCGCCCAACTGGCCTCCGACGGCGTCAAGAAGGGCGACCGCGTCGCCCTGATCATGCGCAACCTGCCCGAATGGCCGGTGGCCTTCTACGCCGCCGCCTCGCTGGGCGCGATCGTCACGCCGTTGAACGCCTGGTGGACCGGACCGGAGCTGGAATACGGCCTGACCGATTCGGGCGCCAAGGTCGTGATCATGGACGCCGAGCGTTATGAGCGCCTGACCGAGCACCTGCCCAACTGCCCCGATCTGGTTCGCGCCTATGTCAGCCGCGCGCGCGAAGAGATCGCCCATCCGTTGGTTGCGACCGTCGAGAGCGTGCTGGGCGCGGCGGGTGAGTGGGGCAAGCTGCCCGATCAGGCCCTGCCGGACGTCGAGATCCTGCCCGACGACGACGCGACCATCTTCTACACCTCGGGCACCACCGGAAAGCCCAAGGGCGCCCTGGCCACCCAGCGTGGCGTGAACTCCAACATCCTGGCCGGCGCGGTCGGCGGCGCGCGGTCGTTCCTGCGCCGCGGCGAAGCTCCGCCCCAGCCCGATCCGGACGCGCCTCAGCGCTCGTCGCTGATCTCCATCCCGTTCTTCCACGTCACCGGCTGCATGGCCGTGCTGAACCCGTCGCTGGCCGGCGGCGCCAAGCTGGCGATGCTGCACAAGTGGGACGTGATCCGCGCCTTCGAGGTGATCGAGCGCGAGAAGATCCAACAGGCCGGCGGCGTGCCGACCATCGCCTGGCAACTGATCGAGCATCCGGCCCGCGCCAACTACGATCTGTCGTCGCTGGAATCGGTGTCCTACGGCGGCGCCCCCTCGGCGCCGGAACTGGTCCGCAAGATCAAGGAAACCTTCCCGAAATCGGCGCCCGGCAACGGCTGGGGCATGACCGAGACCTGCGCCACCGTGACCACCCACGGCGCGGAAGACTACGCCAACCGTCCCGACAGCTGCGGCCCGGCGGTCCCGGTCAGCGACCTGGAAATCCGCGATCCGGCCGACGGCGTCACGGTGCTGGCCCCCAACGTCGTGGGCGAACTGTGGGCGCGCGGCCCGCAGGTCGTGAAGGGTTACTGGAACAAGCCCGAAGCCACCGCACAGACCTTCGTCGACGGCTGGGTCCGCACCGGCGACCTGGCCCGCGTGGACGAGGAGGGCTTCTGCTTCATCATCGACCGGGCCAAGGACATGCTGATCCGTGGCGGCGAGAACATCTACTGCATCGAGGTCGAGA
>JBEBYB010000062.1:0-14503 GCA_040391295.1 Phenylobacterium sp. | reverse complement strand
TCCCTTACAAGATCCATACCGTGCTCACCGACAACGGCATCCAGTTCGCCGACCTCCCCAAGAACCGGAACGGCCCCACCGCCAGTTGGCGCGGACACCCCTTCAACCGAGCCTGCGCGGGGCATGGCGTCGAGCATCGCCTTACCAAGCCTAACCATCCCTGGACCAACGGCCAGGTCGAACGCATGAACCGAACGCTGAAGGAGGCGACGGTCCGGCGATATCACTACGAGACCCACCGCCAACTCGAAAAACACCTCGCCGCCTTCCTGGACGGCTACAACTTCGCCAGACGCCTGAAGACGCTTTGCGGCCTCACACCCTACGAAGCGATCTGTACGGCATGGGCCAATGAGCCAGACCGCTTCCGGCGCGATCCGCTCCACTTGACCTCGGAATTGAACACTGGGCGGCGACCCGCTCAAGGTGGCGCCGCAGTTCCATCTCCTCGGCCAACAGCGCCCTGCGCGCGGCGCGGTAGGCGGCGCTTTCGTTGGGGAACCGGACGGGATTGTCGCGCGCCAACTCGGCGGCCGGGGTCAAGGTCTCGATCTTCGCGTCCATCGGAAGGCCTCCACCTTTGCGGAAGACTAAGCGGCGTGCAGCGATAGGAGTTCCGAAGGCGCGGTGGCTGACCGAATGTGCCGAGTGAATCTCGGCACGATCTGATCAGGTCCGCTATCGCTGTCACGACACCCGAGCATAAAGAGCGTAACGTTGCTTTGGGTACCTATACCGGCGTTACCGAGACGTCCCGCGTTCGCGACCCGGATCAACTCCAGCTCATGACGAACCTGCTTAAGTCGATCGAAGACGCCCAGACCCTGGCGCAGGCGATCGTCGACACTATTCATGAACCACTGCTGGTGCTCGATGCTCAGCTTCGCGTCCTGGCCGCCGGCCGCGCCTTCTATGAGACCTTCAAGGTCGCCCCCGTGCACACCATAGGCCGGCTGCTCTATTCGCTGGGCGACGGCCAATGGAACATCCCGGCGCTGCGCCTGCTGCTCGAGACGATCATTCCCGAACAGACCGCGATGGACGGCTTCGAGGTCGATCACGACTTCCCGGGCCTGGGCCAGCGCAAGATGCTGCTGAACGCCCGTAAGGTGCTCTACGAGACCAGCGCCGACGCCACCATTCTCCTGGCCTTCACCGACGTCACCGCCCGGCGGCTGATCGAGCAGGAGAAGGCCGAACTGCACGAACGAACCGAGGAACTGCTGGCGCACCAGCAGGTGCTGCTGCAGGAGATGCAGCATCGGGTGGCCAACAGTCTGCAGATCATCGCCAGCATCCTGCTGTTGAAGGCGCGGGCCGTGAACTCCGAAGAGACCCGCCACCACCTGCGAGACGCCCATCAGCGGGTGATGTCGGTCGCTGAGGTGCAGTCGCACCTGCACGCCTCCGGCGGCGTCGATCAGATCGAGGTCGGCTCCTACCTAACTAAGCTCTGCGCCAGCCTCGCGGCCTCGATGATCAGCGAAGATCGGCCGATCGATCTGAAGGTCGTCGCCGACGACGGGCGGATCGGCTCGGACAAGGCCGTCAGCCTTGGCCTCATCGTCACCGAGCTGGTGATCAACGCGCTCAAATACGCCTTCCCCGGCGCTAGGCCGAACGCCCAGGTGCTTGTCACCTTCGAGACCGGTGAAACGGAGCATTGGACGCTCACCGTCTCCGACAACGGGGTCGGCAAGAGCGACGACGAGTCGCCAACAAGCCATGGAGGGCTGGGCACGGTGATCGTCGACGCCCTGGTCAAGCAACTCGGCGCGAGTCTGGAGGTTGTCAGCGTCCCAGGCCTTGAGGTGACGATCAGGCGGGATGACGCGACACCGGAACTGCCGAGGGCCGCCTAGCCTCGCCGTCCGGTCGGACGCCGAAAGATCAGGGGCGGCGACTACACCGCATCGGGTGCCGCTTCCGCCACGGCCTGGTCGAAAACCTCCAGCTTGGACGGTCGCGGGAGCGACTCATCGCCGTCCAAGCGACCCAGCAGGTAGGTGACCGCCTCGACCATGTCCGCGACGCTGTACGGCTTGGGCAGCGATCGGATCGCCTCCGTCTGCGCGGTCCTCGCCCGGCTCACCTGGCCGCTGATGAACAGTACGGGGACACCGATCGCCTTCAGGTCCCGGGCGAGCGCGATGCCATCATCATCGCCCTTGAGCTTGATGTTCACCATCGCTAGATCGGGCTTGCACGCCTGGGCCGCTAACAACCCTTCCCGGTGACGTTCCGCTGCGATTCCAGTCTGCGCATCCGGCTGTGGGGTGTGAACGCGCCCGAGCGCCATGAGGCCCAAGGGCCGGCCGCGACCCGGGCGCTGGCTGAGCTGACGCGCGGCAAGACCTTGGTCTGCAAGCGAAGGGGCGCGTCCTACAATCGGGTTGTCGCTCAATGTTGGATCGGTGATCGCGATGTCGCGGCCGAACTGGTTGGCCTAGGCGCGGCGGTTGACGACCCGCGCTATAGTCGCGGCCGCTACGCGAACTAGGGCCTCATCGGCCCATCGTCAGCCAGAACTGCGCCAGGCCGAGCGCGCCCAAGGCCACCAAGATGACCCCGATAACGATGACCCCGCCGCCGGTGGCGTTGGCTTTAAACCAGCCGCCCAACTCGACGGAGAGGGAGTCCTTGGCGGGCGGTCCGGAAGGTTTGGGGCGCGTGCTCATGCTCAAACCGTATGAAACATACTGATCTTCCGCAAGGCTAAAACGTATGATATATACATTGCATGTCAGCTGAAGATCGCGCCGCTCGCCTCAAGATCGCCCGCCAGGGCGCCGGCTTCTCCACGGCCGCGGCCGCGGCCTCAAAGTTCAATTGGAACCGCAACACCTACGCTTCCAACGAGAACGGCAATGCGACCTTTTCCTATGCGCGCGCCAAGGAATACGCCGAGGCCTTCGAGGTGCGGTCCGACTGGCTATATGACGGGATAGACACGACAGAACCGGACGCCGCTCCGCCGAAAAAGCCCGATCCGATCTTGGTGCCAATCATCGGCCGCGTGGGGGCCGATAGTGAAGGGGCCGTGCTGTTCGCCACGGGCCAGGAGGCCGGGGACCTGGCTCCGCTGCCGCCAGGCGGAACGAACCGGGCGGTCGCTCTGCGGATCGCCGGGCACTCGATGCGCGGCGTGGCCGATGACGGCGGGCTGATCTACTTCGAGGATCAGCGAACCCCGCCGACGCCGGACATGCTGGGGCACGTTGTCGTTGTCGAGACCGACGCCGATGAGGTGCTGGTCAAGCGCCTGCTGCGCGGTTCGAAGGCCGGACGCTACGACCTGGAAAGCGTGGTCGGCCCGACCAAGGAAAACTGCAAGATCCGTTGGGCGGCTCACATCACCGCGATCATTCCGCCGCACCAGGCTCGGCGCATCATCCGGTCGGGTGACTTCTAGGGAGTAGGCATTGGTCAGGGCGCCGGAAGCGGAGACGAGGCGACGGGCGGCTCAGTACCTGCGCATGTCGACCGATCAGCAGCGCTACTCGCTAGGCAATCAGGCCGCGGCGATCGCCGCCTATGCCGCGGGGAATGGCCTGACGATCTGTCGCTCCTATATTGACGCCGGCGTCAGCGGTTTGCGGGCGGCCAACCGGAAGGGGTTGCAGCAACTGTTGGCCGAGGTGGTGGGGGGCGAGGCCGACTTCGAGGTGGTCCTGGTCTACGACGTCAGCCGATGGGGACGCTTCCAGAACCCCGATGAGGCGGCCCACTACGAATTCGTCTGCCGCCAGGAGGGGGTGCAGATCGAATACTGCGCCGAGGAGCTTGGGGGCGGCGGCGTGGCCGGCGCACTCTTGAAGCAGGTCAAGCGGGTGATGGCGGCCGAGTACAGCCGCCACCTTTCCGTGACCGTGCTGGAGGCTCAGCGGCGGGCTGCGGCTCAGGGCTATTGGCAGGGCGGTCCGGTTGGATACGGCCTGCGTCGTTGCGTGGTCGATCGGGAGGGCCGGCCGACAGCCATCCTCCAGCGTGGCGAGCAGAAGGCCGTTCACGGTCATCGCGTTGTCCTGGTTCCGGGGCCGGACGACGAAGTCGCTGTCGTGCGCCGGATCTACCGATTGTTTCTCAAGGAAGGCGTCAGCCGCACAGAGTTGGTCCGACTGCTTAATCGCGAGGGGGCGCCGTACGGCGATGGGCGGCCATGGTCGTTTCAGCGGGTGATCAACGTCCTGACCAATCCGCTCTATGCCGGCGATCAGGTGTTTGGACGGTATGCCCACACGCTCGGCGCCGCGCCGATCGCCAAGCCCAGACACGAATGGATCACCGCCAGGGACGCCGTCGCGCCATACGTGTCGCGGGCCGATCAGGCGAAGGCCGCCAGGATCATCGCCGCCCGGATGGTGATGCTGGACGATAAGGCGATGCTCGAGGCGCTCGCCACGCTGCTCAAGAAGAAGGGCCGGCTCAGCGCCGACCTGATCGACGCTGCCCGAATGGTCCCTTGCGCAGCTAGCTATCGCAACCGGTTTGGCAGCCTGCACACGGCCTATCAGGCTATCGGCTATGACTATGTGGCGGCGGTCAATGCGAGCCGCGCACGTGCGGCGGCAGCTCGCCGCGGCGCCAGATGATGGGCCGCCGAAGGGGCATCGACGGTCAGGCACCCGACGCGATCCGGGCCGTGATTTATCTGCGTATGTCCACGGCCATGCAGCCAAGCTCGCTGGCCAATCAGGCCGCAATGATCGAGGCCTATGCGCAGGCTCGCGGCTACGAGATCGTCGGGACCTACGAGGACGCCGCCATCAGCGGCGTGGACGCCAAGAAGCGGCCAGCCTTTCGCAAGCTGCTGGCGACCGTGCTGGCCGGGGCGGCCGCGTTCGAGGTTATTCTGGTCTATGACGTGAGCCGCTGGGGCCGTTTCCAGGATCCCGACGAGGCCGCGCACTACGAGTTCCTCTGCGCTCAGGAGGGCGTGCGCATCGAGTACTGCGCCGAGGCGTTCGGTGACGGGCTCGGCCTGCAAGATGCGCTGATGAAGAGCCTGAAGCGGGCGATGGCGGCGGAGTATTCGCGAGAGCTGGGCGCTAAGATTTCCCAGGCTCAGGCCAGGCTTTCGGCCAAGGGCCATTGGCAGCATGGTCCGCCTGGCTACGGCCTGCGGCGAAGGCTTGTCGGTCCAAACGGCGAGCTTGGCGCCGTCCTTGAGGCTGGGGAGCGCAAGGCCGATCCGCGTCAGCACACGATCCTCGTGCGCGGTCCGGCCCGCGAGGTCGAAACGGTCCGCCGGATGCACGCGATGTGCGGGCCGGGCGGGCTGAACCCTTATCGGATCGCCGCGATCCTCAACGATGAGGGCGTGGCTGCGCCGCGTTCGGCCAGATGGTCGGGCGAGCGGGTGCGGCTGATCCTCATCAACCCAAAATACGCCGGTCAACTCGTGACGGGTAAGCGCCATACGCCGCTCGGCGGCAAGCGGATGGCGCGCCCGGCGGACAAGTGGATCATCGCTGAGGGCGAGGCACCCGCGCTCGTGTCGAAGAAGGTGTTTGCGGCGACGCAGGCGGCGTTGAGGCGCGCGCCGGCCGCTGAGACCGATCAGTTGTTGGAAGCGCTGCGTGTGGTGGCGGCCGAGCATGGCGTCGTGAGCGAGCCAAGGCTTCGCGATCTGGGCGTCCCGCACTACCGGGCTTATCGCCAAAGGTTCGGGAGCCTGCGGGCCGCCTTTGGAGCCATTGGCTGTCAGCCCGGGCGCCACTTCCCGAAAATGATGGATGACGCTCTGATGCTGAAGGGGCTCGCCAGGCTGTTTGAGCGCCATGGCGACATCACCTGCGGCCTCATCGATGCGGCGGACGATCTTCCCTCGGCGGAGCACTACAGGACGCGGTTCGGTTCGCTTTCCCAGGCCTATGCAGCCATTGGGTTTGTTCGCATCGGCCGAGGTGAAGCGCGCTCGGCGGTTGGCCGGGCGCGGCTGGAGGCGCGGCGCGTGAGAGTGGGCGGGCAGGCATAGTCATAGCGGGGGTTTGGCGCAGCGCTCTTGGTTGGGGGCGGCTCGCGGACTTCCAGCATCTGCTAGATTAGGATTGTCGGCTTCGCGGGAGGTCGGGAAGTCCTGACCTATGAGCGCCTGATCGATCCTGAGGATCGGTTCGACTCGTAGCCGCGAGGTCTTTCGAGTCACAGCTTCAAGGCTTCCCGCTCGGGAAGAATGTGAGGACGCACGGCTCCCGCCGCACCGATTCTTCCCGCCCGGGAAGATTCTCATTGCGCGCTGTCGAATTTGAGGCCAATCTTCCCGTACGGGAAGATTGATGTGATCGCAACAGCACAAGAATTTGGAACCACCCTCGCGCGGGCGCGCAAGGCGCTTGGGCTCACCCAACGTGAGCTCGCCCTGTCGATCGGGGTGGGCGAACGCTTCATTGTCGAGCTTGAAGCCGGCAAGGCCACGGCTCAACTCGGCAAGGCGCTCGCCGCCGCCAAAGCCGCGGGCATGCGCCTCACTGACTCGGCCGAATTCTGACGGAGGCCATGAGCCATGGGGCTGCCTATCTATGCTGCTGACCAGCTTGTCGCCCAGATTGAAGCCGGCGCCGATGGCCCCTGGCTGCAGTATGAGACCGCCTGGAGCAACGGGCGAGACAGCTTCCCGATCTCCCTGACCATGCCGCTGAACCAGCCCGAACATGGGCCGCAGGTCATCGTGCCTTGGCTGATGAACCTGTTGCCTGAAGGCGAGCCGCTGCGCGTGGTCACGCGCGCCCTCGGCGTCGCCCAGGAAGACATTCTTGGCCTGATCGCCAACCTCGGCCGCGACCTCGCGGGCGCCCTGACCACTGGTGAGCCGCGTCGCGGCGATGCGCCGGCTCTGACGCCCTTGCCTGCCGACGCCCTGGAACGGATTATCGAGGAACTGCCGGCCCGGCCCTTCCTGGTTGGGGAGGCGGGGGTCTCGATGAGTCTCGCCGGCGCCCAGGAGAAGTTGCCCCTAGCGCGGGTCGCCGATGGCCTGGCCATTCCGGTCAACGGCGCGGCGTCGACGCACATTCTCAAGCCGGACAACCCGCGCCTGCCCGGCAGCGTGCAAAATGAAGCCCTGTGCATGGTGCTGGCTCGCCGCAGCGGCCTCTCCGTCGCGCCGGTGACGACCGGCCGCGCGGGGGCAAGATCCTTTCTGCTCGTGGAACGCTATGATCGCTTGATCTCCGACACCGGCGTCCAGCGCCTGCACCAGGAGGACTTCTGCCAGGCTTTGGGCAAGCCGCCCGCCGCCAAGTACCAGCACAACCATTCAGGCGTGCTGGGCCCGTCGACGGCGGACATGTTTGGCTTGGTGCGCGATCACATGACCGCACGCGAGATCAATCAGCTGCTCAATGCGGTGATTTTCAACATCGCCATCGGCAACGTCGATTCTCATGCCAAGAACTATTCGGTGCTCTTGCAACCTCGGCGAAGCCTGCTGGCGCCCCTCTATGATCTGATGACGGGCCTGACCTGGTCCAACATCACGTCCAATCACGCCCAGGACATCGGCGGCCAGCAGCGCGGCCGGCATATCTACGGCCGCCACTGGCGGCGTATGGCCGAGGCTGCTGGTCTCGCCGGGCCGGCCACCTTGCGGCGCGTACAGCAGTTGACCGGCCGCATCGCAGCCGAGGCGACGCACGCGGCCGCGGAGGTGGCGGCCATGCCAGCCGGCGGCCAGGGCGTCGAGGCCTTCGCCGCCGCCATCGCCGAGCGAGCTTTACTCGTTCAGGCGCACGTCGCTCAAGACGGCGACGCCGGCGCCGACCCGCCGCCGCAAACCGCCGAGGGGCCGAGCGCCTATGACGCCTGAGAGATCAGGCGCCGGCGTGATCGGCGTCCAGCGTATCCAGGCTTTCGCCGGTCCTGGATGGTGGCGGTTGGCAAGATGACGGTGCGCTGATCGCGCGGGCCTCGGCGAGGTTGATCGAGGGCGCCATCCCGCCGAGGCCAGGCCGCGACCACTGGTATCGCTAATCTAAAAGCGACGGCGATCGGTGAAGGCCAAATTCCTTTCGATGCATTGGGCGCGGTCCCAAGTTTTCCTCCACGATCACGCGTTTGGTGGCTGTGGGGGAGACCTGAAATATGGTGGGGCCCCCCTCATCGCGCGCGCCGGGAGGCTGCAAGAAGAGGGCGCCTTGGAACGCATTGCGGCGGCGGGCCGGGTCGCAGGTCCGGCGCTCATCGCGCTTCTAGGGGCGTTCACGGCGCCTTGATGGGGATGCTGTCCGGGCTCAGCCAAATGGGGCAGGCAGCCTTGGGGTGAACCGCTGCATCTCCTGGTTCGGCGTGAATGAAGGTTCCTGGCGCCATTCGGATGTTCGCCTCCCCGGCCAACTCACGTCCGTGCGCACAGGGCGTCGATATGACGAGGGTCCGTGGTCTCGCCGACCTACTCTTCGTCCCGCGGCAAGCGGCTTCGGCGTGGCTGGAAGCTCAGATTCAGGCCGAGCTTACGGGCGTGCTCGTCCAGCCAGGTCTCGGCGGTGAGATCGCGCTTGCGCACGTGCTCGCTCAGGTCCTGGAAAAGCGGCCTGAACCCACCCCACCAGACCCGCGGCTCGATCAGACTGATGTCGTCGGCAAGCACGTCGTGAAAGTCCCGCAAGGCGAGAGTGAAAACCACCAGCGGCTTGTTGTCGATGGTGCGGACGGCGAAGGCCGGCGACTGCAGCCAGATGCTGGCGACGATCGCGAAGGGATCGCTGTCCGTCACATCGGCGAACTGTTTGATGTGATCGAGATCGAACGGACCCGTACCCTCCTCCAATCGCTGATACGTCCGCAACTGCATGCCCATCCCGCGCGCCACCTCGCTCGTCCGCAGCCTGCGCGCCTTGCGGACGGCCCGAAGGGCGGCGCCCAGCAAGACGCCTTGGCTGAGACCCTCTGGTGCCGCTTCGTCGTCCATGGCTCTCCGCCACCACGCCCGCTGGAACTACCCTAACGTGTCGCCTTGTGCGTGATCTGCCAACTGACGTTTTCAAATGGCGGTGTTTTACGCCGAAGGCTCGCCACAGGTGGTTGAGCGGGAGGGGGCGGGCGTTGGAACCTTCGTGCAAAGGCCCGCTATCTGAATTCAACTCGCCGCCGATGAGGAAGCCTCACCCCCTGGCTCATGAACTGGACCTGCGTCGCGGCGCCCGCCGCGGCGATCCTGGGAGGGTAAGGCGTCGATCTCTTGCACGCCTTCAACGGCGTGGCCGCGCTCAAGTACGAGGGCGCCGACGTCAGTGGCCGGATCGTCCTAGCAAACCGCGATACCCAGACACCGGCACCAGCGCCGGACTTTCTGTTCCGGTTTTCCGAGCCAGTGCACCTCAGCAAGACCAGGTGGGCGAGAAAGCTCCTTCAGCTCGGATCAGACCCGGCGTCGCTGATCGCCAACGTAAACGCGATCTATGGCGTCATCACCAATCCCGACGTGGTCGCGATGGAGACGGATCGTACCTTCTCGGTGACCTTCCCGGCCGACCGGCAATGGACAATCAGCTACCGCTCGCAGCCGCTGCTCTGCGGCTCGCTGATCGATGTGTTCGATCGTATGCCGGACCCTTCGATCGACCAGGCTCTGGACCTTGTCGTCCGCCGCCTTGGCGCCCTGTTTCTGGGAGGCCAGGGATCTTGGTCAGGCGGGCAAGGCTGTTTTGGACGATGACCACGTTGGAGATGAACGCCTGGGCGCCGATGTAGGCGCGGCGCTCCAGACCGCCGGGCCGCATAAGCTCGATCCGTCGTTTTCCGGTCGCGGGAAAGGCGGGACCATAGCCGACTATGTCCGGCCGGCGTTCCTC
This sequence comes from Phenylobacterium sp., assembly GCA_040391295.1. Lineage (GTDB taxonomy): Bacteria > Pseudomonadota > Alphaproteobacteria > Caulobacterales > Caulobacteraceae > Phenylobacterium. The sequence continues at coordinate 4,712 of JBEBYB010000062.1, read as the reverse complement.
GAACATCGCCAAGCCCTCCGCCGCAAGCTCCAGCGCGGAATTAGCGGCGGCGACGACCTGATACGCCTGGGTTTCAGCGGTTTCATTCATCGCGACCTCAGCCGTAAAGACCATAGGCTGCTACGAGCCGCTCGATCGCCTCTCCGGCGCTCATGCGGACGTCGAACGCCTTAGGCTCGAGGGCCTCATCGGCCTGCATCGCCGCGACGAACTCCAGCATGTCCTTTCGGATGCTGTCAGGCAGGGCGATGGCCTTGCCGCCGCCGAGCAGCTGGAGGAGGCGGAAGACATCGTTGCGGTGCTTGCGCACATCTTTGCTGTTGATCGGCTCGCCCTTTTCCCGGCGCTCAGCGAGATCCAGGTAAGCCTTGGCCTTGAACGGAATGAGCCCCGCCTCACTGAGCAAGGGCAAGCCGTCCAAAGCCCGCAGGTTGGCCTTGAGGAAGTCATAGTAGAGCGCGTCGAGAAGGATGGCCGACAGGCTCGCGACCGTCTCGTCGATCGGCAGCGGGGTCAGGTCGCTGTCGGACGCCAGTTCAAAGCCCTCCGGCGCGCGGGAGAACAGCTCGATCATGTAGGGGTAGTCCTCGGCCTTCGGCTTGGCGAAGCGATAGAGCTTGCCGCCGTCACCCTTGGATCGCACCTCGTACCCGCCGGCCTGGATGAAACGCCAGAACGCTTCGGCGAAGGCGACATCGAGCAGTTCGATCACCAAGACGACGTCGAGGTCCTTAGTGGCCCGGAACTGCAGGCCCGCGTCGGCCATCAGCTGGTCGCAGGCCACGCCGCCGACCAGCGCATAGCGATCGGCATAGTCCCCGAAATGGTCGCGCCAGCGATCAAGCCCTACGACCACGTCAGCGTCTCCAACAGTTCGGCGGCAGCGCGGGCCACGCGCTCGTCGGGATGGTCGCGCAGGCTGAGATGCAGCGAAAGCGGATCGACGCGGCCTTCCTTCGCCAGCGCTGCGGGGTCGTAGGCCCAGGTCTCGATTTCATCGCCTTCCGGGTCGCGTGGATAGGTGTCGCGAAGGCCATGATCGCGCACCAGCTGGTTCCAGTCCGCCGCGGCGACGGCAAGCCGCTGGATGCGAGGCCTTGCCAGCGACGTGTAACGGGCCAGGGCGCTTTCCCCGGCGACGAACGCCACGAAGCGGTCGGGGTAAGGGATGATCACGGTGCGCACCTTGCGGACCGGGCTTTGCAGGCGCGCCGCCGCGCTGTCCCAGAGCGCCCGCCCGTGGAGTTTGAAACGGAGCGCCCGCGTGCGTCCCACCCGGCCAGTGTCGGCGACCTCGGCTGCTTCGAGTTCATCGAAGGCCCGGGTCATGCTCATGATCGCCACGCCGTAACGTCGCGCCAAGTGGGTCGCGCTGGCCTCGTCGTCGACGCCTGAGGTGTTGAGCAGCGCGCCAAGGATCGTCAGCTGTGCCGTCGGCGTGAACTGTTCGGGTTCCGGCGGCAGGCTTCTCGGCGTCCGCTCCCGAAGGTCAAGCAGGGCCTTGGGGACGTAGAGTTGCGCCATGGGGACGAGAAAGGCCATGCGCCGCGCCAGGAGCGCGCGGCGCTGAGCCGTCGTCAGCGACTCGAAGAGCAGGATGACGACGGGATTATGGGCCCTGTCGCCGATTACCCGGGCGTGCTTCTCCATCTCCGCGACCGTCGCTTCGGCGTCCGGCATCGGCGCGGCGAAGACCGCCTCGCGGCCGAACAGGTCGCCCCGCCAGAGACTGTAGAGGTCGCGCACGTAGTGAGGCAGCATATCGGCGGGATCGCGGTCGAGGCGCGTGGAGAGGCCGAACGCTTCATGCAGATAGGCTTCCGCCTTCTGAACGAGCGCCTTCTCCGAGCGGTTGTGGTAGATTCTCAACATCGCCTCGCACTTTAACACCGATAGTGTGAAATTCAACTTCGATGTGAAAGTTGGTCAGGCTGAAGTTGAATTGTCGCCAACCGGGTGTCCGAACCTGCCGGCTCAGCGCCGCGCCGACGGCCTCTCCGTCCACCCTGCGCGACGCTTTCCCGCTCGGTCTGAAGCGCGATCGGTGCCACACGCGTCGCGAACCGATCGATGATGGCGATCTGGATTCCAATGCCCGCCGACGCTCGCCACAAGAGCAAAGCCGCCGTCGCCTTCGCCAAGGATAGGGCGACCAGCTGGAGAGGATCGATCATCCCGCTGTCGCTCGGGCCGATCAGCAACATCGGGGTGCGGGCCTCGACCATACCCAGGCCCTGGTGCGGGGGGCGATAGCCGCCGTGGTTGTGCTGCGACGCCCAGCGGTAATAAGGACGGAAGCCGGTCAGGCCGACCGCCGTCTCAATGTGCCGAAACGTCACCTTCGCCTTCGGCGGCAATGACAGGCCGGGGCGGGCCCACTCATAGTCGTCGCCCAGGTTGGCGCCGAATTGCGCCTCGAGCCTCTCGCACTCGGCCCGCATCTCCGCGAGCTCCTCGTCGGTGAAGCTCTCCCGGCTACCCTTGCCGAAGATCTCATCAATCTGGAGGGCGGCGCGGTAGCCATGAAACCGAAAGCTCGCCAGGTAGCGGAGCGCAACGTCGGGCTCGGTGCCTTGAATGAAGAGCGCGATTGCGCTCACCTCATGGAGCGTGCGCCAGCGCGCAAGCGCCCCGTCCGCATAACCCTGCCGCATGAGCGCCAAAGCCTCGCGGGCCACCAGCAGCGACCGGGCATGCAGGGTCGTCAGCGCCTCGAAGCGATAGTCTTGAAGTTCGACTGCCTCGGGTCTGTGGTGCGAATTGAACTCGCCGCCGACCTCGCTGCAAATGCTCCAGAGCGCTTCAAGCGCCGCGAACGCGGGCTTCCATCGCTTCTTGTTGCGACGCTGGAACCCTCGTTCGTCCTTCCGTGTGCCGACGATGTGCGTGTCGTGCGCCGCGATGAGCACCTCGACGAACTCGTCGACCGACTTGACCAGGACCTGCTTGGTCCTCTCGGCCAGTTCGTCTTCGGTGGGTGTGACGCCTGCTTCGGCGAAGCTGGTCACCACGGCCGCGACCAGGTCGTCGCCCATTTTGTGCAGCCATGACGGCTTAGGCTTGCCCCGTTTGGCCATGGCGATGATGTCCGTCCCGCCTAGCAGGCTGTTGAAGAAGTCCGTAGCGGTGCGGGATTCGGCATGATTCACTCTCTTGAGCGAGACTTGAGGGTTTCGGATGTGCGGATCAGACGAGCGGTCGGGGTCGTTGTTCTCGTACGTGGACCTGGAGGCGCGGGTTCGGCGTGATCATCCGTTACGGCCGATCCGGGGGATCGCAAACGCGGCGCTGGCGGACCTGAGCGAGGACTTTGCGGCGCTCTATCCGCCGAGGCTGGGGCGGCCGTCGATCCCGCCGGAGCGGCTGTTGCGGGCGATCTTCTTGCAGGCGTTCTACGGGATCAGGTCCGAGCGGCAGCTGATGGAGCGGATGGAGTTCGATCTGCTGTTCCGCTGGTTCGTAGGCCTGGGGGTGGACGATGCGGCCTGGGATCATTCCAGCTTCACCAAGAACCGCGATCGGCTACTGGGAGGGGAGATCGTTGCGAAACTCCTGCGCGCCATCCTGGCCCAGCCGTGGGTGAAGCGGCTGATGTTGTCGGACCACTTCTCCGTGGACGGCACGCTGATCGAGGCCTGGGCCTCGCTGAAGAGCTTCCGCCGGAAGGACGGCTCCGACAACGACCCGGAAGGACCGGGCCGCAACGCCGAGCGCGGCTTCCACAAGGAGACGCGCTCCAACGAGACGCACCGGAGCACCACCGATCCCGAGGCCCGGCTCCACAAGAAGGGCGACAGCCAGCCGGCGAAGCTCTGCTACCTGGGCCACGCGCTGATGGAGAACCGCCATGGCCTGGCGGTGGACGGTCTCGTCACCTTGGCCACCGGCACGGCCGAGCGGGAGGCGGCCTTGGCGATGCTGGACCGCAGGCCCAGGCGACGGCGGATCACGCTCGGGGCCGACAAGGCCTATGACGTTAGCCGGCTCGGTGTGCAGCGGGCGATGGCGCCCACCGCCGCTCTAGGCGGTTGCGGGGCTAGCCGGCAGGATCAGCTTGGCGAGTTTGCGCAGGTTCTGGGCGGTGGCGGCGAGGTGGAACTCGTCTCGGGCGTCTTGGGGACCACGGAGCCTCAAGCGGTCGAGCTTCAGGATCCGTTTGAGGTGGGCGAACAGCATTTCCACCTTCTTCCGCTCTTGCCGTGAGGTGACATAGGCGTCGGTCTTGGCGATCTCGCGGGCGAGGTCTCGGGCGGCTTCGTAGATGGATCGGGTCACCTTGCGGGCCGGCGTGTTGGGCGAGCAGCGGCTCTTCAGATCGCAGGCGTCGCAGTCGGCCTTGCTGGCGCGATAGCGATAGGTGTCATCCGGCGGTGCGTTGGGGCGTGGCGTACGGAAGGCGCGCCGGTTGCGCTTCAGGGTCTTGCCGGTCGGGCAGCGATAGGTGTCGGCGGCGGGGTCGTAGGTGAAGTCGCTGCGGGCGAAGGTCCCATCATCGCGGCCGGACTTGTCGATGACCGGGATGTGCGGCGCGATCTGCTGCTTGTTGACCAGCCAGTCCAGCATCTCGGCCGAGCCGTAGGCGGTGTCGGCCGCGAGCCGGGCCGGTCGCAGATCATGGCGCTCGCGCACCCGCTCGATCATCGTCCTGACCGCGCCAACCTCGGCCTGGCGCACCGCCGTGGTGGCCTCGACGTCAACGATCACCGCGTGGT
>JBEBYB010000061.1:0-14607 GCA_040391295.1 Phenylobacterium sp. | reverse complement strand
AAAATTTCTGAGCTGCCCTCTAGACGCCGTCCACTCGGTGTTCGATTGGCGAGGTCCGAGCCGGCTCGGCTCGCCTCATGCAGTCAATGTGCCTGCCGGTCTATGACGGGATGCTCGCCCGGGTATTCGTCAAACATCGGCACATGAGCCCCTCGGACTATCGTCGGGCCGTTCGGTCGCGCAGCAGTTACTTTCAATGGCGTATTTTGCCGTTCAGCTTTCCCAGCGAACGTCAGTCGGGCCCAAGCGAATGCGGAACGAGGTCCGTGGGAACTCGATCTGATCGCTTACTGACTGGTGGAGTCCCCGCGCCGCCCAGTAGGCCACACAGGCTATATGCCGGCGTGTAGCGCGGTGGCCTTGTCCAGCCGCATGCCCGCTCCACAGACCACCCTCGGATAGACGCCGGCAAGCTTCGGCGTCCATCCGAGGGCGACAGCCTGTAGCGCGGCGACATAGTTGGAACTGTGCCCGGGATGACGCGTCATCTGGGTCGGCGGTGCGAGGATGGCCAGATAGTCCTGCTCCTCGCGGGTGTCGCGGTACGAGCGAAAAGCACGACGGAGTGACGAAATGCTGTTCGTCGTCAGGATTTGGCCAAATCGGACATCTACAGGATTTCGCCTGCTAAGTGGCGGAGCGTACAGCCAACCCCGCGATCCAATCGCGCCGCGCGTTTCTGCCGGCCTCCATTCTGCGGGGCTTGCGAGCAAGACCACGGCGTTGGCCATGAAGGCGGGTACGGATGCCTAGCCCCGCCCCTCGCGCTGCCGACCGCGCGTGTGCGTGCGGGCGCTTGGGGCAGGTCGGCGGTGTCCGACGGAGCGCAGGGCGTTATCGGACAAGCCGTCGATCTAGGAATTCGAGGATACGGGAGGAGATTTCCGGAGTGTGCGTTTCGAGTGCGAAATGCCCTGCCTCAAGGAGGTGGACCTCGGCGTCGGGAAGGTCGCGCTTGTAAGCCTCAGCGCCCGCCGGGATGAACGCCTGATCATGGCGCCCCCAGACGGCCAGAAGCGGTGGGCGATGATCACGGAAGTAGGCATGAAAGGCTGGATACAGCGCGACGTTGCTGCGGTAGTCGAGTATCAGGTCGAGCTGGATCTCCGCCGCCCCGGGGCGTGCCATGTAGGCGATGTCGAGTTCGTATCCGTCAGGCGACAAAAGGGCCGGATCTGACCCCGGGCGATACTGAAAGTTGCGGATCGTCTCCGGCGAAAGCGATGCACGGCAGGCTTCACGGTTCGCTTCGCTGGGCTCCCGCCAATAGGTCTGCCAGGGTCCCCAGTTGTCGCTGAACCCCTCCACATAGGCGTTACCATTCTGCGAGATGATCGCCGTGATGCGCTCGGGACGCCTCATCGCCAGCCGCAGCCCGACCGGGGCGCCGTAGTCGAAGATGTAGATCGCGTAGCGGCGCAGCCTCAACGCCTCGACGAACCCCTCGATGACGTCCGCTAGGGCGTCGAAGCTGTAGGTGAACTGTCCTCGCGGCGGGGCTCGGGTCTGACCGAAGCCAGGCAGGTCCGGCGCGATGACATGATAGCGATCGGCCAGCTCGGGGATGAGATCACGAAACATGTGGCTGGCGGATGGAAAGCCGTGGAGCAGCAGCATCACCGGCGCATCGGCCCGGCCGGCTTCGCGGTAGAACACTTCCACTTCCCCAACCTTTTGCGTGCGGTACCGAACGGTCGTCACGGGCTTATCCATTTTCGACCGCACGGGCGCGGCCATTGCGGGCCGCAATGCGGGCAAGGTCATCGATCCCGCCAGCAGGGCGAGTGCAGAGCGGCGGGCTTGCCTGGGCGTATCCATCGCGGGTCTCCTAAACGTTGGACTCGAATTTAGGAGTTTCGCAAATCGATATAATAGCCGCACGGTGAATGGGTTTGTTTCGATATCCGAAACGCTACTCGCGCAGCCGTTACGGCCGATAGCCCAGCCAATGTCATCGCCCCGCAGCGACGAACAGGGCAGAGCGGCCAACAGCCGCCGCCGCGGAGCAGCCCCATCACAGGCCTAGGGAGGGTCTGGACATTTCGTTCCTTGGTCCGATTGTTGCGTCCTCAACAAGTTAATTGCACAGTGTGAAATGATGGATCGGCTTGACGCCATGACCTTGTTCGTCGCGGTTGTGGATGAAAGTTCGCTTGCTGCCGCTGCGCGGCGTCACGGCCGCTCTCCGGCGGCGGTGACCCGAGCGGTCGCGCTGCTGGAACGCTATGCCGGCACAACCTTGCTGTTGCGATCCACGCGCCAACTCAGCCTTACGCCGGCGGGCGAGCACCATCTGGCGATCTGGCGCGAAGTGTTGCAGAGGCTTGATGAGGTCGCGCCGGAGGACTTCGGTGCCCCGCTGGGAGGTGGAATTATCCTGACGGCGCCCGAACTCTTCGGGCGCATGAAAGTGATGCCGCTTGTCGAGACCTTCTTGAAAGCTCATCCACAAGTCTCTGTTCGCGCCTTGCTGGTGAACCGGGTCGTAAATCTGATCGGGGAAGGCGTTGACCTGGCTATCCGTCTTGCCCCGCTTCCGGACACAACGCTGTCGGCGATCAAGATCGGCCAGGTGCGCATCCTCTTTTGCGCCTCTCCCAATTACTTGGCGGAACGAGGGACACCGATCGCCGTGCCCGACCTGGATCACCACGACTGCATCGGATTGAATGCGGAAAGCGACGCTGAGCTATGGCCGTTCGCGGCGGGCGGCGAGCGGACCCATCGGGTGCGATCCGTTCGCGTTCGGACGCGGCTGAGCGTGAACTACCAGTCGGCCGGTATCGACGCGGCCTTGCGTGGGCATGGCATCATCTGCGCCCGGTCCTACCAGGTGGCCGATCACATCGCTGCGGGACGTCTAGTTCCAATCCTCAGAGATTTCGAACCGCCCGCTGTTCCAGCCCATATGTTATTCCCGGCCGACAGAGCCAGACGAGGGGCCGTCCGAGCCTTTATCGAACATACCGGTGCGGACCTGAAGAAAGAGCTTCTCCAGATGGAATCGGTTCTCCCAACCTGACAACCCGACTGGGGGTTCGTAAAGCGGGGCCTCGCAGACGTTTCGGACAGTGGCCGTCGGTCGATCTGCCAAGCCGAAGCGTCGCGGGATACGCTTCCGGTTCAGCGTCGCAGCTCGAACAACAGTCGACGGACGTCGGCGAAGTGTTCCGGGATCAGGAACGCTGAGGTGCGTGAGCCCACGCCTGGCCGCCGCGATTGCCGCCCCGAGATTAAGGGAGTCGCCGTCAGCGCTCCATGGCCTGTTGCGACCCGATTATTTCGCTGCAGTGAAGGCCCACGACGATGCGTGACAGACAGATCAACGAGACAAGCACGATCCCCCCGCTCGGACCGGGCTTCGGCGGCGATCGACACAAGGCTGCCCTGGTGGTCGAACCCGGCCGCCTGCCGTCGACCGATCCCTTCTTCCTAATGGCGGACGACAACGTCACGACGGCGGGTCCGTTCGGCGAAGCCCATCCCCACGCGGGGCTGGAGACGGTGACCTTCATGCTGAACGGCTTCATGGAAGACGGAACCGGGCGCGTCGAGGAAGGCGACGTCGAGTGGATGACGGCCGGTAGCGGCATCGTTCACAACGAGGATACGGTCGTCTCGACCGGCATGCGCCTCTTCCAGCTCTGGCTGATCCTGCCCGAACGCGAGCGGAACATGGATCCTCGGATCCAGATCCTTAAGCGCGACGAGATGCCGGTGCGTCGCGAACCCGGGGTCGAGGCCAGGGTGTACAGCGGCCGCTCGGGCGACGCCGAAGCCACGACGAAGAATGCCGTGCCGGTGACCCTCGTCGACATCCGCCTGCAGCCCTGGGCGGTGTTCGAGCAGGAGCTTCCGGCGTCCTACAACAGTTTCGTGGTTGGTCTTGAAGGCGGGGCGCAAGTTGGAGATCGCTCGTCGGAGATCTCGGTCGGAGCGGTCGGCTGGACGCACCCCCTCGCCGATGTCGGCGAGAGCCGGCTGCGGCTGAAGGCGGGCGCTTCGGGTGCGCGTGTACTGCTCTACGCGGGGCAGCCCCAGAACATCCGGGTAGTCGCGCGAGGCCCCTTCGTCGCCGGATCGCCAGAAGAGTTGGAGGGCTACTATCGCGGCTACCGGCACGGCCAGTTTCCGCACGCCGGGTCGCTGCCTGCATAGATCGGCGGCGGCGAAGGTTCGTCAGATTACGGGTCCGCACTTGTCAGCCAGGAAGGCGACGAGCGTCCGAACGCGAGCGATGCCAGCTCGCGCGGGCGGCATGAGGATGTGCAGACTGCCACCTTCGTGAGGATGCTCTGGCAGGACGACCTCCAAGTCGCCCTTCTCCACCTGACGTTCCACCAAGAACCAGGGGATGATTATGATGCCGAGCCCCGCTTGGCCGGCGGCGAGCATCATTTGCCCATTGTCGGTCCGCAATCGCGAATTGTACCGGACGTATTCCCAGCCGTCCGGTCCCTCGAAACGCCACTGGTTCGCGGCGTTCATGTAGAGGATGACGTCATGCCCGGCCAATTCGTCTGGCCGTGATGGACGACCGCGCGCGTCCAGATAGGCGGGGCTTGCGACCACCGCCGCCCGAACGGTTGCGAGCCGGCGTGTGATCAGGCTCGAATCGGGCAGGTTCCCGATCCTGACCGCCAGATCGTAGCCCTCGCTGATCAGGTCGGCTTTGCGGTCCTCAAAGACGATCTCGAGCTGAATCTTTGGGTGAAGCGCCGCGAAGTCCGCGAGCAGCGGCGCGAGGCATTGCTCGCCGAACGCCAGGGGCACTGAGATGCGTAGCTGGCCGGAAATCTCCGTGGTCAGCTGCCCGACGGCTTCCTGCGCGGCTTCCAGGTCCACGAGCGCCGCTGCGGCCCGAGTATAGTAGATTCGCCCGGCATCGGTCAGCGACGTGCCCCGAGCGGTCCGCGTCAGCATCACCGCACCCAATGTCGTCTCAAGCTGCTTGACCCGGCGACTGACAATAGATTTGGCAACGCCCAGACGAAGGGCGGCCTGGGCCATGCTCCCTGACTCCACGACGCAGACGAACGCTCTCACGTCTTCGAGGTCTACCGTCCTGCGTTCCGGCATTTGCAACTCTCCGTTCTGGTATGACGCACTTAGGGACGCCTGTGAGCGCGACTAGTTAGTGCGTGCCGCGGCCCGCCCCCCCTCCGCAGGTTTCGGCACTTCGTGGAGAGCGCCTTGGCGAACCTGTTTCATTCCAGCTTTGAAGGCGATGCATGAGTGTCCTGGCCCAAGCCGCCGTGGTCGAAAAAGAGCACGCCGCCTTCACCTTTCGCAACGTGATCTTCGAGGAACCCCGCGCCGACGAGGTTCTTGTTCGCATGGTCGCGACCGGGATCTGCGCGACGGACGCCCATGTCCGGGATCAGCATATCCCCGCGCCGCTGCCGGCCATCCTCGGCCATGAGGGCGCGGGGGTCGTCGAGCGCGTCGGGTCTACGGTCACCCACCTGAAGCCTGGCGACCATGTCGTGCTATCCTACCACTCTTGCGGGCAGTGCAAGCCGTGCCTGTCCTCCCATCCAGCCTATTGCGACCACGTCTGGGAGGCGAACTTCGCCGGCGCGCGTCTGGACGGCTCCATCGGTGTCATGTCGGAGGGCGGGGCCGAGCTGCACGCCCACTTCTTCGGCCAGTCCTCTTTTTCGACCTATGCGCTGGCTCACGCCCGGAACACCGTAAAGGTTCCTGACGACATCCCGCTGGAGCTGCTCGGGCCGCTGGGCTGCGGTTTCCAGACCGGCGCTGGCGCGGTCCTGAAGGCATTGGCGGTCAACGTCGGTGCGTCCATCGTCGTCTTCGGAGTCGGCGCTGTCGGGCTGGCCGCGATCATGGCCGCCAAGATCGCGGACGCTGCGACGGTCATCGCCATCGACGTCAACGCCGACCGCTTGGACCTGGCGCTCGAACTGGGAGCCACCCACGTCATCAACGCGCGCGAGGTCACGGACGTCGCGGTGGCCATTCGGGAGGTCGTGCCCCGAGGCGTCGAATACGTCCTGGATACGAGCGGCCGCAAGGAGAACCTCGACGCGGGCGTCGCCGCCCTGGCGCCGATGGGGCGCTTTGGCTTCGTGGCCTTCAATCCGCACTCCGGCGCGGTCGTGGACGCGTCCCGGCTGTCGGTCGGACAGCAGTTGTTCGGGATCATCCAGGGCGACGCCACCTCCGCGCTGATGATCCCTGAGCTGATCGGCCTCTACCGCAGCGGACGGTTCCCGTTCGATCGGCTGATCCGCTTCTACGACTTCGCGGACATCAACCAGGCTTTCGACGACGCCGGCGCGGGGCGCGTCATCAAGGCGGTGCTCCGCTTCGCCCCCCCGCCCGTCTGATGGACAGACCAATAGCCCTCAAAGAGGAAGCAGATCATCATGTGCGACGACCATCAAAAGCCCATTGCGGCTTCGGATACGCCGGCCTTTTTCGGCATCGACCGCTACGGCTTTCCGGAGGCGGGCGAGCATCCGCTCGATCCCCCGGAATACTATCCGCCCTATTTTTGGAGCGAGCGCTTCCAGAAGCTCGGCTACCATGTTGAAGAGCTGCGCGACGGCTTCTACTGGGTGACCAGCGGCGGCTATGACGCGGCGTTCATCGTGACGGCCGACGGTGTCATCGCCATCGATGCGCCGCCCACCCTCGGCGAGAACATGCTCGCCGCCATCGAGGATGTGACCGACAAGCCGGTCACCCATGTGATCTACAGCCACTGGCACACCGACCACATCGGCGCCGCCTCGATCTATGGCCCGAACGTCGAGATCATCGCCCACGAGATCACCAAGGAACTGCTCGAGCGCTTCCCCGATCCGAACCGTCCTTTGCCGACGCTGACGTTTGACAAGGAACACACCCTCATCGTTGGCGGGGTGAGGCTCGAACTGTCCTACAAGGGCGAGAACCACTGCCCTGGGAACATCTTCATCTACGCTCCGGCCCAGAAGGTCCTGACGGTGATCGACATCGTCAGCCCCGGCAGCGCCACCTTCATGCACTGCGACGCCTCCCAGAACATCACGGCCTGGTACGAGGCCCATCAGCAAATCATGGAGTACGACTTCGACTTCCTCGTCGCCGGGCACCACATGAAGTACGGCACGCCCGAACTGGTCGCGGAATGCATCGAGTATTTTGCCGACGTCCTGGAGGGTGCACAACTCGCCATCGATCGCTATTCGCGATCGGATCGGTTGATCGACATCCTGCTGAAACCCGGCCTTGACCGCTTTTGGGTCGGGTCGGAAAACTGGATCAACTCGATGGTCAATTACGCGACCAAGCACGTGCTCGAGAAGAAGACCAGCAACGGAAAAATCTGGTCCGAACGCCTCGCGGGCGTGACGACCCAGACCAAATATCACGCCTACACCGTGCTTGAGTCGATCCGACTCGAGCGGCCGCGCCCCAACTACCGCAAGCGTGGCGAGAACCCGCCGCCCTTCTACGCCTGATCGGTCCTGGTTTCGGTCCTCAGCCCTCTCTTATGGCGCTGGGGGCTTCGACCGAGGGCGACTTCAGAACACCCGGCACGTGGAGAGACGACATGAGAGACGGCGAACAGGTCGTCCACTGGATCGATGGTCAGTGGATATCAACGGGCGAGCCCGGACAAAGCATCAACCCCGCGAGCGGCGCCTCGCTCGGGAGGTACGTCCTGGCCGGGCCCCATGAGGCCGACCTGGCGATAGCCGCGGCGTTACGTGCCTTCGGCGACACCCCGTGGAAAAGCGACCGGGCGCTTCGCGCTCGAGTGCTTCATCGCATCGCGGACGCCTTCGATGCACGGGCGGAGGAGATGGCCGAACTGATCGCGGCAGAGAACGGTAAGATCATCCCGCAGGCGCGGATCGAGAGTTACAGCTGTTCCGCGACCTTCCGCTTCAACGCCGCCCTGGCGCTGACGGAGCACGGCCGCGCCGCCCAGACGGACCCAGATGGCCTCTCCATAGTAATCAGGCAACCGGCCGGCGTCGCCGGGGTCATCGCCCCCTGGAACGCGCCTCTGGCGCTGACCGTCCGCTCGCTGGCGCCCGCCCTTGCCGCCGGTGCCACGGTCGCCGTGATGCTTCCGGCGCAGTCGGCGCAGGTCGCCGGCCTGATCTGCCGCATCCTCAAGGGGATCGAGGAACTCCCGACCGGGGTCGTCAACGTCCTCATCGGCGGGCCCGACGCAGGCAATGCGCTCGTCGTCTCGCCGGACGTCCCGGTTATCAGCTTCACCGGGAGCACGCGGACCGGCCGCCTGATTTCCGCCAACGCGGCGCCGCAACTGAAGCGGCTGGGCCTTGAGCTGGGCGGCAAGACGCCAATGGTCGTGTTCGACGACGCCGATCTCGACGCCGTGGTCCCCGCCCTGGCCCGCGGCATCACCCTCTTCGCGGGCCAGTTCTGCATGGCCGGTAGCCGTCTGATCGTCCAGCGCGGGATCGCCGATCGTCTACGTAGCGCTCTGGCGGAGCGACTGGCGGCGGTGAAGGTCGGCCCGGCGAGCGATCCGGCCAGCGAGATGGGCCCTCTGATCGACAAGGCCAATGTCGCGCGTGTGGACGCTATGGTCGCGGACGCCATCGCCTCCGGCGCCGAGGCCGTGGTGCGAGGCGGGCCTGCGACCGAAGGCGACCTCCAGGCCGGATCCTTCTACCGCCCGACCCTGCTGGAGATCACCGATTCCAAGCTGCCGATCGTCCAGCAGGAGGTGTTCGGACCGGTGCTGACCCTGCAGCGGTTCGAGACGGAAGCCGAAGCCATCGCGCTGGCGAACGACAGCGAGTACGGCCTCAGCGCCAGCGTCTGGTCCCGCGATGTCGACCGGCCGCTTCGCATCGCCATGGCCCTCGAGGCCGGGACGGTCTGGATCAACCAGTGGGCGGTCCTGTCGGACCAGTTCGAGGAAGGGGGCTTCAAGCAAAGCGGCCAAGGCCGGATGCGCGGAAGCGCCGTCATGGACGACTTCCTGGAGTACAAGCACATTGCGCTGAACCACGGCGCGGGAGCGGCCCCATGAGGCGGGCAGTCATGACCCGCCCGAAGCCCACGTTCCAGGCGCGCAGGCACTCGCTCCCCGGCTCGATCCCGATCGACGGCGTTACAGACCGCTTCGCCCTTTCGCCGACCACGCCCGTCGGTCCTCCGGCGAAATGGAAGATGGCGATCGTTGGCTTCACGGCGATCTATCCCTTGGTGTTGCTGGTGCCGCCGCTCATCGGGCCCCTTCTGCCGCCGGGTCCGCGGTGGCTGCACATTCTGATCCAGATGATGGTCATCACCCCACTGATGACCTGGGCGGCCCTGCCGTTGGCGACCATGGTCTTCAAACGCTTCTTTAGGTTTTCAACAAAGGTTGACGCGTCGCTTCAGCCGGATAACGGCGCATCGTCATAGGAGCGAGGCGATCCATCATTTTAGGACCTGCAATTGATTAGTTCAGAACGGCGGAATTCTCTCGATCAGTGAAACGGATAAGATCGAGTTTGACCACCAGATTGAAGCCCAGGTTGAAGCGTTGACAGGGCTCCACGATGAGACGTCCGGGGTCCCTTTTGGAGCCGAGCTCGAAAAGGGACCCGCGAGGGTCTCGCCACCCCAAGCGCGCAGCCGCGCTCATCCAGGAGTTTTCCAGTGCCCTACGTCTCACGGCAGTTTCACCTCGCGCATCGCCCTACTGGAACGCCAGGTCGCGATAGTTTCAGGTTGGCTGAGCGGCAGCTGGACTCGCCAGGCCCAAAACAGATCGTGGTGCAGAACCTATGGCTATCGGTCGATCCGTACATGCGCGGACGCATGGTCGACCAACAGTCGTATATTGAGCCGTTTGGACTCGACGAACCGCTGGATGGCGCAGCGATCGGCATCGTAGTGGAAAGCCATGACGAGGCGTACGCTCCAGGGGACGTGGTAAGCCACTTCGCCGGATGGCGCGATCTCGCAGTTATTGATGCGGCCACAGCCACCCTCATTCAGTCGCAAATTCCAATCCAAGCCTTTCTGGGACCGCTGGGGACCCCAGGACTAGCCGCCTATGCCGGGCTGCTACGACTAGGCGAGGCTAAGGCTGGCGAGACGGTCTTCGTTTCGGCCGCAGCCGGAACTGTCGGCGCAATGGTAGCCCAGATCGCCAAGATCAAAGGCTGTCGGGTGATCGGGTCCACCGGATCAAAAGAGAAAGAACGATGGTTGCTTGAAGAAGCCGGCATCGACGCTGTCATCAACTACAGAGACACCGCTGACATGACTGGAGCCCTGATGGACGCGGCGCCAGAAGGTATCGATGTCTATTTCGACAACGTCGGCGGAGACCACCTGGAGGCAGCGATTAACGCCGCAAACAACTTCGCCCGTTTTCCGCTTTGCGGAATGATCAGTCAGTACAATGGGGAACCTGTCGGCCCTCGAAACATCTTCAGCGTCATCACAAAGCGAATCCGCATGGAAGGATTCATCGTTACGGACCACCTTGATCTATGGGACGACTTCCAACGCGACGTCAGCCAGTGGATCATCGCCGGCAAGATTAAATGGACCGAGACCGTCGTCGACGGCCTCGAAAACACACCCCAAGCCTTCATAGATCTATTCCACGGCAAAAACACGGGGAAGATGGTCGTACGCCTAGGCGACGCTGTTCATACTCAATCCAAATATTCGATATAAGTTGGATGACCTCAACGTGAATAATCCCTCAAG
The DNA here is from genome assembly GCA_040391295.1 of Phenylobacterium sp. Taxonomy (GTDB): domain Bacteria; phylum Pseudomonadota; class Alphaproteobacteria; order Caulobacterales; family Caulobacteraceae; genus Phenylobacterium. Next base: position 3,906 of record JBEBYB010000061.1, on the reverse strand, counting down.
GAGACAGTTATTGTGGCGCGCAACGTCTCTCGGAGTTAGCGCCGCGCTCGGCTCCACGCTTAAAACCTCCGCTTACGCGAATACTGGATCCTTTCCCCTTCGCAGCAGGCTGATTGACATCAATGGCCAGCCGTTCCGCGTGCTTGAGCAAGGGAACGGCCCTGCGGTTTTGTTTTGCCACGGGTTCCCGGATACAGCCGCGACTTGGCGCAGTCAGATGAAGGCTGTTGCGGATGCGGGATATCGCGCAATCGCGCTCGACATGCGCGGCTTTGGTGACAGCTACGCACCTGCCGAAGCGGACCTCTATTCGTCTCTCCACATTGTCGGAGATCTCATTGGTGTGCTCGATGCGCTCGGCGCGCCCACAGCCGTCGTTGTCGGCCACGACTGGGGCGCCGATCACGCCCAGCGCACGGCCTTGCTTCGCCCTGATCGAATCCGGGCATTGGTGAGCCTCAGCATTCCCTACGCGCCCCGCGGCGAAACCAACTATTGGGACACGCTGCGGAAGCAAGGCCTCGGCGACCGTTACTATGCGCTGAGCATGCTGGGCGACGGTGCAGAGCAGGATTTCGAGCCTGCTTCGCGATCAATCCCGAGTATTCTCTACTGGTTGTCGGCGAGCCCCCCAGCAGGAACGGGGTGGGATCCGGTCGACCCCGCGCGGCATATGCTGCGACCCGCCCCGGTCTCAGTTCCGGACTGGGCCGACCCCAAATATGTCGCGTTGACCATCGGCGCTTTCGCAAGAAGCGGCTTCCACGGCGGTCTAAACTATTATCGCTCGCTCCCCAGAACCTTCGACTTGACGCCTGCATTCAAGAACGCACCCATCCGGCAACCAAGCCTGTACCTTTGGGGCGAAGCGGATGGACTGTGCCAGTTTTTCCACCCTGGAGGCCCATCGCTCAGTGAATTGCGCCGGACGCAGCCGGGCCTAGTAGACCAGATCAAGATCGAGAATGCGGGGCACTGGCTCCAGCATGAAGCGGCCGACCGCGTGAACGCGGAATTACTGAAGTTCCTGAGCGCGATCTAGCGACATCTCCCGCTCAGTCTGCAGCCGTGGCTTTCGCGGCCTGTGCCAGATGTCAGTTTGCAAGGAGGGGGCTTGGCTCTCATGGATTTCATCCGAAGCGGTGATCGCGCCTGTGCCGTCGACCAGGTCGCCCCAAACGTAGACGTCGATCGGGCGGGCGGGAACCGGCTGACACCGCTGATGGTCGCATCTGGCTTAGGCCAATCCCAAGCAGTCGAAATCCTGCTTCGCGCCGGTGCGAACGTGCATGCGGTGGAGCCGCGCATGGGATCGACAGCCCTGCACAAGGCGGCGCAGTCCGGCGATGCGAGCACGATCACGCTTCTGCTCGATCACGGCGCCTTTATCGATCATCAAACTCCGACCCTAGGCCACACCGCGTTAATGGACGCCGTGCTGCACAAGCAAGAGCCGGCGGTCCGGCGCCTGTTGGACCGCGGCGCAAAGACCGGCATCAAAACGCATTACGATATGACCGCCCTCGATCTGGCTCGCGCAGGCGGCCTCATGAAGAGCACTGAACTTATTGAAGCGCACAATAAAAGAACCGTCTCCGTGGCCAACTCTCAAACATTGATGACGGCGGTCAAGGCCAACGATGTCAGCAAGGTCAGGCAGTTGATTGCAGCGGGTGCCTCCCTTGATGAGCGCGCCCCAATGCTGGGCACGCTGGATGACGACTACACCCCTCTGGGCCTCGCGGCGCGGGACGGCCATGTCGACATCGTTCGGGCCTTGCTTGAGGCCGGAAGCGATATTCAGCAACTCAATGGGCTGATGCGTGCAACCGCCGGACATGAGGCGGGATATATGGGCCAGGCCGACGTTGCGCGTGTTCTAGTGCAGCACCGCGGCGAGGGCTTGTCGCTCGATATTAATGCTCAGGGTGCCTACAACGACTACACTGCGCTGCACGACGCAGTGTGGCACGGCCATCTGGCGGCCGCAATCGTGCTTGTTGAAGCAGGCGCCCGCTTGGATCTGAAGACCCATACCGGGCTAACGGCCCGCGCGCTCGCCTGTCGGTACGGTTATGTGGAGATCGCCAGCTTTCTGCGTGAAGCTGAGCAGGATCGCGCCGCCCCGAGCGCGCCCTTGACCGTTCCTCCGAATTGAAACCAGGGCTGGCCATGGCGCGGGCATGTCGCTGGACAAATCCATCGCTCTGCACGCCGACCAATGGGCCTTCGCCGCTCATTGGGCTGGGTTGAAAGTCGGCGCTGCACCTGATCCATCGCCTCCCCCGACCAGCGCGCTGGCGGTTGGTCCGAAACACCCGCCTGCTCGACGCGGTCGCGCTCTGGGATCTCAGGAACGCTAGGCACGCGGCCGACAGCTCGCATCGCGCGGGAGCGCCTCGGGCCTCAATGTGGTTCGCAGGTAGGTACTCGAAAACACACATGTTCAACAAAGGATCCACATGACTAGGTTCACCATGCTCGGGTTCGGATGGCTCCTGCTGTCGGCATTATCTGGCTGCGCGGGTCAGTCCCAGTCAAGCGCGCCTGAAGGGTCTCGATCAGTGACCGTGGTGTGCAACAGCACAGTTGGCTACGATACGGGCTTCTGTCAGATCAAAGCCAATGAAGCGTGCAGTCAAAGGGCTCGCCTGGCCGGGATCATCTCGAGCATAGAGATGACCGGCCGGCCGACGGGCCAACTCCACACCATTACTGCGCGCTACCTTTGCGAGGGCGACTAGAGCAGATTCCGATCAGTTCGCATCGTAGCCGACGGCCTTGAACTAGTTGGCCCACGCGCTTGGGGTGAAGGCGTCGAAGGCGTTAGCGATGGCGCGTTCGAGGCTGGCGACGGTGCGCGCGGCGGCCTTACCGAGCAGAGCCTTGAGCTTGGCGAAGGCGTTCTCGATGGGGTTGAAGTCGGGCGAGTAAGGCGGCAGCAGACGCAGCTCCGCGCCGATCGCCTCGATGCGCGGCTGACCCCGCGCCCTTGTCGGCGGGCAAATTGTCCATGACCACACATCGCCGGGGCGGAGCGTCGGAGCGAGGATTTGCTCAACATCAACCAGCGACGCTAAAGCCCGCTTTCAGCGGTCGAGCCCTAGCGCTGCTCCGCGACCGGTCGACAGCACGGCTCCCTGTTCTGTCGCTCGGAACGTTGCCTGGGTTCCAACCTGCGGTGCGAGGGCGCCGCTTGTCAGGCGCGCGTAGTGCTCGAATCCCTCGCGGTCACGAACAACCGCGAAGGCCATAGCACCCAGCTCGTCGTGATATCCGCTGCGAACGACGCGACCGCGTACAAGGCTTCCCTCCATTGGCCGGACTTCAGCGTCGCTCTCCAGCCGACGCGCGTTCATCGTCCGGATGATATCGGTCCTAAGCTGCAGGCTCCGGAGCGTCTCCTCGAGGTCAGGCGCGAGATGGAATCTCTCGCCCGCGCGAGCCGCCAGACCGATGAGCTCCAGGTGTCGAAGCCGGCCCCTCGACAGCGCCGCCCAAGCCCCTCGACCGACTCCGTCCGCCACCGTGCCATCCTCACTTCGGCTCTGCAGCAGCCTGCGATCAAAACCGGTGAACCGGTTCGCTTCGGTCTCTCGCCAGATCCGTTTCTCGGCGTCATGGCGGGTCAGGTCCCCCAGCAGCTCCTGCGCCACTTCCTGCGCCCGCGCGCGGATGCCGTAGCCGACATAGGCCCGCGGGATGACGAGGTCGCGCCCGTCCCCTCGGCGCCCGCAAACCAAGACATGGGCGTGGGGTTGGTCGGTGTCGAAATGAGCCGTGGCGATCCAGGCGAGTTCTGGTTCGCCCAGGTCCTTCGCCACCCGTCCCATCCCGGCACAGCGCCGGCCGGCCGGTCGGCGATCCTGGAGGCCAACAGGGCCGCGCGGGCGACCTCGCGCCTTG
>JBEBYB010000060.1:0-14622 GCA_040391295.1 Phenylobacterium sp. | reverse complement strand
CGGGGAGAGGTCGGGTGAGGGGGCCTCTACGTTTTTGATGATCGCGCGTCGGCAGAGCGCCGCTTCGCAGCGCCCCCTCACCTAACCTCTCCCGAGGGAGAGGAATGGCCGCCGCATGAACCGGGTGGGGGAAAACTAAACCGCCCATGTCGCGACGGATTCCAGACCCCGCCCTCGTTCAAGCTCCTGAGGGATGTGAATACTGGAGTTCGAAACGATGAAATTGACCCGATTGGCGCCGTTGGCGCTCGGCGGCGTCCTCCTGGCCGGCGGCTTCGCCGGGGCCAGCCTGGCCCAGCAACCGCCGGTCGCCGCGCAGGGCGCGCAAGCTGGTCAGCCCGGCGGCCCGCGCGAAGGCCGTCGCATGGACCCCGAAGCCATGGCCGCCAAGCACGCCGAGCGCCTGCGCGCGGTGCTGCAACTGCGTCCCGAGCAGGAACCGGCGCTGAAGGCCTTCCTCGAGTCCCGCAAGCGTCCGGCCGGCGCGGCCGCACGCCGGCACGGCGGGCGTGAACAGTTCGCGGCCATGACCACGCCCCAACGCCTGGACGCCCAGCGCGCGCGGCTGGTGGAACGCACGGCCCGCTTCGACCAGCACGCGGCCGCGACCAAGACGTTCTACGCCCAGCTTTCCCCCAGCCAGCAGAAGGCGTTCGACGCCATGGGTCCGCGGGGCGGCATGAAGGGCCATCGCGGCATGAATGGCGGCCATCACGGCATGGGCGGCGGCCGGGGTTGATCGCGATACGGACGGGCGCTGCTGTTCAAGGCGCCCGTCCTGAGCGCCACCTGCGGAGGGCCGGGTCACCCTGGCCTTCCGCAGGTGGCGCGAATCCGCCGTCCGCACGGCCCTTGGCGCCGCCGAAAGCCGGGAGATCGGCCACCGACCGTCACCGCGCGACGAGGCTCTTCTTGCAGCGCGGCGCTCCGGGGGCTAATCCGCAGGCATGATCCCGGCGCCGGCCTTCCTGTCGAATCCTGAGCGGTTCATGGCCTTTTCGCGGTGGGCCGCGCCGATGTTCGGCGCCATGGCGCTGATCCTGGCCCTGGCCAGCCTCTGGCTCGGCTTCACCGCCCCTGAAGACTACCAGCAGGGCGACACCGTCCGGATCATGTTCATCCATGTGCCGGCGGCCTGGATGAGCATGTTCGTCTATGCCTGCCTGGCCGGCGCCAGCTTCCTGTCGCTGGTCTTCCGCCACGCCCTGGCCGACGCCGCCGCCAAGGCCGCCGCCCCGCTGGGCGCGGCCTTCACCTTCCTGGCCCTCGTCACCGGCGCCCTTTGGGGCCGTCCGATGTGGGGCGCCTGGTGGGTGTGGGACGCGCGGATGACCTCGGTGCTGGTGCTGTTCCTATTTTACCTGGCCTATATGGCGCTGCGAGCCTCGCTCGACGACGAGCTGAAGGCCGCCCGCGCCGGCGCGATCCTGGCCCTGGTGGGCGCGGTGAACCTGCCGATCGTCAAGTTCTCGGTCGATTGGTGGAACACCCTGCACCAGGGCGCCTCGGTGTTCCGCAAGGGCGGCCCGGCCATGACCTCCGAATTCCTGTGGCCGCTGCTGCTGATGGGGCTGGCCTACATGGCCGCCTTCGGCGCGCTGTGGCTGGTGGGCGTCCGCGCCCAGGTCTGGCGCCGCCGCGCCGAAGCCGCGGCCCTGCGCGCCGCCAGAGGTTAAACGCCATGCTTGATCTCGACGCCGGGGCCTATGCGGCCTTCGTCTGGCCCGCCTACGGCATCACCGCCCTGATCTTCATCGGCATGATCTGGTTTTCCCTGGCCCGCTCCCGCCATTGGCGGCGGCGCGCGGAGAAGGACGACAAATGAACCGCTGGTTCGCCGCCGCGCCGCTGGTCGCCCTGCTGGCGCTGGGCCTGCTGTTCGGACTGTTCTCGCTGAAGCGCGACCCGCAGGTGAAGCCCGACGCCCTGGTCGGCAAGCAACTGCCCGACCTGGTGCTGCCGACGCTGGACACCGGCCGGCCGGTTCGCCTGCTGGAGGCGGCCGCCCCGGCCCCCGTCCTGGTCAATATCTTCGCCTCCTGGTGCGCCCCCTGCGAGATCGAGCATCCGGTGCTGGTGGACCTGAAGCGGCAAGGCGTCCGCATCGTCGGCGTCGCCTACAAGGACGCACCTGAAAACACCAAGGCCTTCATCGGCCGGCTGGGCGATCCCTATGCCGAACGCCTGGTGGACCGTGACGGCCGGGGCGGCATCGAGCTGGGCGTCACCGGGGTGCCGGAGACCTATCTGGTCGGGGCGGACGGCAAGATCCTGGCCAAGCACACCGGCCCGCTGACCCCCGAAATCGCCAGGGACCTGCTGGCCAAGACCCCGCGTTAACCAAGCGCGAATTAACCATGATCGGCATGGTTAATTTCGCCGCCAGCCCAACCCACACAACAAACGCCGGCGTTAACCATCACGCCGTTAACTAATTTTTGAGGCGGCGCGCATCAGGGTCCGCGAAGGCCCTGTTAACTATAAAAGCGCGCCCGTGAGCACGATCCGTCCGCCGATCTTCCCGACCAATCAGCAACCGCTCCCCGCCCAGACTCCGGCCCGCGGCGCGGCGCAACGCGCGTTCTTCGCCGCGGTCAGCGGCGCCCCGGCCCAGCCCGCCCCGGCGGCGCAGCCTCGGGCGGCCGTGCAAAGCCAAGCCCAGCCCCAGGCCTCCGCCAAGCCGGTGCACCGCATGCCGCCGCTCTCGCTGCCGGCCGAGCCGCCGGAGAAGATCCTGCGGCCGGGGTCGTTCCTGGATATCCGGGTTTAGCGCCCATCGGCCTTCGCCGGGATGAGCGGAGGGGAAGGCGACGCATTCGGCTGATCGGCCGCATACCTCCCCATGCTCGTCATGGCCGGCCCCTTGAGCCGGCGATGACGAACTTGGAGGGGGGGAGCGCCCGCTAGGCGGCCTTCTTCAGCTTCTTCTTTTTCGGTTTATCGGCCTTGGCCGGCTTCTTGGGCTTTTCGGCCTTGGGCTTCTTGTCGGGCTTCACCAGTACGGCGACCGGCGCGCCGGTCTGTTCTCCGGCGTGGACCAGATCGCGCAGGGCGCCGAGCAGGGCTTCGCGCTTGGTCGCCGACAGCAGCCGCATCAACCGCGCGTCGGCGGCGGCCATCTTGGGGCGGGCCTCATCGAGGGTTTCGCGCCCGGCCCGGGTCAGGCGCACGGCGTTGGCGCGGGCGTCGGAGGCCGAGCGTTGGCGCTCCAGCAGGCCCTTGGCGATCATCCGCGCGGCCATATCGGCGAGGGTCGAACGGTCGATGCCGGTGATCTTCACGAGGTCGGTCTGGGTGAGGCCCTCGTCGGCCTCGACGGCGCTCAGCACCGCGAACTGGCGTTGGGTGATCGCGCCGGCGCCGAGTTCCTCGGCATAGATGTCGAGCGCCAGTTGGAGCGCCCGATGCAGCAAATGGCTGGGCGACTTGTCGAGGGCCGGCAGGCCCTTGCGCGACTTGTCCTGCGACTTGGTCTTGGCCATCGGCTGAACCCCCGCTTGTCGACTTAGCCGGAACCTACCGGGCCATGGTGTCGATTTGACGACAGATGGTCAGTGGGCGGCGCAGGCGCCAGGGGCCGGCGACAACTACTCGACGTGGGGCGGCGGCGGCTCGCCGGTCTTGGCGTACTTCATCATCAGCGGCACCTGGGCGAAGGAGAACACCACCGACAGGATCAGCAGGCCCGGGAAGCGGAACAGCACCCAGGTGGCTTCCGACTGGGTGCGCCAGACGATCTCGTTCAGCACTGCCAGGGCCAGGAAGAACAGGGCGTAGTTCAGGGTGAGCTTGCGCCAGCCCTGGTCGGGCATCTGGATGGCCTCGCCCATCAGCAGCTTCAGCGGGTTCTTGCGCATCGCCAGGCCGCCGAGCAGGATCACGCCGAAAACGGTGTTCATCACCGTCGGCTTGATCTTCAGCAGGCGCGGATCGTGGAAGAACAGAGTCAGGCCGCCGAAGAACAGGGCCGCGAGCCCGCCGATCAGCGGAAACGGCGCGATCCTCCGCTCGACCACGTAGCCGATGACGAGGGCCACCGCCGAGCCCGCCACCAGGGCCCAGGTCGCCTGGATCAGCGCCTCGGACTGCGGCATGCCGGAGGATTTGAAATAGAAGAAGGCGACGAGGAACGCCGCCAGGCCGCCGAAATCGACGACGGCCCGCACCCATTTGCGTGCGGTGGGAGAAAGGCTCATGAGTCTTCCAAGCCGACGAGGGAACGGGCGAAGGCGCGCGCCTTGAAGGGTTGAAGGTCCTCGATCCCCTCACCCACGCCGATCAGTTTGATGGGGCTGTCGGAGGCCTGGGCCACCGGCACCAGCACGCCGCCGCGCGCCGTGCCGTCCAGCTTGGTCATGACGATGCCGGTGACGCCGATCTGGTTGCCGAAGATGTTTTCCTGGGCCAGGGCGTTGCGGCCGACCGTGGCGTCCAGCACCAGCAGGGTTTCGTGCGGGGCGTCGGCGTCGATCTTCTTGACCACGCGGATGACCTTCAGCAGTTCGTCCATCAGGCCCTGCTTGTTCTGCAGACGGCCGGCGGTGTCGATCAGCACGACGTCGTAATTCTCGGCCTTGGCCCGCTCGATGGCGTCGAAGGCCAGGCCCGCGGCGTCCGATCCGGTCGGCCGCGACATGAAGTCGGCGCGCGAGCGCTCGGCCCAGACCTTGAGCTGCTCGACGGCGGCGGCCCGGAAGGTGTCGCCGGCCACGATCAGCACCTTGGCCCCGCGCCCGGTCAGGTCGGCGGCGATCTTGCCCAGGGTGGTGGTCTTGCCCGAGCCGTTTACCCCGATGAACAGCACGATATAGGGCTTGGGCCCCGACAGCGGATCGAAGTCGCCCTCGCGGCTCTCCAGCTCGGCGCCGATGGCCTCGGCGAGGGCTTCCTTGATCTCGTTCTCGTCGACGCTCTTGCCGAACTTCTCGTCGGAGAAGCGTTGGGTGATGCGCGCGGCCGAATGCGGGCCGAGATCGGCCTCGATCAGCATCTCTTCCAGCTCGTCGAGCTTGGCCTGGTCCAGCGGCTGCTTGGTGAAGGTGGAGACCACCTGTTCCGTCATCTGCTTCGACGAGCGCGAAAGGCCGTCGGTCAGGCGCTGGAACCAGCCCTTTTTTGGTTGGGTCATGAGCCGCTTCTAGCTCGTCAATCGGTTGCGCGATAGAGGATCGAAGCATGGACGCTCTCGCCTCGATCTTCATCTGGCTGGACTACGCCGCCGTCGCCGTGTTCGCCGCGACCGGGGCGATGGCCGCAGCCCAGCGCAAGCACGACTTCGTCACCTTCGCCTTCTTCGCCGCGATCACCGGGGTCGGCGGGGGGACCATGCGCGACCTGCTGCTGGGCGTGCCGGTGTTCTGGGTCAGCCGGCCCGACTACCTGATCGCCTGCATCCTCGCCGCCCTCGCGGTCTGGGTGTTCGGCGCCGGCCAGGCGCGGCTGAAGGTTCTGCTCTGGCTCGACGCCCTGGGCATGGCCGCCTTTTGCGTGGTCGGCACGGCCAAGGCCGTCTCGCTCGGCGCCCCGCCGATCTCGGCGATCGTCATGGGCGTGCTGACCGCCTGTTTCGGCGGCATCATCCGTGACGTCCTGGCCCACGAGCCGTCGGTGCTGCTGCGACGCGAGCTCTATGTGAGTTGCGCCCTGGTCGGGGCGAGCGTCTTCGTGGTGCTGGAGGCGCTTGGCCTGTCGGACTTCTCCGCGGGCATGGGCGGTTTCGCCGCAGCCTTCCTGGTGCGCGGCGCGGCGATCATCTGGGGCTGGATGCTGCCATCCTTCCCGGGGCGCGGCGGCGACCGGGAGAGCCGATAGGACGAGCCTACTCGGCCGCTTCCAGCACGACGGTTTCCGCCACCGCCTTGCCGCCGTCGTGGCCGGTGATCCGCAAGGGAACGATGGAGCCGACCACGGCCTCGCCGGTGAAGGCGATCTCGGTGAAGTCCTCGGCCCGGGCGACGCCCGCGCGCTCCACCAGGCCGGTGATGGTCCGGCCGACCTGACGCTCCAGATGACGCAGCAGAGCCGCCTCGCCGGCGGCGCGCAGACGCGCGGCGCGCTCCTTGATCACCGGGCGCTGCAGTTGCGGCATCCGCGCGGCCGGGGTTCCGGGACGCGGGCTGAACGGGAAGACGTGCAGGAACGACAGCTGCGCCTCCTCGACCAGCCGAAGGGTGTTCTCGAACATCTCCTCGGTCTCGGTCGGGAAGCCGGCGATCAGGTCGGCGCCGAAGGCGGTGTCGGGGCGCACGGCGCGGACGTCGGCGATCAGCTTCAGGGCGTCGGAGCGCAGGTGGCGGCGCTTCATCCGCTTGAGGATCATGTCGTCGCCGGCCTGCAGCGACAGGTGCAGATAGGGCATCAGCCGAGGATCCTCGGCCAGGCAGCGCATCAGGTCCGGGTCGATCTCGGCGGCGTCGATCGACGACAGCCGCAGGCGCGGCAGGTCGGGGACCAGCTTCAGAATCCGCGCGACGAGTTGGCCCAGGGTCGGCTGACCCGGCAGGTCGGCGCCCCAGCTGGTGATGTCGACGCCGGTCAGCACGACCTCGAGATAGCCCTGGGCCGCCAGCTTGCGGACCTGCTCGACCACCTCGCCGGCCGCCGCCGAGCGCGAATTTCCGCGACCATAGGGGATGATGCAGAAGGTGCAGCGGTGATCGCAGCCGTTCTGGACCTCGACATAGGCCCGGGCGCGATCCTTCAGCCCGTCGATCAGGTGGCCGGCGGTTTCGCGCACGCTCATGATGTCGTTGACCCGCACGCGACCTTCGGGAGCCGTGTCGGCATAGGCGCCGGCCTGGGACTTCTCGGCGTTGCCCAGCACCAGGTCGACTTCGCTCATGGCGGCGAAGGCGGCGGGGTCGATCTGGGCGGCGCAGCCGGTGACGATCAGCTTGACGTCGGGATTTTCCCGCCGCGCCTTGCGGATGGCCTGGCGGGCCTGGCGCACGGCCTCGTTGGTCACCGCGCAGGTGTTGAAGACGATGGCGTTCGACAGCCCGTCCTCGGCGGCGCGGGCGCGGATGACCTCGCTCTCATAGGCGTTGAGGCGGCAGCCGAAGGTGACGATGTCGACGCCAGGCTTGCTCATGGCAGCATGCCGGTGAAATCGACCTGGGCCGGGCCGGTCATGATCACGTGGCCGTCGCTCTCGCGCCACTCGATGACCAGTTCGCCGCCGTCGAGTTCCAGCTTCGCCTTGCGACCCGTCAGGCCGCGCCGAGAGGCCGCCACCAGGGCCGCGCAGGCGCCGGTGCCGCAGGCCTGGGTCAGGCCCGCGCCGCGTTCCCAGACCTTCAGCCGGATATGGTCGCGCGCCACGATCTGGGCGAAGCCGACATTGACGCCCTCGGGGAACAGCCGGTGATGCTCGATCATCGGGCCGACCTCGCGCACCGGGGCGGTCGCGGCGTCGGGCACGAAGAACACCACGTGCGGATTGCCCATCGAGACGCAGCCCGGCGTGTGCAGGATCGGATTGTCGATGGGGCCGACCTGCAGTTCGACGCCGCGAGTGTCCATCTCTTCTTCCAGCGGGATCTGACGCCAGTCGAGGCCCGGCTCGCCCATGTCGACGCTGACGATCTTGTCGCCGGCCCGGCTGGCGGTCAGCAGGCCGCCGCGGGTTTCGATCACCGCCTGATCGGCGCCGGACGCCTCCATCAGCAGCCAGCCGACGCAGCGCGAGGCGTTGCCGCAGGCCCCGACCTCGTCGCCGTCGGCGTTCCAGAACCGCACCTTGGCCTCGGCGGCGGCCGAGGGTTCGATCGAGACCAGCTGGTCGCAACCGATCCCGCCCTCGCGATTGGCGATGGCGCGCACCTCTTCGGGCGTCGGCGCGAAGGGCGCGGATCGGGCCTCGACCACGACAAAGTCGTTGCCGAGCCCGTTCATCTTCAGAAACGGACGGCTCATGTGGGGCGCTATATAGGCGAGAATTGACGCACGATCACCTTTGACGAGACAGATCTGGCCCAGTCGATTTATCCAGGGGTCCATGAAACTGATCTCCGCGGCGCTGGCAGGCGCCCTTCTCACCGGCTCCAGCGCGGCCGCGCAGGCTCCCAGCCCGCCCCTCGCCGAGGCTTCCGCCGACCCGTTCATCTGGCTGGAGGACATCGACTCTCCGCGCGCCATGGCCTGGGTCGAGGCGCAGAACGCCAAGACCGCCAAGCGTCTGGAGGGCGACGCCCGCTACGATCAGTTCCTGAAGGACGGCCGGGCGATCTTCACCGCCACCGACCGGATTCCGCAGCCGAGCTTCCGGGCCGGCGGCGTCGACAACTTCTGGCAGGACGCTGCCCACACCCATGGGATCTGGCGCCATACGTCGCAGGCTTCGTTCCGCACGGCGTCGCCGGCCTGGGACGTGGTGCTCGACATCGACAAGCTGGCGGCGGACGAAAAGCGCAACTGGTTCTGGAAAGGCGCGACCTGCCTGAAGCCGGCCGAGACCACCTGCCTGGTCCAGCTTTCCGACGGCGGCGGCGACGCGATCGAACTGCGCGAGTTCGATACGGTGGCCAAGCGCTTCGCCCCGGGCGGCTTCTATTCCGCCGAGGGCAAGCAGGGCGCGGCCTGGCTCGACTCGGGCAGCCTGGTCGCCTGGCGCGAATGGACGCCCGGCGAGGTGACGGCCTCCGGCTACGCCTATGTGGTCAAGATCGTGGGGCGGACCAGCGAGCCGCAGGAGATCTTCCGAGGCCAGAAGTCCGACGTCTCGGCCACCGCCTCGGTGCTGCGCGGCGAGGACAAGATGGACGGCGTGCTCATCCAGCGCGGCGTGACCTTCTTTGAATCCGAGTACAGCCTCTATGTCGGCGGCAAGCTGACCCCGATCGCCCTGCCCCGGAAGGCCGAGTACCAGGCCTATGTCGACGGCCGCATGGTCTTCACCCTGCAGGAAGCCTGGAATGGCTTTAGCGCCGGCGCCCTGATCGCCTATGACCCCAAGGCGCTAGACGTGAAGCCGACGCTGGTCTTCCAGCCGGGACCGCGCCAAGCGATCTCGAACGTCGCCGACACCAAGAACCTGCTGGCGGTCGAACTGCTGGACGACGTGAAGGGCGCGGTCGACGTCTACGATTTCGTCGGCGGCAAGTGGACCGCGCGGCGCCTGGCCCTGCCCAAGGACGCGACGCTCACCATCCGCTCCACCTCGAGCCAGGACGACCAGTTGTTCGTCGGCGCGGAGGGCTTCCTGACGCCGAGCAGCCTGTGGCTGGCCGACGGCGCGACCGGCCAGGCCAAGCTGGTCAAGACCCTGCCGGCCCGCTTCGACGCCTCACGCGACCGCGTCGATCAGTATTGGGCGACATCTTCGGACGGGACCAGAATCCCCTATTTCGTCGTGCGGCCGAAAGCCGCCAAGCTGGACGGCTCCACCCCGACGATCATGTACGGCTACGGCGGCTTCGAGGTCGCCAAGCCGCCGGTCTACATCCCGGAAATGGGCAAGCTGTGGCTAGAACGCGGCGGCGCCTATGTGATCGCCAATATCCGGGGCGGCGGGGAGTTCGGCCCGACCTGGCACCAGTCGGTGCTGCGCGAGAAGCGCCAGCTGGCCTTCGACGACTTCGCCGCCGTGGCCCGCGATCTGGAAGCCCGCAAGATCACCTCGCCGCGCCGGCTCGGCATCTATGGACGCTCGAACGGCGGGGTGCTGACCACCGTCTCGATGACCCAGCATCCGGAGCTTTGGAACGCCGTCGTGGTGGAAAGCCCGCTGGTGGACATGCTGCGCTATCACAAGCTCTCGGCGGGGGCCTCGTGGGTCGGCGAATACGGCGATCCGGACGTGCCGGAGGACCGCGCCTTCATCGCCAAGTACGACGGCTACCTGAACCTGAAGCCGGGCCAGCGATATCCCGAGCCCTACATCACCACCAACACCCGCGACGACCGGGTCCATCCGGGCCATGCGCGGAAGTTCGCCGCCAAGCTGGAGGCGCTCGGCTACCCCTATCTCTATTACGAGAACACCTTCGGGGGTCACGCCAATGACGCCGACCCCGAGCTCAACGCCAAGCGCTGGGCCCGACACTATGTGTATCTGAGCCAGAAGCTGATGGACTGAGGCGCCGGGGCTTCAGGCCCCGCGACGCCAGTCGACGGCCATCTCCGGCTCGCGGAAGGCGAAACGCTTGAGGTGGCTTTCCATGACCTGTTCGAGCCGGCCCAGCTCCTCGGGATCAGCGGCCTGGCTGACGATCATCAGGGTCTCGGGCGAGGCGCGCATCGACGCCTCGCCCATCTCAAAGGTGATCCGCCCCTCGTGGCCCTCGTAGCTGGCCGGGACCTTGTGGCCGAAGTGCTTGCAGAGCTGCACCAGGTAGCGCTGAGCCTCAGCCGTGGGGATCGTGGCGCTGGATTTCATCTTGGCCTCCATGCTCATATCCGCTCGATCTTGGCGGCGGCCTCGTCGAGCGCCGCGGCGATGGCGTCGATCTGCTCGTCGGTCGGACGCTCGCCCTGCAGCCGCAGCCTCAGTGCGACGCCGAGGTTCTGCATGGCCCGCTCCACGCGCGGGGAAGATCGCGGCGAGGATTGAGCGGCCTCGTCCAACCGAGCGAAAACCGCGTCGACCGCGAGGCGGTTCCGTTCCAGGGCCTCGGAGCCGGCGTCGGTGACCTCATAGGCCTTGCGACCACCTTCCGCGCCGGTCTGACGGACAAAACCTTCGTCCTCGAGCAAGCTCAGGGTCGGATAGATCACGCCGGGGCTCGGCCGATAGGCGCCGCCGGTGCGCTCTTCGAGGGCGCGGATCAGTTCGTAGCCGTGGCCGGGCTTGTCCTTCAGCAGGGCCAGGATGACGAAGCGCAGATCGCCGTGCTCAAGCAGGCGCCCGATCCGGCCCCCGCCGCCGCGCGGACCATGCCCGTGACGTTCCCCGCCGCGGCCAAAACCGCCGAACGCGCCGCGGGCGCGGTGCTCGTGTTCATGTCGTTTCATGTGATGTCGATACATTTTAGATCCTATTTAGATATGTCGATATGCAAGATATATCGCGACCGGATCTGATTTCAAGATATATCTTAGATAGCTTTTAGATGTGCCGCGCAGCGGCGCTCGTCGAGGCCGAGAATCCCTCCCCCTCCAAGCTCGTCATCACCGGGCTCTTGACCCGGGGATCCATACCCGCCGCCGACCCAGAAAATCACCGACCGCAGAGTCTATGGATGGCCGGCTCAAGCGGCCGGCCATGACGAACTGGTGGGGGTGGAACACGCCGGTTCCCCTCCCTCGGGAGAGGCTAGGTGAGCGGGCGCTACGCAGCGGCGCTCTGCTGACGAGCGGCTATCTCAGCTGCTCTTCGCCTCAGCCGGTCTCAAGCCCCGCGCAGCGTCTCGGCCAGCAACCGCCCTTCGGCCGCGCGGCTCGAACCGGCGCGCCAGGCGACGACGATTTCGCGGCTGGGATGATCGGCCTGCAGCGGCATGACCGAGATGTCGGCGGTGTCGGCGAGGCCCGCGGCCACCGCCATGGCCGGCAGGAAGGTGACGCCCAGGCCCGAGCCCACCATCTGCACCAGGGTCGGCAGCGAGGTCGCGGCGAACGCCTCCTCCTCCCCTGTCGCCTTGGGCGGCCGCAGACCGCAGGCGGCGAGCGCGTGGTCGCGCAGGCAGTGACCGTCCTCCAGCAGGATCAGGTCGTCGCTCTCCATGGCCGAGGGCGGCGCCTCGCGCGCATCGGCCAGCGGGTGGGTGCTCGGCAGGGCCGCCAGCAGTTCGTCGTTGGAGACGTGGGCGTGGGCGAGCCCGGCCATGTCGTAGGGCAAGGCGATCAAGGCGGCGTCGAGTTGGCCGGCCTTCAGCAAGGCGATCAGGCGATGGGTCAGGTCCTCGCGCAGATAGAGCCTCAGCTTGGGAAACCGGGTCCGCAACAGCGGCAGCGCCTTGGGCAGCAGATAGGGCGCGACGGTGGGAATGACCCCCAGCCTGAACCGGCCGGTCAGGGGGTGCCCGGCGTTGCGCGCCGACTGCACCATCTCCTCGGCCTCGTTGAGGATGGTGGTCGCCCGGACCAGGGCGACCTCGCCGATCGCGGTCAGGATCACCCCCGAACGCGCGCGATCCACCACCGGACCGCCCAGGGTCTTTTCAAGCTCCTGCACCCCGGCCGACAGCGTCGGCTGGGTGACGTGCGCGGCCTCGGCCGCACGGCCGAAGGAGCCATGCTCGGCGAGGAGCTTGAGGTACTGCATCTGGCGAAGGGTGGGCAGGTTCACGACCTACATATAGGAAAATTCTATCCAACTTCCATAAACAATCGATTGGCTATTTGTCGGCGGGGTCCCTATCTCACTGGCACGGCCTCGGCCGAACAGTTCAAATCAAATGGAGACACACTATGCTGGGCGTTGGCGAAAAGCTGCCTGAGTTCAAGGTTGTCGGCGTGAAGCCGAAGTTCAACCGTCACGAGGAAAACGGCGAAAGCGCCTTCGAGACCCTCAACAACGAATCCTTCCCCGGCAAGTGGAAGGTCATCTTCTTCTACCCGAAGGACTTCACCTTCGTTTGCCCGACCGAGATCGCCGAATTCGCGCGTCTGAACAGCCAGTTCGAAGAGCGTGACACTGTCGTGCTCGGCGGTTCGACCGACAACGAGCACTCCAAGCTCGGCTGGCGCCGGGAGCACCCGGACCTCAACAGCCTGCCTATCTGGAACTTCGCCGACAACTCCGGCAAGTTCGCCCGGGCGCTCGGCGTCCTGAACGAAGACGAGGGCGTGGCCCTGCGCGCCACCTTCGTGGTCGACCCGCACAACGTCGTGCAGCACGTCTATGTGACCAACCTGAACGTGGGCCGTAACCCGGCCGACACCCTGCGGGTCCTCGACGCCCTGCAGACCGACGAACTGTGCCCGTGCAACCGCGCGGTCGGCGGCGACACCCTGGCGGCGTAAGGGTCCTCCAGCCCTAAGGGAGCGGCTCGCTCAAGCTTGAGCTGCTCCGACGTCGCCTCGTCCGGGAGCGCGCGATCTCCCCGCGCCTCCCGGACCCCCGTTTTTTACGAATCTAGGAGTCCGCCATGTCGCTCGACGCCCTGCGCGAGTCGCTGCCCGCCTATGCCAAGGACCTGAGTCTCAACCTGTCGAGCCTGGCCTCGGAAACCCTCCTGACCGACCAGCAGAAGTGGGGCACGTTCGTCGCCTCGGCCTATGCGATCGGCACGCCGGCCGTGATCAAGGCCGTGGACGCCGCCGCGCGTGACGCGGGCCTGTCCGAGGAAGCCGCCACCGCCGCCAAGGCCGCCGCGGCGATCATGGGCATGAACAACGTCTATTACCGGACGCTGCACCTGCTCTCGAACCCGGAATACAAGACCCTGCCGGCCAAGCTGCGGATGAACATCCTGGCCAATCCGGGCGTCGACAAGATCGACTTCGAACTGTGGTCCACCGCCGTCTCGGCGATCAACGGCTGCGGCATGTGCCTGGACGCTCACGAGTCCGAGCTGAAGAAGCACACCGTCCCCAACACCGCGATCCAGGCCGCCCTGCGCATCGGCGCGGTGGTCAATGCGGTCAGCCGCGTGATCGCCGCCGAGGCCGCCGCGGCCTCCTAGGTCAGCGCCTTCGCCCGGGGCTATCGCCTATGGGTTTTCTCTATGTGTTCGTCATGGCCGGCAGGACCCGGCCATCCATAACCACCGAACACGCCGGATAGGCCAATGTGTATGGATCCCCGGCACGCATACGCGGCCGGGGATGACGATCGGAACGCCAGCCGGCCGGCCCCATATGCGATAGCCCTGCCTGCTCCGCGTCCGGTCTTGCCCCCTCCACCGCTTCGCGGTCCCCCTCCCCCATCAAAATGGGGGAGGAAAAGAGGCTAAACCGCTTCGAAGCTTAGCGGAGCGCCCCAGAACGTCTCCACCAGGGTGTGTTGGGCGCCGGGCTTGCCGGTGGTCAGGAACCGGCGCGAGCCGCTCTCGCCCGCGCGGTACTCGGGATGCTTGGCGAGATAGTCCGCCAGGGCGGCGGCGGTCGCGCCCGGCTGGTGGATCAGCGGCGTGCCCGGCTTGAGCGCGGCCCGGAAGATGTCGGCGACGATCTCGTAGTGGGTGCAGCCCAGGATCGCCCGATCCGGCGCGCGGCCGATGCGGGTGGTGATCGCCGCGACATGGCCCTCGATGGCGGTGGCCAGCTCCACCGCGCCCGCCCCGGTCTCGATCA
The DNA here is from genome assembly GCA_040391295.1 of Phenylobacterium sp. Classification (GTDB taxonomy): domain Bacteria; phylum Pseudomonadota; class Alphaproteobacteria; order Caulobacterales; family Caulobacteraceae; genus Phenylobacterium. The sequence goes on along the minus strand of JBEBYB010000060.1, from coordinate 447 downwards.
TCGCCGCCAGCTCCGGGCACGGCTCGGCGAAGACGGCCACGTCCTGCCGGCGCTTGTCGATCTCGATCTCATAGACCCGCGAGCGGGCGGTCGCCGGCGTGCAGAACACCGCCAGGATGTCGAGCTTCTCGACCTTCTCCCCGCGCCGCTCGGCCTCGTGCTCCCACGGCACGCCGGTGGCCGCCTCGATGGTGGGGACGATGATGCCAAGGATGTTCACCGGCCGGCCAAGTTGCTTGCGATAGGTCGGGAGCCAGGTCTGCTGCAGCCGTCGCAGAGCGATGCCGGAGGCGGAGTTGCAGGCCAGGACCACCAGGTCGCAGCCCTGCGCGAACAGAGTCTCGCAGCCGCGCCGGGTCAGGTCGACGATCTCCTCGCCCTCGCGCCCGCCATAGGGCGCATTGGCCTGGTCGGCCAGATAGACGAAGTCCGCGCTCGGCATCGCCT
>JBEBYB010000059.1:0-14750 GCA_040391295.1 Phenylobacterium sp. | reverse complement strand
GAGGGCCTCGCCTGGATCCGCACTTTAATGATCGTCTTCGCCTCGGCTGTCGTGCTCCTCCTTCTGGTGCTCAACGGCCTGTTCGCCATGTCCGAATTGGCCGTGGTGTCCTCCCGACGCGCGAAGCTGCAAAGCCGGGCCGAGCGGGGCGACAAGGGTGCGGCGGCCGCGCTCCGCCTATCTGAAAACCCCACCCGCTTCCTGGCGGCCGTCCAGGTCGGCATCACCCTGATCGGCATTCTGTCGGGCGCCTATGGCCAGGCGACCATCGCCGGCGAACTCGACACCATGCTCGAGGCCATCCCGGCGCTGCACGACTATTCCGAGCTGATCTCGACCGCCGTCGTGGTCGTGATCATCACCTATCTGTCGCTGATCGTCGGCGAACTGGTGCCCAAGCGCTTCGCCATGGCCTTTCCGGAGACCATCGCCGCGCTGGTGGCCCGTCCCCTGACCGTCATGGCCAAGGCGATGGGCCCGTTCGTCAGCCTGTTGACGGCCTCGACGGTCGGCGTGCTGCGCCTGCTGGGCATCCGCGATCAGCGCGGCGAGAAGATCACCCAGGAAGAGGTCGAGAGCGCCCTGGCCGAGGGCGCGAGCGCCGGCCTGATCGAGCCTGAGGAACAGGCGATGATCGGCGAGGTGCTGCGTCTGGGCGACCGGCAGGTGCGGGTCGCGATGACCCCGCGTCGCGACGTCTATTGGATCTCGCTGTCCGACACGCCCGAGCAGCAGAAGGAAGACATCCGCGCCTGCCCCTATTCGCGCATCGTCGTGACCAGCGGCGCCGACGTGGAGGAGCCGGTCGGGGTGATCCACAAGAACGACGTGCTGGACACCCTGCTGGACGGCGCCCCGCTGGACATCGCCAAGATCATGGCCACGCCGCTCTACATCGTCGAAACCACCTCGCTGCTGCGCGCCTTCGACCTGCTGAAGCAGACGCCGCTGCACATGGCCCTGGTGGTCGATGAATTCGGCGCGCTGGAAGGCGTCGTCACCCCGACCGACCTGCTGGAAATGATCGCCGGAGACTTCGACGAAGGCCACGACGCCGAGAAGCCGACCACGATCCTGCGCCGCGAGGACGGCAGTTTCCTGGTGGACGGCCGCGCCGACGTCGATGACCTGGCCAAGGCGCTGAGCGCCGATTTCAGCGAGACCAGCCACTTCCACACCGTGGCGGGCCTGATCCTGCACGAAGTCGGCCGCCTGCCCACCGAGGGCGACGTGTTCCAGATCGGCGACTACCGCGTCGAGGTGATCGACATGGACGACCGCCGGATCGACAAGCTGCTGTTCACCAAACTGCAGAACCCCGACGAGCCCTCGCTGGCCGACATCCTGTCGTCCTAGGGCGCAGTTCGGCGGCGCTCCAAGGCCAAGCTTGGAAACCGTTCCTTCATGATGAACGGGTGAAGTCCACCTCATGACGGGGGGGCCCTTTTAGTACGGGAGGGTCCGTCATGGACTTCAAGATCAGGCTGGGCCTCACGGCCGCAGCCGTCGCCATTCTATTGGCCGGCTGCGCGGCCACGCCGCCGCAACGGGGCGCCGGCCAGGCGGTCCGCGCCGATCGCCAGATCGAGGCCCAGGCCAGCGCCTTCGAGGCCTTCATGCGCAATGCGCGCGCCATCGACGACAAGTTCCCCGGCCCCGCCGCGGTCACCGAGGGCCTGCGGGTCGGTTCGGCCTACGATCCCAAGCAGATGGAGGCCGGCATGATCGCCTATGCCGCCGTCGCCGCCTTGCAGGATCCGAAATTCGTGGCCGGCGTCCGCAAGGCCGGCAAGGACGGCCACCTCGCCAAGCGGCTGATCGCGCGGCCGGACCTGGCCACCGCCCTGCCCGGCGCCGACTCCGGCGCGGCGCGCGCCAATGCGGCGCTCTATCGCCAGGGCGAGGCGCTGAACGCCAGCGGCATGCGGGTCAAGAAGGTCTCCTACAGCATCCAGCACCAGGCCTGGTCGCAGGTCTTCGTGCCCGACGCCAAGGCGCGCCTGACCCGGGTCAAGCAGATCTCCAGCGCCGGCTATCGACCGGTCGCGGGCGACGAGGCCAGGCTCTATGCGGCGGTGTCCGACAGCGGACGGCGCGGCGGGCCGGCGAGCCCGGTGGTGGCCCGCGGCCTGGCGGTCGCCGCCCTGACCGTGCTGGGCGACGGGGCCAAGGCCAAGAGCCTGCTACACGAACCCAAGAGCGGCATGTGCCTGCGGGTGGCCAAGCTGAACCTCTATCAGTGCCTAGCCAGCGCCGGCCCCTACTATGAGGACATCTTCTGCCTGGCCATGCACGGCATGATGGAGCCCAGCAGCTGTGCGACAAAAGCATCAGGCGCGCCAATCCGCACGGCCCAGCGATAGTCGGCGCCTAACAACCGTCGAAGTCTGGACTAGAGTCGCGCGGCGCCAACCGACCGGCGCTGGAGATCGCCGATGCTGCCGCCCGACCCGGACAACCCGTTCACGCGTTCAAGCCCCTGGGGACGCCTGCCGTCCCAAGGGCGGATGCGGATCGGGCCGTTGCCCAAGTCCACCGCGGCCAGCGCGCCGCCGCCCGAACCCGCGCCCGCTCCGCCCAAGCCGGCGCCCAAGTCGTTCTCGACCGCGCCGACGCGGCCCTCGGGCATCCTCAGCGGCGGCTCGATGACGCCGCAAGGCGCGGCGCCGAGGCCGCTGGCCACCCGCCCCATGCCAGGCGCACGAACGCTGACGCCGGTTGCGACCCGGCCGATCGCGGGCGCGCCGGCTCCGCAACCTGCGGCGCCGCCCCCGACGCCCACCCCGGCCATGGCGCCTGCGCCCCTGACCGCCCGTCCGACGGCTCCAGTTGCTCCGGCGCCTGCGGCGGCGCCCGAACCTGAACCGGCGCCCGTCACGATGGCCGCCGCCCGCCGGCCCGCAAAGCCGTCACGGACGCCGATGCTCATCGGTCTCGGCGCAGGCCTCGCGGCGCTCGGCGGCCTGGCGGCGTACTTCATGCTGACCGCTGGCGGCGCGCCGGCGCCTGTCGCCCTGCCGGCGACCGCTCCGCCGGTCATCGCCGAGCCAGCCGCCCCGCCGATCGTTGAAGCGCCGGTACAGGTAGCCGCCAAGCCTGCGCCGACGCCGAAGGTCGCCCCGCCGACGAAGGCCGCCGCCGCTCCAGCGCCGCGTCGCGCCGAGCTGGTCGCCAGGCCCGCAGAGGCCGCGCCGCCCCGGTTGGAGCTGCCGGCGCCGGCCCCTGTCCAGGCCATCGCCCCGCCGCCGCCGCCGCCCGTCACCACCGCGCCGTCCTTCACGCCGCCGCGTCCCGCCATGCCCGCGGACCCCGACGCGCCGATCGCCCTTCACCCGAACTGAGGGCGCCCCTACAAGGGGTGCTGGGAGGCGCTCATGAAATCCTTGTCCCTGGACGAGATCGAACCGTTGCTGACCGGCCAGGTCGATGTGCGGCGTCGGCGCGATTCATTGCAGCCGCTGCGCCTGCCGGTCGCCGAGCTCGGCTTCTATGATCCGTTCAACCGCTGGGTCGGGTCCTGCGCCGCGGCCTGCCGGGTGCGACTGTCGACCACCTCGCGCAGCCTGAAGCTGAACGCCACGCAGCGGCTGTTGGCGCAGCCCGCGGGCGATGAGCGACGCGGCGCCTACGATCTCTATGTGGATGGTGAACTGTTCGCCCGCGACTATGGGCAAGGCGGGGCCACGATCCTGTTGGAGACCGGCACGCTGGAGGGCGACGAGGCTTTTTCAGTGGCCTTCGACGGCCTGCCGGCCGGCGAGAAGATCGTCGAGCTTTGGTTGCCGCAGTCGGCGACCGTCTCGATCACCGGGCTTGAACTGGACGACGGCGCGACGGCGACGCCGGTCCCGGACCCACGCCCGCGCATCCTGTTCCACGGCAGCTCGATCACCCATTGCATGGAAGCGCAGGGCGCCAGCAACGGCTGGCCGGCGGTGGCCGCGCGCCTGGCCGGGTTGGACCATCTCAATCTGGGCTGGGCTGGCTCCTGCCTGCTCTCGGGGCAGGCAGCGCGGATCATCCGCGACAGTTCGGCCGACGCCGTCGTGCTGAAGCTGGGGATCAACGTGTTCGACGGCGGGCAACTGCGGGAGCGGACCTTCCCGGACTCGGCCCACGCCATGATCTCGATTATCCGCGAGCGGCACAAGACGACCCCGCTGGTCGTCGCCTCGCCGATCTACTCGCCGGGCCGCGAAGAGGAAGGCTCCTTGGGCGGGCCGTCGCTGGTGCGGATGCGGCAACTGCTGCAGGAGGTGGTGGCCGCGCGGGTGGCGGCCGGGGACACTGCGATCCGGTATCTGGACGGCCTATCGCTGTTCGGGGCGGCCGACGCGCATATGCTGCCCGACGACCTGCACCCGAACACCGAAGGCTATCGGCTGATGGGTGAGCGCTTCAACGCCCTGATGCTGTCAGGCGATCAGCCGCTGATCAGGGCTTAGCGCCCGACCACGGCTTGGACCTGGCGGCCGACCGCGCGGAGGCGGCCTTCTCGCTGCGGTGAATGCCGCCCTTGCTGTTCAGGTTGGCATTGGCGAAGCCACCGGGACGGTGACGCAGAGCGGACATGGCGGCGGTGGCGGGTTTCTCAACTGGTTTTTCGGTCATGCCGGGCAGCTTAGCACAGTTCCCACGAAACCGGGCCTGAGGGCGCCCGGCCCTCCAGACCGCGCCGCGCCCTCAGAGCCCGAACAGCGCCTTCAGATAGGGATTGAGCAGCCGGCCATCCGGGTCCAGCCGGCGGCGAACCTCCAGGAAGTCGTTCCAGTTCGGATAGAGCAGCGCCAGTTCGCGAGCCTTGAGGCTGTGCAGCTTGCCCCAGTGCGGACGGCCGCCGTGCTTCAGGAAGATCGGCTGGATCAGCTCGAACAGGAAGTCGTAGTCGTCCTTGTAATGGCAGTGGACGGCGACCGAGCCGCGCGGCCCGCCCTGGAACGGGGACAGCCACGCATCGTCGGCGGCGATGCGGCGGACCTCGATCGGGAAAAACACATCGGGGCGCTTGGCCTCGATGGTCGCCACCACCTCCTTCAGCGCGGCCAGGTGATTTTCGACCGGCAGGTGGAACTCCATCTCGTTGAAGCGCACCGGGCGCTCGGTCGAGAGCAGCTTCCAGCCCTGGTCGATCGCCTCCTCCGGCTTGGCCGAGCCCAGCAAGGCCTGAGCCGCCGACTTGCGCAGGGGAGCTGAGAACCGCGTCAGGTTGCGAAGCTGCTTCAGCACCTCCAGGAAGGCGCTATCGGTGTCGGGGCCGCGCGCCAGCGGCGGGGCGTCGGTCTCATCGTGCGAGATATTGGCCGCCAGGCCGGTGAACGGCACCGCGTAGAACTCGAAATTACGGTGCTGGGCCCAGCGCGTCTCGGCCTTGCCCAGGGTCTCTTCGAAGGGTTCGACCCAGACCTTGCGATGCAGGTTGCGGTTGGCGATGGTCTTCAGCCGGGCCTGGGTGATGACGCCCAGCGCGCCGAGCGAAACCCTGGCCGCCTGGAAGATGTCGGGGTTGGTCGCCGCGTCGCACTCGATGACCTCGCCCGAGACCGTCGCCAGCCGCAGGGCGGTGACGTCGCCGTGGATCGCCTGGATCGTGGCGCCGGTCCCGTGGGTGGCGGTGCCCAGGCAACCGCCGAGCGACTGCTTGTTGATGTCCGGCAGATTGGCCATCGCCCGGCCGCGTTCGGCCAGGGCCGGCCCCAGGGCGCCCAGCCGCGTGCCGGCCCAGACCACGGCCTCGTCGCCCTGCCAGCCCGATACGCCGGCGAGATTGTCGAGGGTCATCAACGTACCGTCAGTCGGCACGAGCGCGGTGAAGGAGTGGCCCGCGCCGGCGACCCGCACCGGGGCGATGGAGGTCTTGAGCGCCGCGGCCACCGCCGCCTCGTCGCGCGGCGCGCTGCGGACCGCCGGATAGGCGTAGGCGATGCCCGACCAGTTGCGCCACAGCAGGTGGTTCTTGGCGTCGACGCTGGGCGGAGCCGGCGGCTCGGGCTTGTCGCGGGCGGCCAGATAGACCCCGCCGCCGGCCGCGGCGACGACGCCGGCCCCGCCGGCGATCAGGGCGGTGCGGCGCGAGATCACGGCTTGCCCTCCTGGCCGGCCAGGAAGCGGGTCAGGGCCTTGAAGTCGTCTGGCGTGCAGGACGCGCATTGGCCCATGGCCGGCATCGCCTTGTAGCCCTGGACCACGTGGTCGAGCAGCACCGCCTCGCCCTGCTTCCAGCGCGGCGCCCAGGCCTTGGCGTCGCCCGCCAGCGGCGCGCCGGAGTCGGCGACCACATGGCAGGCCTTGCAGGAGCCGGCATAGAGCTCGGCCAGGCGCGGATCGGCGGGCGCGAGGCTGGCCGGGTCGGCCGGCGGCCCGGACTGCGGCGCGCAGGCGGCGAGGATCAGGCTGGCGGCGGCCAGCGAGACTAGGTGCTTCAAGCATTCTCCCCCAAAGCGCGATGGCCGGAAATGGGCGCCATCGGGCTCGCATTCATATCGTTGACGCTCAGCGCCCTAGGCGAGCGCCGGCCTCATCCCAGCCGCCCGACCGCCTCGACCACGGCCGGCGTCTTCTCGACGATGACCATGTGGCCGGCCTCGGGGATCGAGACTAGTTCGGAGCCGGCGATCCCTTTCTTGAAACCGTGGGCGTAGAACGGTGGCACCAGGCGGTCGCTGTCGCCCCAGACGATCACGGTCTTGGCCTTGATCCGGTAGAGCCGCTCGACCAGGCCGCGCTCGGGGATCGGGAACAGGATGCGGCCGGCCATGCCGAGTTGGCGCGCGTTGTTGACCAGATAGGTCTGCAGGAAGTTGGGGTCCTCGACATTGCGCCCGGCGGTCAGCATGGCCGCGCCGGCCACCGCGTCGTGGAACAGGATCGCCGGCATCTCGAACGGCAGCAGCGAGAAGATGTCGGCGATCGGGTGGTCGTCGTCCCAGAGGCCGGCCGGGCAGATCAGCGCCAGGCGCGAGACGTCGTTGGGGGCCACGGCGGCCATCTCGGCGGCGATCATGCCGCCCATCGAATGGCCGACCAGGATCGGATCCTTCAGGCCCAGCGCCTCGACCACGTCCCAGGTGTGGAGGGTGAAATCCAGCATGTCGCGGATCTCCGGCGCCTCCTGGCTGTCGCCGTAGCCGGGGATCAACGGCGCATAGACGTGGTGCTGGGCTGCTAGCGCCTGGAGGAACGGGTCCTCGGCGGTGACGCCACCGGCGCCGTGCAGATAGACCAGGTCCGGGCCGGTTCCGCCCTCGAAATAGCGGACCGGGACGTGGCGGGTTTGGACGGTTTTCAGTTCCATGTTTCCCGCTCCCCTTAGGCGTAGGTCTTGGCGAGCGAGGCGCTGGTCGGGAACTCGCCCGGCAGCGAGCCGGAGGTCACCCGGTTTTCAAGCGGCTTGGCCCAGAAGCGGTCGTCGTCGGCGAAGTCCGGGAACATGTTGCGCAGCTTGGGCATCACCTTCTCGGCGAACAGCCGGGTCGAATACATGCACTTGTCGGCGGGCATGTTTCCGACGTGCATCAGGCAGAAGATGTTGCCGACGTTCAGCCCCTTGATCAGGTCCTCCATCCGTTGACGGACGGTTTCAGGGCTGCCGGCGATGATGTGCCCCTGCTCGACCAGATCCTTCCAGGTCAGCTCGGTGTAACCGCCGCCCTTGGGCGGGGCGTACTGCGAGAGCGCGCCGGACTGGATGGTCTTGATGGTGCGGTAGCCGGGCGCGTCGGCGAAGCCCGGATAGACGTGCAGGCAGCGATTGTAGAAGTAGCTGACGTGCTCGGAATAGAGCCGCTCGGCCTCCTCGTCGGTCTCGGCCACCAGGATGGTCTGGGCGAAACCGGCGCGATAGGGCGACTTGTCGGGGGCGCCGCGCTCCTCGACCCGATCCCAGTAGCCCTGCATCAGGGCCTTGGCCCGCAGGTAGCCGGAGAAGCTGAGGTAGGAGTACGAATAGGTGTTGTCGATGCAGAAGTCGTAGGTTTCGACCGAGCCGCCGCCGGGGATGTGCACCGGGGGACGGGGCTGCTGGATCGGGCGCGGCCAGATGTTGACGTGCCGCAGCTTGTTGTAGCGGCCGTTCCAGGCGAACGGGTCGCGGGTGGTCCAGGCCTTGATGATCAGGTCATGGGCTTCCTGGTACTTCTCGCGCGTCAGCGACGGGATCTGGCCGTAGCAGTAGTTGGTGTCCATCGAGGTCCCGACCGGGAAGCCCGCCACCAGCCGCCCGCCGGAGATGCAGTCCAGCATGGCGAATTCCTCGGCCACGCGGACCGGCGGATTATAGAGCGCGATGGAGTTGCCCAGCACGACGATGGCGGCGTTCTTGGTGCGGCGCGCCAGGCCGGCGGCGATGATGTTGGGCGAGGGCATGATGCCGTAGCCGTTCTGGTGATGCTCGTTCACCCCGACCCCGTCGAAGCCGAGCGTGTCGGCGTATTCGAGCAGGTCCATATAGGTGTTGTAGACCTCATGGCTCTTGGCCGGGTCGAATAGGCGCTGGTCGATATCGACCCAGACCGACCGGTTCTTCTCCCGGAAATCGTCCGGCAGATACGGCCATGGCATCAGGTTGAACCAGGTGAACTTCATCGCTTGCTCCTCCCATGCCGCCTCTGTCGGGCGGTCAGGTGAACAACGATAAGCGAAATGCCTCCGGCGCCAAGCGATAAGCCATCGCTCGCGAACCAAAGAAAATCTCATGGCGGGCCTCTTCCCATCCGCCGCCAGAAGATTATATTGCGACTTATTCGCAAGTTGGTCTGGAACGATGCACACCGCCAAGAAGACGTTCAGCTACAGTATGATGCACCTTGTGGTGGCTATCACCGTGGCCTACGCCCTGACGCGTGACTGGCGCGCGGCCCTGGCGATCGGGATGATCGAACCGATTTTCCAGACCATCGCCTTCGTCCTGCACGAACGGGCCTGGGCGCGGATCGAGGCCAAGGGAACCTCGCCGACAGACGTTCGTTTGGCGAGCGTCGAAGCTTAAGAATGGGAGCTATGAGATGAGCGTGAACACTGGACCCAGTGCGAAAGACCGCAAGACGGTCGCCGAAGGCCTGTCGAAGCTGTTGGCCGACAGCTACGCGGTCTATCTGAAGACCCACGGCTACCACTGGAACGTCCGGGGTCCGAATTTCTCCCAGCTGCACACGCTGTTCATGGCGCAGTACACCGAGATGTGGACGGCCATCGACGAAATCGCCGAGCGCATCCGCGCCCTGGGCGAACTGGCCCCGCAAGGCTATGGCGCGTTTGGCAATCTGTCGGCGATCAAGGACGGCGACCCGGCCAAGAACGCCGAGGCGATGCTCAAGGATCTCATCGAGAGCCATGAAGTCCTGATCGCCACGCTCTACGCCAACCTGCCGGCGGCGCAGGAAGCCGGCGACGAGGTCAGCGCCAGCCTGATTTCAGATCGCCTCACCGCCCACGAGAAACACGTCTGGATGCTGCGCTCCTCACTGAGCTAGGCACAGCGCCAGATCGCTTGAACACCCGACCTTCCCCAAGAAGAAATCCGAACCGGACCTATCAAACGACAAGGGCGCCGCGGTTTCCCGCGACGCCCCAGAGGTCAAAGAGCTATCGCCCTTAGAAGCGGTACTGGAATTCCACGCCGTAGGTGCGCGGGAAGTTCAGCTTCACGGTCCGACGATAGGTGTCGTTCGCGGTCAGGGATGACGCGCTCGAGCTCTGATAGGCCACTTCGTCGAAGGCGTTCTTCACGAAGCCGATGATCGTGTAGCGGTCGCCGGCGTCCTTCCAGAGCGCGCGGAAATCCACGATCTCGTTGGACGGGGCGGTGTAGTTCGCCTGGCTGAAGATCGAGGTCTGCTGATCGCCGGTGTAGGTGTAGGTGCCGCCGATCGTCAGGGAGCCAGGCGAGAAGTTGAAGGTGTAGTTGGCGCCCAGGTTGATCTTGTTTTCCGGCGTCATCGGCAGGCGGTTGCCCACCAGATCTTGCAGTCGAGCCGGGCCCGCCGGGCCGACCGGATTGGCGCCGGGCCTCACGGCGCGCGGGTCGTTGGTGTCGACGAAGCAGCAACCTTCTTTGATCTCGGCGTTCAGGTAGGCGTAGCTGCCGAAGATCAACAGGTTGTCGATCGGCGCCCACTGAGCCTCAAGCTCAACACCCCAGTTGCGGGCGTCGAGGTTCAGGAACTGCGTGCCGGTCGAGCCGGTCGCGGCGTTCAGGATCACGCTGATCGGGGCCTGGAAGCCCTTGTAGTCAGCATAGAAGATCGCCGAGTTCACTTGCAGGCGGCCATTGAGCATCGTCTGCTTCAAGCCGACTTCGTAGTTATCGACATATTCCGGGTCGGCGTAGGGCTGCGGCGTCAAGCCGTTCGAGGCCAGCCAACCACCCGACTTGTAGCCGCGGCTATAGCGGGCGTAGGCGTTGGTGTCCCTGCTCGGCTGCCATTGCACGCCCAGGGTGCCGGTCCAGGCGTCGTAGTCGGCCTTAAGGTCGCGGGTGAGCGTGCCGTTCTGGCCCGCGCGCAGGTTGGCGTAGTCAGGGTTCTTCTGGCAGTCGGCCAGGGTCGCCGCGCCGCAGATGACGAAGGTGGTGAAGTCGACCGCCATACCTTGGCCAATGGCCGCCGGGATTTTGCCGAACTGCTGCAGCAGGGTGGTGGTGGTCGGGCTACGCGAAACATAACGAGCCGAGTCGGTGCCGGACTTTTCATCGACCGAGTAGCGCAGGCCGGCGGTCAGGGTGAAGTTCTCGGCGAATTCCCAATCGACCTGACCGAAGGCGGCGTAGGATTTCACTTCCAGCGTGCCGTCCACGAACAGGTAGTTGCCGTTCGGGTTGGGAGCCGCGGCGCTGGCGGTCGCCAGGCTGATCGGCGTCAGCATCGAGGCGTCGCCCAGAACGCGGAGACCCTGCGGCTGGCTATACTGCTGTTGGTATTGATAGAGACCAGCGATCCAGTGAACCGGGCCGTCCGAGTTGGACGACAGGTTGATCTCGTTCGACCACCACTTTTGCCGCTCGGTATAGAAGAAGCGCTGGTTCGGCGAGACGTTGGTCGCGGTATAGGCGCCGAACGGGGTCGCCGCATTGATGCTGAACAGACCCTGGCGGGACGAGCGGTCTTCGTCGCCCTGGGTGTTATAGATGTAGGCCTGATAGCCACCCAGGTACTTCAGGGTGGCGAAACCCAGGTCCCAGGTCATATCGAAGTGCAGACGCTCATGGTTGGAGAGCCGGCCCTCCATCGTCTGGTCCATATTGATCCGGTACGGATCGGCGACCGACGGGTTCACCCCGCCATAGCCGTTGGTCGGGTTGTAGTAGAGCGCCGAGTTGCCGAGACCGGTCGCCGACACGGTGTCGAACGGCGTGATCACGCTCTCGAAGATGTTGCCGACGCCGTAGCTGTCGTCCCAATCGAACTTCGTATAGCGCAGGCGGGCGGTGATGTTTTCACCCAGGTCCGCTTCGAGCTGAGCTTCGAGGGTGTAGCGCTTCAGACCGCCGGTGTCGCCGCCGGGGCCTTCGTTCTTGATGAAGCCTTGGTCGCGACGCTCAACCGAGGCGCCGAGCAGATAGCGCAGGTTCTCGGCGATCGGGCCACGGACCATGGCGTCGAAGCGGTGGGCGCCGTAGTTGCCGACCGCGGCGCGAACTTCGGCGTCGAATTCGTCGGTGGGACGCTTGCCGATGATGTTCAGCGCGCCGCCGATGGAGTTACGGCCATAGAGCGTGCCTTGCGGGCCGCGCAGGATTTCCGTCCGCTCGATGAACAGCGACGGCGTCGAGCTGTCGGCCATCGAGTTGGAGAAGATACCGTCCGAATAGAGCGCAACGCTGGGATCGGTCCCGATGGCGTTGGTCAGGCGGCCAAAGCCGCGGATCGAGAGACGGTCGTTGTTGGTATAGGCGACGCTCGGCGTAATCCGCGCGAGGTCTTCAACGGTGGCGACGCCCAGAAGGTCGCGCTTTTCACTGGTGAACGCGGTGACGGCGACCGGCACGTCCTGAAGGCTCTGCTCCCGCTTTTCAGCGGTGACGACCAGTTCTTCAATTGTGAAGGCGTCCTGGGCCATGGCAGGCGCGGCGGCCGCGGAAAGGGCGGCGACAGATGCGCCCATGACGAAAATACTGCGCAAACGCAGGGGTTGGATCATATTTTACCTCCCAGCCAACGCGGGCGTTATGTCGCCCGTCGTGTGTACTTGATGACCAAAGCTGGACGCCTCGAACGGCGTTCGAATAGGTCGAAATACGACAAGCGCCCACTTTACCCGCCCCTGTGGCGAAAGGGTCGCGGTCGCCTCAGGGCGCGAATAGGTCAAGCTTTGGAAAACACGGAATGATTGGCTAAAACGCCAATCGCCTACCGGCGAAGGATCAGAGCCTCCAGGCCGCGAACGGCCGATTCGACCGCCTCATCCTTGGGTCCACGGCCCGGATCGCCGCGCGAAAGCGCCACGACGGCGATGCCCCGGCCCCAGGCCCAGATCGCCTCGGCGATCTTGGACGCCACCTCCGGCGCATGCACCGCGGCGAACTCGGCCATGATCGCCTGACGCAGCACCGCGAAGGCCTCGGCCTCGGCGGCGATCACATCGTCGCGACGTCCCTCGTCCAGCGCCTCGTACATCAACTCGTAGAGCTCGGGCTTCTCACGCAGGAAATTCAGATAGGCCATGCCCGTCGTGCGCAAGCCGCCGTCCGGCGGGCCGGCGTCATAGGCCTCACGCATGGCGTCGGCGAGTTGGCGAAACCCGTCGATGGCCAAGCCTGACAGCAGAGCCGCCTTGTCGGCATAGTGATAATAGACAGTGCCAGGCGCGACCCCGGCCCGATCGGCGATGGCGCGCAGGGACAGCCCGCCACGGCCGCTCTCGTGCAGGATGTCTCGAGCGGCAACCATAAGTTGTCCGCGCACATTTCCCACATGATAGTTGCGGCGGCGCTCCGCGGTCGCGGGCGTCATGACCCCGCTCCGTTCAACAGCGCCGAAACAACCCTGTACATGTTGGAGATAGCCCTCACAGACCGACCAAAGTTATCAGCGCTAACTTAACGCCGGATCAGGCCTCCCACGCAATGCCTATCAGGTCAGGGCGACGACCTTTGCGTGTAGCGCCGCGATCAGGTCGGACGGCGCGAGGCGAGCCTGGAGCCCGCGCTGACCGCCGTTGATGAACACCGTCTCGTGGTTCAGGGCGGCCTCGTCGATCACGGTGGGGACCGTGCGTTTCTGACCGAACGGACTGACCCCGCCGACCCGGTAGCCGGTGATCCGCTCGGCGTCGGCCGGCTTCATCATCTGGGCGGTCTTGCCGCCGACCGCGGCGGCCAGCTTCTTCATCGCCACCTCCTGATCGGAGGCCAGCACCGCGCAGACCGGCTTGCCGTCCACCTGGGCCATCAGGGTCTTGAGCACCTGATCAGGCGCCACGCCCAGGCTTTCAGCCGCCTGCAGTCCCACACGCGGCGCATCGGGGTCGTAGTCATAGGTATGCAGTTCATAGGCGACGCCCGCCTTATCGAGGGCCAGCGTCGCAGGGGTCGTCTTGGCCATGCGCGCCGATTTAGCGGCGACAGGCCCGCGCGCCAAGTCCGTGACGTGGCCCCGCGGGGGCCGGGCGCCATTTCCTGCAGCCACGCCGGTTTGGCGATCAGCAAACGCCGTTGTGTCTAGGCGGGTCAGGAAATTCGCCCATATGCTGTGGAGTATGGCGCGGAAACCAACCCCCAGGCGTTTCCGTCTGCGACCGCATGGAGCCGCCACCGATGCCACGAGCCGCCCTCCCGCTTCCGCCCCCGGCCGCCTCGGCCCTGGACCTGATCGGCCGCACCCCGATGGTGGAGCTGGTCGGCTTCGACACCGGCCCCTGCCGTCTGTTCGTGAAGCTGGAGAGCGCCAATCCCGGCGGCTCGATCAAGGACCGCATCGCCCGCTCGATGATCGAGGCGGCCGAGGCCGACGGCTCGCTGAAACCCGGCGGGACCATCGTCGAGGCCACGGCCGGCAATACCGGCCTCGGCCTGGCTCAGGTCGGCGTGCTGAAGGGCTACAAGATTCTGCTGGTGGTTCCCGACAAGATGAGCCGCGAGAAGATCCAGCACCTGCGGGCCATGGGCGTCGATGTCCGCATCACCCGCTCCGACGTCGGCAAGGGCCACCTCGAATACTACCAGGACATGGCCGAGGCCCTGGCCGCGGCGATCCCCGGCGCGATCTTCATCAACCAGTTCGCCAACCCGGCCAATCCGAAGGCCCACCAGACCACCACCGGCCCGGAGATCCTGGAGCAGATGGAGGGCGACCTGGACGCCGTGGTGGTCGGGGTCGGCTCCGGCGGCACGCTCACGGGCCTTGGCCGCTACTTCGCGCAGGCCTCCCCCAAGACCAGGATGGTGCTGGCCGATCCGCAAGGCTCGATCCTGGCGCCCTTGGTCAACACCGGCGAACTGATCGAGCCCGGCTCCTGGGTGGTCGAGGGCATCGGCGAGGACTTCGTGCCGACCAACTGCGACCTCTCGCTGGTCGCCAAGGCCTATACGATCCCCGACGCCGAGAGCATCGGCGCGGCCCGCGAACTGCTGACCCGGGCCGGCATCCTGGGCGGTTCGTCGTCCGGCACCCTGCTGGCCGGGGCCCTGCGCTATTGCCGCGAACAGACTGAGCCGCAGCGGGTGGTGACCCTGGTCTGCGACACCGGCGCCAAGTACCTGTCCAAGGTCTATAACGACAGCTGGCTGGCCGAGCAGGGCCTGACCCAGCGCAACCTGC
>JBEBYB010000058.1:0-14876 GCA_040391295.1 Phenylobacterium sp. | reverse complement strand
ATCGGCGCCGAAACGCGACTCTTTTCCCTTTCGGGTTCCGCCGTCATCGCCGCGCCCTATATGACGGGCCGACAGAAGGTGTTGGGCGCGATCGGCGTGATCGGTCCCGCCCGCCTAAACTATGCCCGGGTCATACCGCTGGTGGACTATACCGCCCGCGTCCTGTCCCAGGTGACGAACACGTAGAGGATTAGAAGATGTCCGACGATCAAACGCCGGCCGAAGAGTTCAACGAAATCGCGGACGCCGCGGCCGAAGAACTGCTGGCCCTGCGCGCTGAGAACCAGGCGCTGAAGGATCAGATTCTGCGGGTCGCCGCCGATGCGGAGAACACCAAGCGCCGCACCGAGCGCGAGGCCAACGACGCGCGCGCCTACGCCATCCAGAAGTTCGGTCGCGATCTGCTGACCGTCGCCGACACCCTGGCCCGCGCCCTCGCCACCCCGCACGAGAGCGCCGATCCGGTGCTGAAGAACTTCGTGGTCGGCATGGAAATGACCGAGAAGGCGTTGCAGACCGCCTTCGAAAACAACGGCCTGAAGCAGATTGACCCCGCCAAGGGCGAAAAGTTCGACCCGCACCAGCATCAGGCCATGATGGAGCAGCCCTCCACCGAGGTCGCCGCCGGCGGCGTCATCCAGGTGCTTCAGCCGGGCTATGACCTGCTGGGCCGCCTGATCCGCCCGGCCATGGTGGTGGTCGCGGCCAAGGGCTCGACCGGCGAAGCTCCCGGCGGCGACGGCGCGTCGGGGTCCAATCCCTATGCGGCCAACGACGGCGAAGGCGCCGGCGGCGCCATCGACACCCGCGCTTAGCGCCGTGGTCGATCTCGAGACCACCACGGTTACGGTCCGTGAGGTCGCCGACGTGGTGGCGCTCGTCGCCATCGAACTGGTCGGATCGGTGTCGACGGACACCCAGCAGGCTGATGTCCGCCTCGAAGAGTTGGCCGGGCGGTTGATGGACTATGTCGAGGCCCTGCCCGAGGGCAATCAGCGCCTGCTGATGGGGGCCATCGCCGAGACCCTGATGGCGACGGAAGAGGGCTCCTCGCCGCCCGATTGACCAGAACCCGCTTGTTCCCGGCCACGCCGGGGCGAGCGGGGGCGCCTTGCAGCTAACACGTTAGAAAAATTGACCGTTTTCCGGCGCAGGCGTAGGCTTCACCCTAGGTCATAAGGGATGGAAGACGTGCTGGCTGGGTCACAGACTCGCCGACGTGCTCTTGGGCGGCTCGCCGCGGCTGGCGGTGTTCTGCTGGCAGGCCGCGCTGTCGCCTCCGTCCAGGATCCGATTCCCGCCGCGCCGCCCACGCCTGCTCCCCCCGTGGCGCCGGCCGTAGCGGCCGATCCCGAAGAAACCCCCACCCAGATCGCGATCACCCGGGAGCTTTTCGAGCAGGTCACCGCCCCGGTGATGATCAACGGCAAGGGGCCGTTCCGCTTCATGGTGGACACCGGCGCCAACGTCTCCTGCGTCTCCGAGAAGCTGGCGGCCTCGCAGGCCCTGCCGCGTGGGCGCGAACTGATGGTCAATACGATCGTCGGCCGCCGGGCGCGGCCCAGCGTGATGATCGATCAACTCGATATCGGCACGCGCAGTCGCAGGAATGTCGAGGCGCCGGTGCTGCCGATGGGCGGCTTCGACATCGACGGCGTACTGGGGATCGACTGGTTGAAGGGCCAGCGGCTGGTGTTCGGCTTTGCCGGCAACACTCTTGAGATTACGAAATCGCGCGCTGAGAACAGCGGCAAGAACCGGGTGGTGGTCCCCGCCCGCCGCAAGTCGGGGCAACTGACCATTGTCGACGCGGACATCAGCGGCCGGAAGATCAGCGCGATGATCGATTCCGGGTCGCAGTTCTCGCTCGGCAACACCGCGCTGCGCGGCCTGATCGAGCGCATCGATCCCTCGTCGCGTCAGAACACCGTCAGCGTCAGAATGATCTCCATCGCCGGCGAGTCCTTTTTTGGCCAGCAACTCGCCTTGCCGTTCATTCGTCTGGGCGGCTTGACGCTCGGCAACGTGCCGGTGGTCTTCACCGACATGCCGATCTTCAAGCTTTGGGACCTGCACGACACCCCGACCATCATGTTGGGCATCGATCTGCTGACCCAGTTCACGACCGTCGCCGTGGACTTCGGCCGTTCGGCGGTGCGCTTCGACATAGCATCTGCCTGATCATCCCCTATCAGTTGCCGACAGCCCCTTTCCCGCGCCGGGATTTTGACTAATGTCGCAAGTCCCTCCAGCGGGGGCGACGACGCATAGATGCGTCGGCGCATGGAGATTCGGACGAGACCATGAAGCTTACGATCGAACGGGCGGCGCTGATGAAGGCGCTGGGGCATGTGCAGAGCGCCGTCGAACGCCGTAACACCATCCCGATCCTGTCCAATGTGCTGCTGTCGGCGGAACGCGACCGGCTGACCTTCTCAGCCACCGACCTCGACATGGAGATCATCGACGAGGCCTTGGCCCAGGTCGATCAGCCCGGCCAGATCACCGCGCCGGCCCACACCCTCTATGAAATCGTGCGTAAGCTGCCTGAGGGGGCCGACGTCTCCCTGAGCTTCACGGGCGAGGATCCGCGCCTGACGGTCGCGGCCGGCCGTTCACGCTTCAACCTGCCGGTGCTGCCGGCGGGCGATTTCCCGGTGATGTCGTCCGACGGCCTCTCGGCCGCGATCGCCGTCGACGTCGGCGACTTGATCCGGCTGATCGACAAGACCCGTTTTGCGATCTCCACCGAAGAGACCCGCTATTATTTGAACGGCCTCTATCTCCACACCGTGGTCGATAACGGCGTTCAGAAGCTGCGCGCCGTGGCCACCGACGGTCACCGTCTGGCGCTGGCCGAGATGCCCGCGCCGGAAGGCTCGGCCGGAACCCCCGGCGTGATCGTGCCGCGCAAGACCATCACCGAAGCCCGGCGCCTGTTGGAGGACGCCGGCGAAAGCGTTGATCTGCAGGTCAGCCCGCAAAAGCTGCGCCTCGATTTCTCGGGCGCCGCCCTGACCTCCAAGGTCATCGACGGCAACTTCCCCGACTACAGCCGCGTCATCCCCAAGGACAACAACCGGGTGATGATGGTCGACAACAAGCTGTTCGCCCAGGCGGTGGACCGCGTCGCCACCATCTCGGCCGAGAAGAGCCGCTCGGTGCGCATGGCCATCGAGCCGGGCCGCGTGATCCTGACCGTCCGCAACATGGAAGCTGGTCAGGCCGTCGAAGAGGTCGAGGTCGACTATGACGGCGAGGCGTTCGAACTGTCGTTCAACGCCCGCTATCTGCTCGACGTCACCGACCAGATCGGGGCCGAGCAGGCCGAGTTCCGCTTCGGCGGCCCCAACGACCCCGCCCTGGTCCTCGACCCCACCGACCCCAATGTCCAATACGTGTTGATGCCTCTGCGGGTCTAAGCCGGGTTTGCCGGGGCGTTGCGCGCGCCCGCGACGGCTAAGGTGGCGATAAGGCCGGCCGGCTAGAGCCGTGGGTTGGGACGGCGGGGCGAAACCCGCTATGACCGGCGCGTGACGGCTTTCACCCATCTGACCCTGACCGACTTCCGCTCCTACCAGCGGGCCGAGCTGCCCCTCGACGGGCGGCCGGTGTTTCTGGTCGGGCCGAACGGGGCGGGGAAGACCAACCTGCTGGAGGCGGTCAGCCTGTTCACCCCGGGACGGGGCCTGCGCAACGCCGTCGGCGCCGAGCTCGGCCGGCGGATGCCCGGCGAGACCCAGGGCCGCGCCTGGGCCGTGGCGGCCGTGATCGAAGAGGGCGGCGAGCCGACGCGGATCGGCACCGGCATTGAAACCTCCGGCGCGGCGCGGCGCACCGTGCGGCTGGAGGGCGAGCCCGTGCCGCCTGGCCGCCTGGCCGATCACCAGCGCCAGGTCTGGCTGACCCCGGCCCAGGATCGATTGTTCCTGGAGGGGGCGGGTGATCGCCGCCGGTTCTTCGACCGGCTGGTGTTCGCCGCCGAGCCCAGCCACGCGGCCCACGCTTCGGCCTATGAGAAATCCCAGCGCGAACGGATGCGACTGCTGACCGACGGCCCCGCCGATCCGGCCTGGCTGACGGCCCTGGAGGCGCGAATGGCCGAGGCCGGCGCCCTGATGGCCACGGCCCGCGCGCACACCCTGTCGGCGCTACAGGCCGAGATCGACAGCCGGGGCGACCGGCCGTTTCCGCAGGCGCGGCTCACCCTCACCGGCGACTGGGAGCGGATGGCGGGCGAGGGCGTCGATCTGGCCGACATCGAGGCGCGGCTGATCGGCGCATTGGCCGCCGCGCGCGACCGGGATGCGTCGGCGGGAAGGGCCTTGACAGGTCCCCATCGGGGCGATCTGGCGGTGATCCATGCTGAAAAGGACAGGCCGGCGGCCGAATGCTCGACGGGTGAGCAGAAAGCCCTGATTTTGAACCTGGTTTTGGGTCAGGCGGCGCGTCTTTCGCGTGCAGAATCGGCTCCAAACCCTATATTGTTGCTAGACGAGGTCGCTGCGCATCTGGACCGCCGAAGGCGGGCTGCGCTGTTCGACGAAATCGAGGCGCTCAAGCTGCAGGCGTTCCTGACCGGCACGGACGAGCATCTCTTCGAGGATTTGAAGGGCCGGGCCCAGGGCGTTCATGTGGACGGCTCAAGCCTGGCGATTCTGGATACCGAATGACCGACGAGACGCAGATTCCCGACAACACGCCCGAGAACAACGGACAGGCCGCGTACGGCGCTGAGTCCATCAAGGTCCTGAAGGGCCTGGACGCGGTGCGTAAGCGCCCGGGCATGTATATCGGCGACACCGATGACGGCTCTGGCCTGCACCACATGGTCTACGAGGTGGTCGATAACGCCATCGACGAGACCCTGGCCGGCTGGGCGACGCGCGTCGAGGTGATCCTGAACGCCGACGGTTCGGTGACGGTCACCGACGACGGCCGGGGCATCCCCGTCGGCATCCATGAGGACGAGGGCGTCTCGGCGGCCGAGGTCATCATGACCCAGCTGCACGCCGGCGGTAAGTTCGACCAGAACTCCTACAAGGTCTCCGGCGGCCTGCATGGAGTCGGCGTCTCGGTGGTCAACGCGCTGTCGGATTGGCTGCGCTTGAAGATCTATCGCGGCGGCAAGACTCACGAGATGGAGTTCCGCCGCGGCGATGCGGTCTCGCCGCTGATCATCACCGGCGACGCGCCGCTGCGCGACAACGGCGAGTTCCTGTCGGGCACCGAGGTCACTTTCATGGCCTCGACCGAGACGTTCTCGTTCGTGGAGTACGACCGCAAGACGCTCGAGCATCGCCTGCGCGAACTGGCCTTCTTGAACTCCGGCGTGAACATCTGGCTGAAGGACAACCGCGAGGCTGAGCCCTTCGCCGAATTGCTGCACTATGAGGGCGGCATCGAGGCGTTCGTGCGCCACCTCGACAAGGCCAAGACTCCGCTGCTGAAGACCCCGATCGTGGTTCGCGGCAAGAAGGACAATGTCGAGCTCGACCTGTCGCTCTGGTGGAACGACGGCTATCACGAGAACGTCCTCTGTTTCACCAACAACATCCCGCAGAAGGACGGCGGCACGCACCTCGCGGCCTTCCGCTCGGCGCTCACCCGCATCATCGGCGGCTATGCCGAAAGCTCTGGCGCGATCAAGCGCGAGAAGGTCTCGCTGTCTGGCGAGGACGCCCGCGAAGGCCTGACCTGCGTGCTGTCGGTCAAGGTCCCGGACCCGAAGTTCTCGTCCCAGACCAAGGACAAGCTGGTCTCGTCCGAGGTGCGTCCGGCGGTGGAGAACCTGGTGGCGGAAGGCATCAGCACCTGGTTCGAAGAACACCCGAACGAAGCCAAGCTGATCGTCCAGAAGATCGCCGAGGCCGCCGCCGCCCGTGAAGCGGCCCGCAAGGCCCGCGAACTGACCCGCCGCAAGTCGGCGCTCGACATCACCTCGCTGCCCGGCAAGCTCGCCGACTGTTCCGAGAAGGATCCGGCCAAGTCCGAAGTCTTCCTGGTCGAGGGCGACTCCGCCGGCGGCTCGGCCAAGCAGGCGCGCAATCGCGAGAACCAGGCGATCCTGCCGTTGCGCGGCAAGATCCTGAACGTCGAGCGGGCGCGTTTCGACAAGATGCTGTCGTCTGACCAGATCGGCACCCTGATCACGGCGCTGGGCGCCGGCATCGGCCGCGACGACTTCAACATCGAGAAGCTGCGCTACCACAAGATCGTCATCATGACCGACGCCGACGTCGACGGCGCTCACATCCGCACCCTGCTGCTGACCTTCTTCTATCGGCAGATGCCGGAAGTGATCGAGCGGGGCTATCTCTATATCGCCCAGCCGCCGCTCTATAAGGCGACCAAGAGCCGGCAGTCTCGCTACCTGAAGGACGATTCCGAGCTCGAGAATTACCTGATCGACGAGGGCGTCGAGGGGGCGACCCTCGATCTGTCCTCGGGCGAGCGGCTGGTCGGCGCCGATCTGCTGGCCCTGGTGCAGGCCGCTCGCGGCGCCAAGGCCAATGTCGAGCGTCTGTCGTCGCGCGCGCCGAGCTTCGCCATCGAGCAGGCCGCCATCGCCGGCCTGCTGTCCGAAGACGGCGGCGATCTGGCCAAGGCGGCGGCGCGCCTGGACCTCTATGCCGAGGAGGGCGACGGCGCCTGGATCGGCGAAAAGGCGGCCACCGGCGGCTACGTCTTCTCGCGGATCAAGCGCGGCGTGTCCGAGCGGATCGTGCTGGACGAACTCTTGCTGGGCGCCGCAGACGCGCGGCGCCTATCGGAACGCGCTGCAGCGATGGTCGAGACCTTTGAGGGTGTCGCCACCTTCACCCGCAAGGACAAGACCGCCAAGGTGCGTGGCCCGCTGGACCTGTTCAACGCAGTGATGGAAGCGGGCCGTCGCGGCCTGTCGATCCAGCGCTACAAGGGCCTGGGTGAAATGAACCCCGACCAGCTCTGGGAAACCACTCTGGACGCCGACGCCCGCACCTTGCTGCAGGTTCGGGTCAACCACGCCGACGACGCCGACGACATGTTCACCCGCCTGATGGGCGACCTGGTCGAACCGCGCCGCGAGTTCATCCAGGAGAACGCCCTGGACGCCGAGGTCGACGTCTAGGGGGTGTGGTCTAGCTGGCCGGCCGCCTTGGCCAAGGGTTCGCGAGTCCTGCGCTTGTGCTTCTGCATCTTCGGGTTGGCCCAGAAGGTGTAGACGGCGAGACTTCCGAGCAACGTCAGGGCGAGGCCGGAGACGGTGATCAGCAGCCGGTAGGGCAGGCCGCCGACCTTGGCGGCGTGGATCGGGTATTCCAGATTGGCGATGCGCAGGCCGGTCGGCAGCGTCTGGGCGTTGCGGGTGGCGACCAGCTCCCCGGTGGCGGGATCAAACCAGAACATGGTCCGGCCGTTCGGCAACCACTCGGCCTGTTGACGCAGCCTGACCGAGATCAGGCCGCCAGGTTTGGTCGGCAGGCCGATGGTGCGGATCTCGGCGTCAGGGTACTCGGCGCGGGTCGTGTCCAGCAGCCCCAGCCAATCGATCTCGGCGGCCAGCGCCCCGCCCTTGGCCCTAGGCGGCGCTTGCGCGGCGTCCATCTGGGCAGGGCTGGAGAAGGGCGCGAGCATCAGTTCCTCGACCTTGGGTAAGGTCATGGCGACGCCGGTCAACAGCGAGACGAACAGCAGGGGCGCGGCGACGACGCCGAAGTCGCGATGTTGGCGGACCACGGCGGCGCGCGACATCTTCGCGGGCCAGAGGCTGACGGTGAACAGCCGCCGGGTCGGCCACCAGAGGATCACCCCGGTGATGACGAAGGCCAGGCCCGTCAGCCCGAGCGTGCCGGCGACGAACTTCCCGGTGTCGCCGATCAGCAGGTAGTGATGCAGATCGAACAGCCAGATCTCCGGCCGCTCCCACTTCGAAGACCACCGCGTGACGATCTCGCCGGCCTGGTCGGCATAGGCGCCGCGTTCCTTGTCGACATAGGACAATCGGTGCAGTCCCAGGCGCTCGCTGGCCAGCACGATGGAGCGCGGCCGGTCGGGATCGTCAAAGATCCTCTGGACCGCGGCGGCCAGGGTGGCGGTGTCCTGCGTCTGCACGTCGGCGGCGTGGGGCGTGGTGACGCGCAGCCAGTCGTCCTTGTGGACCAACATGGCCCCGCTCAGCCCCAGGATCGCCAGGAACAGACCGACCAGTCCGCCGGCCCACCGGTGTGCGAGACGCAGGACGGACATCAGAAGCGGCGTTCCAGACCGAGGGTGAAGACCCGCCCGCGACCGGCGAAGTAACGCAGGTCGTTGGTCGGATTGGAGGTGTCGGAGCTGTAGCTGAGATACTGCTCGTCAAACAGGTTTTGGACGCTGAAGAATAGGTCGCCGATCGAGGCGGCGTAGCGGACTGTGGCGTCGACCAGGGTGTAGCCTTCAAAGCTGTTGCGCGGGTCTGCGCCTTCGAAGCTGCGCTCCAGATAGGTCTGGCTTTGCAGGCGCGCGCTGAGCGGACCCTCTTGGTAGCTCAGCGCGAAGTTGAAGCGGTTGGGCGAAATGTTCGCCCCGTCCAGGTCGATATCGGTCGAACCGTCGCCATTGCTGTCGGCGCGGCCCTTCAGCTTGGCGTAGCCGGCCGAGGCGGTGACGCCGGGAACCGGCGTCTTGGCCGTGACGTTCAGCTCCAGGCCCTCGATCTCGACCCGTTGCCGCTGGACGTCATAGACGGCGGTGGCGGGATTGAGCACCAGGAGCTGGCCGAGCTTGGAGGTCGACCAGAAATAGGCGGCGGTGGCCTCGATGGGGCCGCGTTTCCATTCGGCCCCGATCTCCTGGTTGTCGGAGACCACCGGGTTGATGTCGAGGAAGCTGTCCACGTCGACGCCGTCGCGGTTCACGCCGCGCAGGATCCGGCCGACGTCGGGCACGGTGTAGCCTTCGGCGTAGCTGGCGTAGAGGCGCAGGGAGGGGGTCGGCTTCAGCACGATCCCGCCGTTCAGCAGCGTGGCCTCGAACGACGGCTCGCCGCCGTCCACGGCGCGTGAACCGTAGGAGGCGAGGGTCGTATAGTCGCCGACCTTCAGGGTGACCGACTCGTAGCGCACGCCGCCGGCCAGATGCAGCCGATCGTCAAACAGCGCCAGATTGGCCTGGACGAACGGGGCGATGCTGCGGAACTGCGTCGGCGGCACCCAGGCCCGCTGGGTGTGGATGAGCAGCTGCTCGGTGCGGTCCTTCATGGTGTCGAGGCCGAACGTGCTGTTCAGGCCGGGCACGAACGGGATCTCGCGCTCATAGCTGATCCGCGCGCCCATCTTCTTCGACCGGTTCGAGGATTGGTCGAACAGCGTCCCGACCGCAGCGAGGCTGGCGTCCTGGAAGGTGGCGCTGCGGTCGCCGCCGAAGGTGTCGCGCGAGCGATTGTAGAAGAACTGGGCGGTCAGGTCGCCGCCGGCCAGATCGTCGTCGGTCACCGCCAGCGACAGGGTTTCGACGCGGTTGGCGGCGGGGCGTCCCTCGACGGCGCCGCGCATGCTGCTGGCGGGCCGGTTCTGGGTGCGGTCGCCGGCGATGATCACATAGTCGCCGTCGCCCTTCAGCTCGAAGCGGTTGGCGACCAGGTCGACGCGCAGGCTCTCGTCGATCCGCCAGCCGAAGCGGCCGAAGATCGAGGTGCTGGTCGAATCCTGGATCTCGCCCTGGGTGTTGTCGACGCCGATCCGCCGGCCGCGGCCGTCATAGAAGGCGCCGCGGGATTCGTAGGCCAGGCCCAGCGTGGCGTCGAAGGCGCCGGCGCGATAGCCGGCCAGGCCCGCCGTCTTCCAGCCCAGGCCGTCGCCGTGGAAGCCGGTGTCGCTGCTGAGTTGGGCCAGGACCCGGCCGGACAGGCCGTCGTCCTTGGGCGGGCCGACGATGACCTGATTGACCACGCCGCCGGTGGCGCCGATGCCTTGCAGGGCGTTGGAGCCGTAGATCAACTCGACATGATCGATGAAGAACGGGTCGATGGTGAAGCCGTCGCGCGAGCCGTCGCGGATCGGGGTCGATTGCGGAATGCCGTTGATGGCGAACAGCGGCGAGCGGCCGCGCAGGGTCTCGCCGCTGCCCGACAGCTTCTGGCGGGTCGGCGAGAACGAGGGCGAGAGCGAGGAGATCGCATCGACGACCGAGCCGCTGATCGACACCTGTTGCGAGAGCGTATCGGCGTCGACGATGTCCACCGTCATCGGCAGGGCGCTGGCCGGCAGGGTGGTGCGCGCCGCGGTGATGACCAGTTCGGACACCTCGGTCGGGCCGCCTTTGGCCTGGGCGAAGGCCTGCGTTCCGCACGCCAGCGCGATCAGGCTCGCGCCTGCGGCCAGTTGAACGCTCCGCATGCGCGCCGCGCTCGCCATTCCCGAAGCCATCTGCATCCCCGATCTGTCGCCGTGAGCATTTTCTATAGGCGCTAATGCGAACGACTTGCAATTGCCCTCTTGGCCGAAGGCGTGATGAGCGGCTTGCTGCTGGCGAGCGGGCGCACCTATCATCCCCGCCCGCGCCGCGTTGCGGCTCAAGCAGCGAGTTCGCCCATGATGCGCGATGATGTCGGCGACCTTGCGTTCCGCTCCCTGGACTCGCTTGAGGGGGCCCCCGATCGGATGGGCGGCGCCCCAGGTCCGGGCGAGAGCCTGATCGCCAAGGCCCGCCGATATGCGCCCGGCGTGATTATCGCCGGTCTCGTCGCCCTGGCGGCGCAATGGCTTTCCGAGCACTACAAGGCGCCGGTCATGCTGTTCGCCCTGCTGCTGGGCATGGCGGTGAACTTCACCGGCGATGACCCGCGCTGCCGCCCCGGCATCGATTTCGCCGCGCGGCAGATCCTGCGTATCGGCGTGGCCCTGCTGGGCATGCGGATCACCTTCGACCAGGTCCGCTCGGTGGGCGCCGGCGCCCTGACGCTGACGGCGGTCGCGGTCGTCCTGACCATCCTGGTCGGTTGGCTGATGGCGCGATCGATGAAGCTGAGGGGCCCGCTGGGCATTCTGATGGGCGGCGCGGTGGCGATCTGCGGCGCTTCGGCGGCCCTGGCGATCGCCTCGGTGCTGCCGCGCAGCGAGACCCACGAGCGTGACGTGGTGCTGACGGTGGTGGGGGTCACCACCCTGTCGACCCTGGCGATGATCCTCTATCCGATGCTCGCGGCCATGCTGCAGTTCAGCGACGTCGCGGCCGGCACGTTCTTCGGCGCCACCATCCACGATGTCGCCCAGGTGGTCGGCGCCGGCTACAGCGTCTCGCCGGAGGCGGGCGACACCGCGACGATCGTCAAACTGTTTCGGGTGGCGCTGCTGTTGCCGGCGGTGGTGATCATCTCGTTGATCTATCGCCGCTCGGCCGGGGCGCACGCCAAGCGGCCGCCGCTGATCCCGGTCTTCCTGATCGCCTTCGCCGTCCTGGTGGCGATCAATTCCACCGGGGTGGTCGGCGACTGGATCCGCGATCCGCTGCAGGACGCCTCGCGCTGGTGCCTGGTCACGGCCATCGCCGCCCTGGGCGCCAAGACTGCGCTGGGCGACCTGGCCAAGGTCGGATGGCGGCCGATTCTGGTGCTGGTCGGGACCACGCTGTTCGTGGCCGCCTTCGTTCTGGGCGGCATGGCGCTGATGGGCGGCTGGCCGCCTTGAAGCGATAGGCGCGCATCGGTCGTTGCCTTACCCAAGGTGACCGGAGGTTGGATCAGGCCAAATGTTCTCGGGAGGAACGCATGGCCGATTCAGCAGACACCACCCAGGCGGTGAACGGGCTTGGGTTTGATCCCGACAAGCTGCGCGAGAAGTACCGGGCCGAGCGCGACAAGCGGCTGCGGACCGAGGGCAACGCCCAGTACCAGGAGATCGCCGGCGATTTCGCCCACTACCTGGACGATCCCTATGTCGCCCCGGGCTTCACCCGCGAGCCATTGACCGACGAGGTCGAGGTGGTGGTGATCGGCGGCGGCTTCGGCGGCCTGCTCGCCGCCGCGCGGCTGCGCGAGGCCGGCGTCAAGGACATCCGCGTCATCGAGAAGGGCGGCGACTTCGGCGGCACCTGGTACTGGAACCGCTATCCGGGCGCGGCCTGCGACGTGGAGTCCTACGTCTACCTGCCGTTGCTGGAAGAGGTCGGCTACATGCCGGTCGAGAAATACTCCCGCGCGCCGGAGATTCTGGCCCACAGCCGCGCCATCGGCGAGAAGTACGACCTCTATTCCAACGCCTGCTTCCAGACCGAGGTCACCGGCATGGCCTGGGACGAGGCCGCCTGCCGCTGGCTCATCTCCACCAACCGCGGCGATGCGATGAAGGCCCGCTTCGTCTGCATGGCCAACGGCCCGCTGCACCGGCCCAAACTGCCGGGGATCCCCGGCGTCGAGACCTTCAAGGGCCACTCCTTCCACACCAGCCGTTGGGACTATGACTATACCGGCGGGACCTCGAACGGGGGGCTGACCGGCCTGGCCGGCAAGCGGGTCGGGATCATCGGCACCGGCGCGACCGCCGTGCAGTGCGTGCCGCATGTCGGGGCCGCCGCCGCCGAACTCTTCGTCTTCCAGCGCACCCCGTCCTCGATCGACGTGCGCAACAACCGGCCGACCGATCCCGAATGGGCCGGAGAGCTAACGCCGGGCTGGCAACAGGCGCGGATGGACAATTTCAACATCCTGGTCTCCGGCGGCTTCGCCCAGGAAGACCTGGTCAATGACGGCTGGACCGACATCATCCGCAACCTGGGCATGATCGCGCGTACCAAGGCGGCGGGCGAGGGCGTGCAGGATCCTGAAACTCTGGTCCAGTTGGCCGACTTCCAGAAGATGGAGCAGATCCGGGGCCGGGTGGATCAGGTGGTCCAGGACGAGGCCACCGCCGAGGCGCTGAAGCCTTACTACAACCAGTTCTGCAAGCGGCCCTGCTTCCACGATGAGTATCTCGACACCTTCAACCGGCCGACCGTCACCCTGGTGGACACGCAAGGCCAGGGCGTCGAGCGCATCACCGAGACCGGCGTCGTGGTGGACGGCGTCGAGTACGAGATCGACTGCCTGATCTACGCCACCGGCTTCGAGGTCGGCACCGAGTACGCCCGGCGGGCGGGTTACGAGGTTCATGGCCGCGGCGGCAAGACCCTGACGCAGAAGTGGGGCGAGGGCGTCTCCACCCTGCACGGCATCCATGTCCGCGATTTCCCCAACTGCTTTGTCATGAGCAACAGCCAGTCGGGATTCACGGTGAACTATCCGCATATGCTCAACGAGCAGGGCAAGCACATCGCCTACATCCTGGCCCACGCCCAGCAGAACGGGGTGGCGGTGGTCGAGACCTCGGAGGAGGCTGAGGCCGAGTGGGTGCAGACCGTCATCGCCTCGGCCCTGCAACGCGCCAAGTTCGCCGAGGAATGCACGCCCGGTTACTACAACAACGAGGGCAAGCCCTCGGCGCTGGCCGCCCGCAACGGCCCCTATGGCAAGGGCTCGATCGCCTTCATCCAGTTGTTGGAGGAATGGCGGGCCGCGGGAGATCTGAAGGGACTGGAGCTGAAGAGGGCCTGAGCCCCCGGCGCTCGCCATCGCGGGTTTCTCCCGAAATTCGCGCCGGTCTTTACGACGCCGCCCGGCTTGGGCTACCTGCCGGGATCGTGGTCTGTTCGCCGCGCAACAACCCAGGTTTGAGATATCCCAAGATGTTGTCCGACGACGCCCGCGTGATCGCCGCCATCGAGAAGCAAGCCGCCAAGGGCGCTTCGGTCGAAACGGTGTTGGCCGGCCTGCGAAAAGGGCTCTCGCTGGACGCCTTCGGCCTGCTGATGATCAGCTTGCCGCGCAAGGACCTGCCGGCCCTGTCCAAGCTGTTGCCGGCGATGGCCAGCGAAGAGACGCAACGCAACTTCACCGGCAACGCCGGCGAAGCGCTGCTGATGCAGACGACCAGCTTCGTGCGCGCCCTGGCCTACAACTATGCGGCCCTGCGTCAGCGCTCGCTGTCGGACGCCAAGATTCTGGACTATGGCTGCGGTTACGGCCGCATCACCCGGATGATGTACTACTACACCGACCCGGCCAGCATCTGGTCGGTCGATCCCTGGGACTTCGCCGTCGATCTGTGCCGGGAGTCCGGGATGCTCGGCAATCTGGCCCAATCGGATTACCTGCCCAAGAGCCTGCCGGCGCCCGAGCGCGGCATCGACGTGATGTTCGCCTTCTCGGTCTTCACCCACACCTCGCGCTCGGCCACCGATGCGGCGCTGTCGGCCATGCGCAAGCACATAGCCGACGACGGCCTGCTGGCGATCACCATCCGCTCGCCGGAATATTGGCGGGTCGATCCGCAATATGCCGCGGACGCCGCGCGCCTTGAGAAGCGGCACGCCAAGGAGGGCTTCGCCTTCGTGCCGCACCTGCGCAACACCGTGGAGGGCGAGGCGACCTATGGCGACACCTCCATGACCCTGGAGTTCCTGGCCGCCAACTATCCCGACTGGAAGATCGCCCAGACCGACTGGGCGATGGCCGACTTCCACCAGCGCTACGTCTTCCTGCAGCCAGCCTAGGCGTCGACGGCGCGCAAGACTTCCAAAACCGCCGCGCCGTAACGCTCCAGCTTGCCTTCGCCGACCCCGGAGATCGCGGCCAGGGCGGGCAATCCGCCCGGCTTCTTGGCGGCGATCTCGGCCAGGGTGCGGTCGTGGAAGATCACGTAGGGCGGCAGGTGCTGGCGCGCGGCCTCGTCGCGTCGCCAAGCGCGTAGGGCGTCGAACAGCGGTTGATCGTGCGGGGCGATGACGGTCGCGGCGCTGGAGCCGGCGGCGGTCTTCTTGCGGGTCCGGGTCGAACGCGCGCCCGGCTCGGGGTCGTCCATTCCCTTGCGCAGGGCCACCCG
>JBEBYB010000057.1:0-14919 GCA_040391295.1 Phenylobacterium sp. | reverse complement strand
ATAGAACGACGGCCCCGCCGATCGGCGAGGCCGCGTCCTGCCCTGGAGTTGCGCTAGCAGGCGTATCGACGGGTGATGGTCGAGGGGCGGCCGCTATAGCGGTCATAGACCCGCTCGCGGCTGGTGCAGACGCGCGGGGCGTAGGCGTAGCGGTCCTGGCCATAGCTGTAGGGGGCGTTGTAGCCGCCGTTATAGTAGGGCTGCTGATAGCCGTCGCCGTAGTAGCTGTTGCCGTAGGCGCCGGCATAGCCCTGCTGCTGATAGCCGTTGTCGTAATAGTAGGACGAGTTGCGCTTGTTGCCGCCCGAGCTGGCGATGGCCGCCCCGATCGCCAGGCCGACAATCCCGGCGGCGATGGCGACGCCGGCGTCGTTGTTTTTCTTGTCCTTGTGGCGGTTGTCGTAGCGATACGGTTCGGCTTGGGCCGGGCCGGAGACCGCGGCGACGCCGCCGGCGATCGTCAGGGCCGCGACTGCAGCAGTGAGAATTTTTCTCATAATGACCTCCTTCCGGCTTTTTCCAGATGGGGATGGCCGGGGTTCAACATGCAGTTTCTCAAGGTCAGGCTGAATGCAGGCTGAATGAGCCGGAAAACTGAAGATCATCCGTCCGATTTTCGCCGGGGCGTCGCTGCTCTACGTGTTCGTCATGGCCGGGCCGGCAGGACCCGGCCATCCATAACCACCGAGCAAGGCCGGAACGGCCGGTGCGTATGGATCCCCGGCACGCATACGCGGCCGGGGATGACGATCGGAAAGGGTGGGACCAGCCGGCCGGCGCCATATGCGATCGCCCTGCATTCTGATGCGGAGGAAAAGCGCTCCGGGGCCGACCGTCATCGGCGCGCCTTGATGACGCCATATGGGGCCCGCTAATGGCGCCCCCCGTATTTGGGCGATCTTGATGGAGTGCTTCGTGATCAAACTTCCCATGGCGATCTTGATGGCGGCCCTGGGGCTGGCGGCCTGCCAGCCGGGTCAGAAAAGCGCAGGCGGCGGCCAGGGCGGCGACCCCTATGCGGGGCTCGACGGCGCTATCAAGACCTGGCACGCGCAGATCAAGGCGACCGACGACCAGTGCAAGGACCGCCCCGAGGGCCAGCAGTGCCAGGACTTCGCCGTGGCCTGCAAGGGCGAGCGCGCGATCACGCCGGACGAGGCGGCCGCCGGTATGACCGCCAAGCTGGCGGTGGCCATGGGCTGGGAAGGTTGGGACCCCAAGCGTTCGGAATATCGTTCGGCGTCGAGCACGGCCGAGTTCCAGAAGGTCGGCGGCGAGTGGAAGCGGCTGGCCACCGGCCCGGTGAACCTCTCGACCTGCGTGGCCTCCTAGGGGCTCCCTAGTCCCGCTCATCCCGGCCTTCGCCGGGATGAGCGGTATTGGACAGGGGCCCGGTCGAACTCAGGCCTGGCGGCGCGCATAGGGCGCAAGGGCCGGGTCGTCGGCGACGCAGGCCAGCAGCCAGTCGCGGAAGGCCCGGATCTTGGGCGCGCGGGCGCGGTCGGCCGGATAGACCAGCCAATAGCCGTCGTCGTAGTGGGCGTTGATCTCGAAGGGCGTGACGATCCGGCCGGCGGCGATGTCGCCGGCGAAGAAGAACGGGCAGGCCAGGGCGATCCCCTGGCCGCCGATCGCCGAGGCGACCTCCAGGGTCTGGCTGTCGCCGGTCAGGCGCGGGGGCGCGGGGTTCTGGGTTTGCGGCGCCACGCCGGCGGCGGCGAACCAGACCTCCCATTCCTCCGGCACGCCGATCAGCGGCGCGTTCAGCAGGTCTTCGGGGCGGGCCAGGCCGCCGAGCCGCTCGCGCATGGCCGGGGTGCAGACCGGGGTGTGGATGTTGGGGAACAGGTAGTCGCTGGCCAGGCCGGGCCAGTTTCCCGACCCGCTGCGCAGCGCGACGTCGACATTCTCGCGCGCCAGATCGACCACCCGCGCCGAGGTGTCGAGGCGGACGGCGATCTGCGGGTGCTGGAGCTGGAAGGAGCCGATCCGGGGGGCCAGCCACTGGTTGGCGACGGTGGTCAGCGAGGTGATGGCCAGCACGCCTTCCTCGGTCTCGCTGAGATCGGTCAGGGCGGTGCGCAGGATGGTCATGGCCTGGGTCGCCGCATGCGACAGCCGCTCGCCCGAATTGGTCAGGGCCACTTCGCGCGGCAGCCGCAGGAACAGGGCCTGGTCCAGCCGGCGCTCCAGCGCCTTCACCTGCCAACTGACCGCGGCCTGGCTCATCCCCAGCTCCTCGGCCGCGCGGGTGAAGCTCTTCAGGCGGGCGGCCGCCTCGAAGACCCGGATGGCGTTGAGCGGGATGGAGGAGAGAATGTCTGACATAAGCTGTGTTTATGTATGCAGCAGGAACACGCGTTTGTCATCAACCCTTGTTCCGTCGATAAATCCCTTGCTGAAACGGATTTCGAGGAGCGAGGAGATGGAAGAACTGCACAGGTTGCATAAGGAGGTTCCCTTCGGTTGGGTCGTCTGGCTGCAGGAGGCGTTCGCCGAGCGGGCGCGCAAGGCTGGGCTGCGCGACGCGCGGGCCCCGGTGACGCGGATCGGCCAGCAGCCTGGCGATCTGCACCATCTGGCGGGCCCGCATTAGGCCGGTGTCCCCAACGGCCGCCTAGGCCCAGGTCATTGTTGATCAAGCATTGGGCGCTATTTCGCGCAGGGCGATCAGCTAATTCGTGGCGGGTTGCGAGCGGGCGTGGGAGATGGTGGTGAGGCTAGCGACGATCCTTGGCCTTGTGGCGACGGCATTGGTTCCGGGCGCCGCGGTCGCCACCGAGTACGCCTATATCGCGCCGGCGTCGGTCATCTGCCGCGAGGAGGGCTATCCGTCCTCGTCGGCCGTCGAGAACCTGAAGCGCGGGATGCTGGTCACGGTGGTCGATCGGGTGGACCAGTGGGCCAATATCGAGCGAGGCGACCAGACCTGCTGGGTCGCGCGCCGTGACCTGTCGGCCAAATGCCCGTTCGCATCGCCGGCCAAGGCGAGCGGCATGAGCAAGCCGGCGGCCCCGGCCAAGACGCTTCGGTGACGGGAGCGGCGGGCCGCTACTTAGGCTGGTCGAGGTCCTGGAAATAGGGCTCGACGGTTCCTTGCAGCTTCACGGTCATGGCGTTGCCGTTGCGGTCGACGGTCTTGCCGACGCTGAGACGCACCCAGCCTTCGCTGACGCAATACTCGTCGACATTGGTCTTTTCGACGCCCTTGAAGCGCACGCCGACGCCGCGTTCGAGCGCGGCGGCGTCATGGTGGGGGCTGGCCGGGTTGACGGACAGGCGGTCGGGCGGGGTCTGGGCGTCGCTCATATCGCCCGATTAGCGTTCCTGCGCCAGATTGCCAATCCTCGATCGGCGGGGGCGGCCTCGAGCCGCACGGCGTCAACGCCGCCTTAAGTTCGTGGCCCGCAGACTTGAGCGGCCCTTTCGCCTTGAGGGCGCCTGCGACCTGGAGGTCGGCATGTCGGTGACGAGGACGTCGAATGTCCGTCGCAGCAGCGATCATTTCGAGCCCGATGCGCAGCTTGATCCGCAGGCCCAGCGCCGGTTGCGCGGCCAGATCGAGCAGATCGACTACACGGCCTACGCCTCGAACCGCGAGGTGATCGGCCAGGTGCTGGGGCAGGCCGACGCCGCCAAGTTCCAGAAGCTGGCGGTGGGCGCGGCTCTGGCCCGGGCGCAGTGGGTGGCGCAGGCCCTGGCCCTGACCGAGACGCCGCATCCGCTGAGCGCCGCCCAGACCGCCGAGCTTTCGCGGATGCGCGCGGCCTATGAGGAACTCACCGAGGCCTATGAGGCCATGCGCCGGATGGTCGAGCGCGGCTATCTGACCTTCGGAGCCTAGGCGGGGCCGTCTCAGGTGCATGCCTGATGGCGGGACGCGCAGGCGCGGCCGACAGTGGAGGGGGATGAACCCCTAGCCACGAAGGCGACCGATGCCCGCTGAACATGGGAAACCGCACATCGCCCCGGCGCTGCCCACCGACATGGGCACGATGCGGACGATCATGGCCGCCGACCGGACCTTGATGGCCTGGATCCGCACCGCGCTGTCGATGCTCAGCTTCGGCTTCACGATCTACAAGGTGCTGGAGGGAGTCGCAGATCAGGGCATGCTGCCGCATTCCGACACCCCGCAGAGGGTCGGGTTGTTCCTGGCCGGGATGGGGACCTTGTCGATGGTCCTGGGGGTGTTCAGCTATTGGGCGACGCTGAGGGATCTGCGGCGGGCCGAGGCGTTTCGCCTGGGCCGGCCGACCTTGCTGATCTCGGCGATCATGACCTTCGCCGGCGTGGTGTTGTTCGTGGGGATCGCGGGCCGGGTGATCTGAGCGCCGCGAAAGTCGATTGGTCGCGGCGGCGTCCGGTTTGAGCGAACGGCGCTCGGCTTGCGGGGTTCAGCGGGTCAATGCCGCGGGACACACAAGCCATGAAGGATTTCCCGTGACCCATTTGACCAGCCCCGCCCTGCGCGGCCGCTCCATCCATCTTCCAAGCCTGGCGCTGGCGAGCGTTCTGCTGCTGGGCGGCGTGGAGCCGGCCGCCGCCGCCGTCATCTCAACCCTGCCCGAAGGCGTGGCCCAGGCCTTCCCGACCGGCGACATCTACGCCAACTCCCCGCGCACCTTCGGCGACGGGGTGACCTACAACGTCAAGACGCTCGCGGGCGGACAGGCCTCCTCGCACTTCGGCGCGACAGGCGCCTACAGCTTCACCGGCTCCAACTCCTGGTCGGGCGTTCCTTACGCGGCCTTCGGGCTGCAGGCCGCCGTCATGAGCTTCAGCTTCGCCGACCCGGTGTCGGCGGCGCTGGCGGAGTTCAACTGGTCGCGCAACGCCACCACGACCACGCCGATCACGTTCCGCGCCTACAATGGCGCCGGCAAGCTATTGGAAAGCCTCAGCTTCACGGCGACCGATCCGGCCCATACGAGCGGCTTATACGGGTTCCAGCGGGCGTCCAACGACATCAGCCGCTTTGAGGTCGAGGGCTATTGGGTCGGGGCGCGCAACCTCTCGACCTTCACCGAAATGGGCTCGGCGGTTCCCGAGCCGGCGACCTGGGCGATGATGATCATCGGTTTCGGCGCTGCTGGAACCATGATCCGGACGCAGCGCCGCAGACCGATCGTCGTCGCCTAGACGATCAGCCGCGTGTCCTCGGGGCGGGCGGCCAGGATGGCGGCGACGCCATTCAGGGCCTGGGTCAGCACCGACTGCTTGGCCGGTCCGCCGAGCGAGATCCGCAGGCCGTTGCGGTGGACCGGGCCGGCCGCGAAGGCGTCGGCGGTGACCAGCGACAGGCCGCGGCGGTGGGCGACCTCGCGCAGCCGCTCGCCCGGCCAATGGTCGGGGAGGTCGAGCCACAGGTGGATGCCGTCCGCCTCGCCCTGGGCCTGGGGCAGGATCGCGCGGGCGATGGCCTGGCGCTCGGCGGCCTCGGCGCGGATCGCCGCCAGCAGCCGCTCGGCGGCGCCCTCGCGGATCCAGGCGGTGGCGATGGCGGCGGTGAGCGGCGAGGCCATCAGCGAGATCGCGCGCAAGGCCTCGGAGAGATCGCGGGCGGCGTTCGGGCCGGGGGTGGCGACGAAGGCGGTGCGCAGGCCAGGCGACAGGCACTTGGACGTGGTGGCGACGTACCAGGTCCGTTCCGGCGCGAAGGTGGCCAGGGCGGGCAGGGGATCTGGCGGCAGGCGGCCGTAGGCGTCGTCCTCGATGATCGCCACACCGGCGGCGCGGGCGACGTCGGCGACCTGGCGGCGGCGCTCCAGGCCCATGGTCGTGGCGGTGGGGTTCTGCAGGGTCGGGATGCAGTAGATCGCCTTGGGGCGCTCATCGGCGCAGAGCCGGGCGAGATCCTCGGGCGCGAAGCCCTGCTCGTCGACCGGGCAGGCGATCAGCCGCAGGCCCAGGTGGGCGGCCAGGGCGCGCACGCCCGGATAGGTCAGGGGCTCGACGATCAGCGCCTCGCCCCGGCGCATGGTCATGCCCAGGATGGTGGCGAGCGCGGTCTGGGCGCCGGGCGTGATCAACATCTGCTCGGGCGAGACCTCGCCCAGGCAGGGCGCGAGCCAGGACGCGGCGGCGGCCCTCTGGGCGATCGAGCCGGCGCCGGGGTGATAGGCCATCAGGGCCTGGGCGTCGGTGCGGTCGAGCACCGCGCGGGCGGTCTCCTTGAGCAGGGCGGCGAAGTTCAGGCCCTTGGGCGGGGGCGGCAGGTTCATGCTGAGGTCGACCATGCCGACCTCGTCGTCAGCCGGGCGACCGGCGACGAAGGTGCCGCGGCCCACGGCCCCCTCGACCAGGCCGCGAGCGCGGGCGGCGCTGTAGGCGCGGGTGACGGTGGTGAAATCGACGCCGAGCACGCCGGCCACGGTGCGTTGCGGCGGCAGTTGTTCGCCGGGCTGCAACTCGCCGTCGGCGATGGCGGCGTCCAGCGCGCGCAGGATGGCGAGATAGATCGGACCATCGGCGCGATCGACGCGGCGCAGCCAGCGAGCGGTGGTCAATTCGAGAGTCACGGTTGCCTTTCCCGATCAATATCCATACATTGATATGAGAATGTAGGTATCAATACAACAATTGTATGCAGGACGTTTCGATGCCCTCCTATGATCCCCCGCGGCCCGTCATCTCGGGCATCCGTTGCCGCTGCCCCCGTTGCAGCAAGGGCAAGCTGTTCAGCGGCTTCCTGACCGTGGCCAAAGAGTGCGACGCCTGCGGGCTGGACTATTCGTTCGCCGATCCGGCCGACGGCCCGGCCTTCTTCGTGATGACCGCGGTCGGTATGGTGGTGATCACTGTCTTTAGCTGGGTCGAGGTCGTCTATCACCCGCCGCTGTGGGTGCACATGGTCACGGTGTTTCCGGCCCTGATCATCGGCTGCCTGGGCGCCTTGCGGCCGGTGAAGTCGTGGATGGTGGCCTCGCAGTTCTTCCACAAGGCCGAGGAAGCCAAGTTCTCCAGCCTGGGCGGCCACGGCGAGGGCGGCTTTGGCCTGCGCGGCAAGGCCCGCGACTAAACTCTCGTTCCTCGCGGCCGCGTCGGGTGTCCGAGATAGGCGCGGCCGAGGTGGACGAGTTCGTCCTCGAACTCCTGCGAGAGCAGGAAGTCGGCCCCTTCCAGCACCGCGGCCCGCATCGCGCCCTGCACGGCGCGCCCCAGCACGAAGGCGGTGACGCGTGACAGCGGCCGGCCCTGCGCGTCGAGGAAGGCGCTTTCCACCGGCTCGAAGCCGGCCACCAGTTCCCTGGGATCGTTGCTGGCGTAGAGGACGCTCACGGCCAGGCGCCGGGCTTCGGTCCGGTCGCTGAAGGCGTGCAGGAAGGCGCGGATGATCGCGCGGTCGCGGGCCAGCCCGCCGGTTTCGCCCTCCAGGATCGCGACCACTCTGGCCTCGAAGGCCGCCTTTTCCTGCAGCGCCAGGGCGTTGATGATCGAGCGCTTGTCGGGGAAGTAGCGATAGAGCGTGCCGATGCTGACCCCGGCCCGCTCGGCCAGGGCGTTGGTGTTGAAGCCGCTTTCGCCGACGCTCTCCAGAAGCTGAGCCGCGGCCTCGAGGATCACGTCCAGCGTCGCCCGCGAGCGGGGTTGGGTGGGTGTTTTCCGTATGTTTTCAGGGGTCTTCATCTGAAAGCTCCCGCGCGACCTGGCCGTCTGGGAACCTGAGTAACAGAAGCTGAGCTTTGCTCATATTCTCGGGTCTTCACGATTTTGGAGACCGCGATGACCTGGGCGACCGAACGACTGGATGTCTTGAAATCAGGGGAGGCGAGCGTGCCGCCGATCGTCGAGACGCTGAAGCTGGGGCTGATCGACGACTGGGGCGGGGGCTGGGTCCGCAAGAGCTGGACGCCGGCGCCGGAGCTCAAGACCGCCGACGGCTCGCTGTTCGGGGGTTATCTCGCCGCCCTGGCCGACCAGGTGCTGACCTTCGCGGCCATGACCGTCGTGCCTGGCGAGATGTTGTTCCGCACGATCAATCTGCAGATGAACTTCCTGCGGGTCGGACGCACCCAGCCGCTGAGGATCGAGGCCCGCGTCGTGGCCCAGACCCGGCAGCTGATCACCGCGCGGGCCGAGTTCCGGCGCGAGGACGGGGAGCTGATCGCCGAGGCGAGCGCCCAGCAGTTGCTGATGACCTTCGAACGCTGGCCGGCCGAGCGCGAGGCGATGGACGCGACGGCGAAGGCCGACGCTGCATTGGCGGGTTAGGGAGCGCCTTTCATCCCCCGTCTTGATGGGGGGCTATCGCCTATGGGTTTTCTCTATGTGTTCGTCATGGCCGGGCCGGCAGGACCCGGCCATCCATAACCACCGAACACGCCGGATGGGCTGGTGCGTATGGATCCCCGGCACGCATACGCGGCCGGGGATGACGATCGGAACAGGTGGGATCAGCCGGTCGATCCCATATGCGATGGCCCTGCCTGCTCCGCCTCCAGTCTTGCCCCCTCCACCGCTTCGCGGTCCCCCTCCGCCATCAAAATGGGGGAGGAAAGGCCGGCGTCTGGCGGATTCGCCGGGCGCGCTTGGGCGGCGGCGGTGAATTATTTCTCAGGGCCTGGGAACACGTCGGGCCCCAGTGGATTGTCTAGATGCGGCGGCCAAGACGCCCCCCCGACTACGTCGCCGCCATCCGGCCCCGGCCCTCCGAAAGGAGCGTCGGGGTCTTTCGTTTGGGGGCCTGCGACAACAATGACAATGGGCTGCGCCTGCGCGCGGAGTCATATAGCGGCACGTTTTGGACGCGGCGCTGGATCAGCGACGAGGTCGGCCTGTGGGGACAGGCGAGGGCGCTTCCGGCATGCTGGAAGCGCCCTTTTCATGTCTGGACGCCGGCTGCGCCCTCAGCCGGGGACCGCTACGAACTTTCGTCCGCCGGGGCCTGCTGGATTGTGTTCGTGGCCGTTGAGTTGGTCGACCAGTCCGATCAGCTCGTCCAGGTGGGCGTCGTAGAGGCCGCGGGGGGTGGTGTCGTGCTCGTTGCACAGGAAGGCGGCGGCGGCGGTGGCGACGCCGTGCTGGGCGCCGTTGCCCATCAGCTTTACCGACGAGCCGGCCACGTGGGTGACGCTGATGTGCTTGCCGGCCATCAGCAGGTTGTCGATGTTGACCGAGTACAGGCAGCGGAACGGGATGCCGTAGGGCTGCTGGTCACGGACGTCCATGATCCAGTCCTTGAGGCGGAAGTCGTACTTGCCCTCGCCGGGTTCCCAGGCGCAGTGGATGCAGAAGAACCCGTCATTGGCGACCAGCATGTCGTTGTAGCGGGTGTGGTCGCGGATATCGTTCTCGGTGAGGACGTGGTCGCCCTTGTAACGTCGGAACTCGCCCTGCGCGGCGACGAAGGCCATCCAGTCGAATTCGAGGTTGGCGTACTGCTCGGGCTCGAGGTTCTTGACGTTCGAGAAGGTCCCGTAGAGCGCCCGCATCAGATAGTCGCGAACCAGCTCGCCGGACGTGTAGGGGTCGAGCCATTGGCCGTACTCCCAGTAGTGGGTGGCCGGAAACTGCATCATCCAGGCCTGGCTGGGATCGGCGCTGAATTGGAAGGTGGGGTTGTCGGGGTTCGCGCTGGCGGCGGGGCCAGGACCGTTTTCGGCGCCAGGCGTCGTCAACTGGCCGCTGAGATTGGCGTAGTCCTTCGACACCTCCGTCGCCCAGGGCACGTCGGGGAACGGGACCGGCTGGTCCGCCATCCGGGTGCGGAAGAAGAGCGTGTTGCCGTGGTGCATGTCGTCGGCGACTTCCGGGGCGTAGGGCTCGTCATACTCCGAGCGCGCCTCGCGGCCGAACAGGGTCTCCGCGCCGGCCAGGACGCCGAGCATCGCCACGCCGCTGGTGTCGATGAACATGCGGCCCTTGAAGCGGCGCTCCAGCCCGCCCTTGGCCTGCACGGCGTCCACCGAGACGATGCGGTCGCCCTGCCGGGCGGCGGCGATGATCCGGTGTTCGAGGAAGACGCTGGCGGTCGGTTCGGCCTGGAGCAGGGACAGGGCCGCCAGGTCGCCGTCGGGGGTGCGCGCCGCCAGTTCCAGCAGCAGCTTGCCCTGCGTGCCGCGCGGCATCAGGCCGATCTCCTTGCTGGCGTTGCCGCCCAGCACCGGGCGGTCATGGATCAGCGCCACCCTTTGGCCGAGGCGCGCCGCGGTCAGGGCGGCCGCGCAGCCGGAGACGCCGCCGCCGACCACCACCACGTCATAATCGCCGCCGTCGACCGGCTGGTCGGGCACGCCGCGCATCGCTTTGCGCCATGAGCGGGTCGCGGGGGTCACCTCGTTTGGCGGGATCGTTCCGTCGCGGCTCAGGAAGATCGCATCGCAGCGGCCGTCGAAGCCGGTGAGGTCGTGCAGCGCCAGGCTCACATCGCCCTTCGGCAGGGCGACCATCCCGGCCGATCGCCAGGCCCAGGCCTGACCGTTGACGCCGAACTCGGTGTCGAGCGTGGTCCCGTTGATCGAGAGGGTGAAACGGCCCGGTCCATGCGGCGGCGCCCAGTCCCGGGTCCGGACCCAGACCTCGTAGTCACCGGCGTCGGCGACCTCGATCACCGTGGCGGCGTCGGCCACCGGCCGGCCGAGGCCGTGGGCCAGCAGGTAGGGCGAACCCATCTGAGCCTCGAACTGGGAGTCGAGAACCCAGCCGCCATGGCTGTCGAAATCCTCCGCCTCGACCAGGATTCCGGAAGGGGATGACCCCGAAGTGCGTTCGCCCATTCGCCTGACTCCGTTTGGTCGCTGGGCGGCGCATGCCGGCTCGCGATCCGCGTCCATATGATTTCCAAGTCATAGCTACTATGAATTTCATATTGATTATGTCCAGCCCTCGATTCAAAAAATGACGCCATCGTCATCTTTGGGGCGCCAAACCCGTTCACCGAGGCGGCGCCCAAGGGAAACACCCGATATCCAGGGCCGCCGCCGGCGCGCAGGGTGGGGGCCGAGCTAAACCGCAGGGTCGGGCCATGACGGCGATCAGCGACAGGTTAATGCCGGCCACGGTGGACTTTCCCTCGGGCAAGCAGCGGCTGTTCGTGCGGTATTTCAGCGGGATCCTGATCGATCTGGTGGTTCTCAACCTGTTCGACGAGTTCTCGGACCGGGTGACGATCGACTCGTTCTCGATCTCGTTGCTGGCGGCGGTGCTGTTTCAGTTCCTGCTGAAGCTGACGATCGAGGTGGAGCACCGGGTCGGCAAGTTCTTCAAGGCGCGGAGCGGCCGCACGATGGTCTTCCTGCGCTTCTTTTTCGCCTGGCTGGTGCTGTTCGGCTCCAAGTTCGTGATCCTGGAGGCGCTGTCCATGGTGTTCGGAGACGCAGTCAAGTTCACCGGGGCTTTCCACGGAATAGTGGCGCTGGTCATCGTGGTGGTCACGATGCTGGTCGCCGAGGAGGCGGTTGCGCGCGTCTATCGCCAGCTACGGGATCGGCCCTAGAAGCCCTTGAGCGGGGAGAAAGGTCACGGCCGACGCGCCGATCAGGGGCGCCGATTTCGTTCAGGTCGAGGACGGGCGAGGAGTGGAATAGGCGACCGGCGGGGCCTATGGGGCGACGGCTTCGCGGCCGGCGCGCCAGACGCGGTAGCGCACCTCGACATCCGCAGGCGCGAAGATCACCAGCGGCAGGCGGCTGTTGTAGCGCAGCAGCGGCTCGTCCGAGCTGCGGACGAACTGCCGCGTCCGGGCGTTGGTCGGGCAGGCCATCATGGTGCTGGCGGCTGGTCCGACATTGGTCACCACGAAATAGGTGTAGCCCCAGCCCTCGACGGTGCGTTCCTCGAGCTTGGATGAGAACATCTGCCGATTGCAGTCGACCATCATGGTGCGGCCGACGATCACCCCGACCCGCAAGGCGCTCTCGTCGCGCTCGGTCGGCAGGAAGATGACGCGGCGCACCTGGCCGGCCGGGGCCGGGGGGAAGGCCACGAGTTCGTCGCGCGCGGTGCGCGCCGGCGCGGACTGGGCGGCCAGGGGGCTGGCCAACACGGCGGCGGCCAAGCAGAGCGAGAGCGAAACACGGCGGCGGCTGTGGAATCCGCGCGGGCTCAAGATCGGGAGGGTCATTTGGATCGCTCGGCTGTTGGGCGGTCGAGCTTGCAGGCGCGTTGCTGCATTGGCAATGAACAATCGCCAAGGTTGAGTTCGCGCAGCTTGGCGTCGCGGCGCGAAAAAGCCGCGACGACCAGGGTCGACGCGGCTTTCCTGCTGTCAGCGGAGCGCTTCCTTAGGCGAAGGCGAGCTGGGTGCGACGGCGGCGGACGGCGACGCCCGCCAGGCCGAAGCCGGTGATCATCATCGCCCAGGTGGCCGGTTCCGGCACCGCCGAAAT
Organism: Phenylobacterium sp.; assembly: GCA_040391295.1. Classification (GTDB taxonomy): domain Bacteria; phylum Pseudomonadota; class Alphaproteobacteria; order Caulobacterales; family Caulobacteraceae; genus Phenylobacterium. The sequence goes on along the minus strand of JBEBYB010000057.1, from coordinate 2,590 downwards.
CGCGCTCGGCACGCCGGAGGCTGAATCGTAGGGGCCTGAAACCGACTGGTAGCGGACATAGAGGTCGGTGAAGTCGAGCGTGCTGCGGCGGTCGTCGAATTCCAGGCTAAACGTGCCAGATCCCGACAGACCCTTGGTCAGACCGCCATTGCCCCCCCCGCCGCAGGTCCCCTGGGAAACGGCCTTGAAGCAGACGTCGGTCTTGCCGATGCCGTTCGGAATGTTCCCGCCGGGGGCGTTGGCGTAGCGGTAGGTCCCGGTGCTGTCCACGTCGTCGGGGTTCTGGCCGGAGACGTCGAAGCCGAACGAGCTGATCCGCGAGTTGATGGTGGAGGTGTTGGTGATGTCGTAGGTGAAGGTCCAGACCTTCCCGCCGCGGGAGACCGAGCTCAGCTTGTAGGTGATCTGGCTGTTCAGGCCCGAGATGACGGTCGGCGTGCCGGCGCCGACGAAGCCGTTGAAGTCCTGGGTGTAGCTGGTCCCGACGTTGCCGGTGTTCCAGCTCAGGGTCGTGGCCGCGTTGGCGACGCCGAACGAAAGGGTGGTGATCGCCGCGGCGGTCAGGATGGCGCTGAAGGCTTTGTTCATGTCTGTCTCTCGTGGCCGCTAACGCCGGCCGTGGCGTTTGAATCCCGAAGCGACCCCTTGATCGCCCCCCTGATCAGCGAGGAGCAGGATGCGTGCCAAGTTTTGGCCGCAATGGGATTCAGCGGCGGACCCACAGGCTGGGGCGGTGCAGGCTCGTCGGTCAGGGCTTTTACCGATACCCTGAATCTGTCGGCGTGCTTTGCTGGCCAGGTGGAACAGCGGCGTCAGGCATGGGTCGAGTGCGTTTGAGATCGCCGCAAGGGCGTGTGGGGGCGGCGGCGCTCGCCGCCGGCCTGCTGATCGGGTTGCAGGCCTGCTCCAGCGGTCCGACGGCGTTCATGGCGCCGACCGCGAGCGCGCCGGAAGGCGGCAGCCGGGTCGACATGCTGGTGGTCACGACCCGCAAGCCGTCCGACGACCCCAATGTGCTGTTCACCGGCGAGCGGGGTTCCGACTTTTCGATCGACGAGGTGGCGGTGTCGCTGCCGCCGGCCAGCGCCCGGACGCCGGGGCGGGTGCAATGGCCGAAGACCTCGACGCCGGACCCGGCCAAGGAGTTCGCAGTGCTGTCGGTCCAGCGCAGGACCCTGGACCAACTCGACCCGTGGTTCGAGAAGCAGGCCGGCGTCGATGGGCGGCTGATGATCTTCGTCCACGGCTTCAACACCCGTTTCGGCGTCGCGGTGTTCCGGTACGCCCAGATCATCAAGGACAGCGGCGCGCCCGTGGCGCCGGTGCTGTTCACCTGGCCCTCGCGCGGCGGGATCTACGCTTACAACTACGATCGCGAGAGTACCAACTTCTCGCGGGACGCCCTGGAGGCCGGGCTGCTGCGGGCCGCGCACAACGACAAGGTCAAGGAAATCACCGTCCTGGCCCACTCGATGGGGGCCTGGCTGGCGATGGAGGCGCTGCGGCAGTCGGCGATCCGTGAGGGCCGCGTGCCGGCCAAGGTGACCAATGTCATCCTGGCCTCGCCGGACCTGGATATCGACGTCTTCGTCCGGCAGTTCCAGATGCTGGGGCCCGAGCGCCCGAAGTTCACGATCTTCGTCTCCAATGACGACCGGGCGCTGCGGCTCTCGCGGCTGATCGCCGGCAATGTCGGGCGGCTGGGCGCGATCAATCCGAGCCAGGAGCCCTATCTCTCGCTGCTCGAGAAATCGGGCGTGACGGTGATCGACATGTCCAAGCTGCGGACCGGGGACCGGCTGAACCATTCGAAGTTCGCCGAAAGCCCCGATGTCGTGAAACTGATCGGTCAGCGGCTGATCGAGGGTCAGCCCCTGACCGACTCCCGCGCGGGGATCGGCGACCATGTCAGCGCGCTGGCGATCGGGGCCACCAAGTTCGTCGGCTCGGCCGCCGGCGTCATCATCAGCACGCCGATCGCCGTCGTGGACCCGGCGACGCGCGAAAGCCTGGGCCACCAGATCGAGGGCATGAGCGGGGCGGCGAGCGGCGCGGTCAGCGCCGCGACGCCGCGGTAGGCTTCGATATGGCTTGCGGCGCGCGCCGATCGGCGCGAGCGTTCGGCGCGGATTTTCAGGATTAGGCGCATGATCTTCGAGCAGATCGTCACGGGTGGTTGTCAGTCCTACCTTGTCGGCTGCGAGGCGACGCGGGCGGCGGCGCTGATCGATCCGGAATTCAGCCAGATCGACCGCTACCTGGGGCTGATCAGCCAGCTTGGCCTGCATGTCCGCTATGTGGTCGACACCCACACCCACGCCGACCATTTCTCCGCCAGCCGGGAACTGAGCAAGGTGCTGGGGGCGCCGGTGGTCATGCACCGGCTGAGCCCGGCGCCGTTCGCCGATATCCGGCTGGACGACGGCGACATGCTGATCGTCGGCGAACTGCGGTTGCAGGCCCTGCACACGCCGGGGCATACGCGGGATTCCATGTGCCTGGTGGCGGCGGATCGGGTGTTCACCGGCGACACCCTGCTGATCGGCGGCACCGGGCGGACCGACCTGCCGAGCGGCGATCCGCATGCGCT
>JBEBYB010000056.1:0-15039 GCA_040391295.1 Phenylobacterium sp. | reverse complement strand
TCGGCGACGAGCCGTTCGCGGTGATCCTGCCCGACATGCTGATGGCCGCGAAGACGCCGGCCATGGCCCAGACCGTGGCGGCCTACGAAAAGGTCGGCGGCAACATCGTGGTGGTCGAGGCCGTCGCCGACAGCGAAACCCACAAGTACGGGATCGTCGCCCTTGAAGATCGCGACGGCCCCATCGGCCGCATGACCGGCATGGTCGAGAAGCCGCCCCAGGGGACCGCCCCCTCCAACCTGATCATCTCCGGCCGCTACATCCTGCAACCTGAAATTTTCCCGCTGCTGGAACGCCAGGGCAAGGGCGCCGGCGGCGAGATCCAGCTCACCGATTCCATGATCGAGTTGATGAGGTCCCAGGACTTCCACGCCCTCGAATACGACGGGACCACCTATGACTGCGGCGACAAGATCGGCCTGCTGAAGGCCAATATCGCCTTCGCCCTGGACCACCCCGAGTTCGGCGCCGCCGCCCGAGCCGCGATCAAGGACCTGCTCTAGGAAACCCCATGCGCCTCTTCGTCTACGGTTACGGCTTCGCCGGCCGCGCCCTGGCGAAGCGTCTGACCGCCAAGGGCTGGCAGGTCTCGGCGACCTATCGCGACGAGGCCGACATTGCGCGAATGACGGCCGAGGGCGTTGATCCCGTCCCTGCCCTCGACAAGGAGGCGGTGGCGGCCCGGCTGGCCGACACCCGGGCCATCCTCGTCACCGTTCCGCCGGGCCCTGAGGGTTGCCCGGCGCTGCAGGTCCTGGTCCCGGCGCTCGCCAAGGCCGGCGCCTTTCCCGATTGGATCGGCTACCTGTCCACCACCGGGGTCTATGGCGACCGGCGCGGAGGTTGGGTTTTCGAAGACAGCCATCTGGCCGCCCAGTCGCCCGAGGGCGCCCGCCGGGTCGCGGCCGAACGCGACTGGCTGGAGGTCGGCCGCGGCATGGGACTGACCGTCACCGTCCACCGCCTGCCCGGCATCTACGGCCCTGGCCGCTCGGCCTTCGAGCGCCTGCGTGAAGGCCGAGCCCGGCGCATCACCACGCCGGGCCAGATTTTCAGCCGCATCCATGTGGAGGATCTGGCGAGCGGGCTGGAAGCCTCCATCGCCAAGCCGCGAGCGGGCGGCGTCTACAATCTCTGCGACGACGAGCCGGCCGCGAACAGCGCGGTGATCGCCCACGCGGCGGGCTTGATCGGGCTGCCTGTCCCGCCCGAGGAACAACTCGACCTGGACGCCCTGTCGCCCCAGGCCCGGCGCTTCTACGCCGAGACCAAGCGCGTCTCGAACGCCCGTGCGAAGGCCGAACTCGGTTGGAAACCCGCCTATCCGACCTATCGCGAAGGCCTGGCCGCGATTCTGGCCGCCGATCAGACCAGGTAGCTCAGCGCCAGCCCGCCGATGGCGCAGGCCAGCAGCGTCGGGCCCATACCGACCTTGAAGCGGAGCATGGCGACCATCGCCGCCAGCGTCAGGACCGCCGGCCGCCAATCCAGGCTGAGCAGGTTCGGCACGTCCGGCCCGACGCCCAGGACGGTGATCTGGCGCACATCGCTGAATAGCACGTGCAGCCCGAACCATAGGGCGAGGTTGGCGATCACCCCCACCACCGCCGCGGTGATCGCGGCCAGGGCCGAGGCCGCCGCCCGGTGACCGCGCAGCGCCTCGACATAGGGCGCGCCGAGGAAGATCCAGAGGAAGCAGGGGGCGAAAGTGACCCAGGTGGTCAGCAAGGCCCCAAGCGCGCCGGCCAATAACGGGTGCATCCCCGTCGCCTCGCGATAGGCCGCCAGGAAGCCCACGAACTGCAAGACCAGGATCAACGGCCCTGGCGTGGTTTCGGCCAGGCCCAGGCCGTCCGCCATCTCACCGGGCTGCAGCCAGCCGAAGCCGTCGACGGCGGCTTGGGCGACATAGGTCAGCACCGCATAGGCGCCGCCGAACGTCACCACCCCCATGGTCGAGAAGAACCCGGCCAACTGCGTCCAGACGCTGGCCTCGCCGAACACCAGATAGAGGATGACGAGCGGCGCCAGCCAAACCGGCAGCCAAACCGCCAGCACCCGCAGCGCCCGCCCCCGCGACGGGGTCAGGTGGCTGGCCCGGCCCTCGGCGATGATCTGGTCCACCAGGCCGGGCGTCTCGTCCTCGATGTCCGTCCCTGGTCCTGGACCAATAAGATGCGGCGCGAACCAGCCGCACAGTCCGGCCGCCAGGATGATCACCGGAAAGGGGATGTTCAGCAGATAGAGGCCCGCGAACGCCGCCACCGCGATGGCGACAGCCGCGCGGGTCTTCAGCGCGCGCCGCCCGACCCGCAGCACCGCCTCGACCACCACCGCCAAGACCGCCGACTTCACGCCCAGGAACAGGGCCGCAACGATCGGCGCGGCGCCATAGAGGACGTAGACGATGCTGAGGGCGAGCATCACCAGTGCGCCGGGCAGGATGAAGAAAATTCCCGCCACCAGCCCGCCGGCCGTCCTGTGCATCAGCCAGCCGATATAGATCGCGAGTTGCTGAGCCTCGGGGCCGGGCAAAAGCATGCAGTAGTTCAAGGCGTGGAGGAACCGGCGCTCGCCGATCCAGCCGCGCTCCTCCACCAGCATCTTGTGCATCAGGGCGATCTGTCCGGCGGGGCCGCCAAAACTCAGAACCCCGATCCGCGCCCAGACCCGCGCCGTCTCCCAGAAGGTGGGCATGGCGAGTCGCGTCATTCCGGACGGGCGATCACCTCGTCGAGGGCCTCCAGCAGGCGCGCGATGTCCTGGGGCCGCGAGAGCCGGTGATCGCCGTCCTTGATCAGGGTGAAGACCACATCCTGGCTCCGTAGCGCCTGGGCCAGTTCCAAGGCATGGCGCCAGGGCACGTCGGGATCGGCCCCGCCCTGGAGGATCCGCACCGGGGCATGGACGTTCACCGGCTCGGGCAGGATCGACCAGCGCGCCCCGTCCTCCAGCAGTTCACGGGTGATCGGATAAGGCTCTCCATAGTCCGACGGCCGCAGCCAGACGCCGGTCTGCGCCATCTCGGCGCGGTCGGCCTGCGTCATCTCCGGCGCCATCAGCTTCTCGGTGAAATCAGGCGCGGGCGCGATCAGCACCAGCGCCTGGATGCGCTCTGGGACGGCCGCCGCCACAAGACAGGATATCCAACCGCCCATCGAGGACCCGACCAGCACCGCCGGCCCTTCCACCAATTCGCCCAGCACCGCCAGGGCGTCGTCGCGCCAGCGCGTGATCGTGCCCTCTGCGAAGTCGCCGCTGGATTCGCCGTGCCCGAAATAGTCGAAGCGGACATAGGCTCGGCCGCGGGCCAGCGCCCAGTCGGCCAGGGCCTGGGCCTTGGTTCCAGCCATGTCGGAGCGAAAGCCCCCCAGCCAGACCACCGTCGGCCCCGCGCCGTCCACGCGCCGCCAGGCGATCCTCGCCCCGTCCGGTCGCTCCAGAAAACCTGTCGTCTCGTCCATGACCGCCCTCATAACGCGAGGATGTGACACCGTCAGCACGCCATCGGGGTTTACCAAACCGAGGCTTACGCTATGCAGAACAACGTGACGCTTCCCCCAGACTTCACCCTACTCCAGGTCGTGCCCGAGCTTGAAACCGGCGGGGCAGAACAGACCACCATCGACGTGGCGCACGCCGTCGTGCGCACCGGCGGCAAGGCTTTGGTCGCCACCCGCGGCGGCCGCATGACCGCGAGGCTGGAAGCCGATGGCGCACGCCTGGCCCAGATGCCGGTCCAGACCAAGAATCCGCTGGTCATGCTGGGCAACGCCGCCCGGCTGGTCGATCTGATCCGGCGCGAGAAGGTTTCCATCGTCCACGCCCGCAGCCGTGCGCCGGCCTTCTCGGCCCTGTGGGCGGCCCAGGTCACCGGCACGCCGTTCGTGGCCACCTATCACGGCGTCTACAACGCCAAAAACCAGCTGAAGCGCTGGTACAACGCCGTGATGACCCGCGGCGACCTGGTGATCGCTAATTCCGACTACACCCGCGATCACGTCTTGGCCGAGCACCACCTCGACCCCGCCAAAATCGTGTCGATCCCACGCGGCATCGACCTGGAGCGGTTCAATCCGAGCTGGGTGACGCCCGAGCGCATCCAGACCCTGCGCGACGCCTGGAGCCTCGATGTGCGGGATCGCCGCACGAAGCTGCTGCTGGCCGGGCGCCTGACCCGCATCAAGGGCCACCTGCTGATCGTCGAGGCCGCGCGCCGGATGAAGGCGCTGGGCCGCGACGATTTCCTGATCATCTTCGCCGGCGACGACCAGGGCCGGACCGAATATCGGCACGAGGTCGAGAACGCGATCGTCCAGGCCGGGCTGACCGACCAGATCCGCATCGTCGGCCACTGCGACGACATGCCGGCCGCCTATCAGATCTGCGACATCGCCATGTTGCCGACCACCAAGCCCGAATCGTTCGGCCGAACCGCCGTCGAGCCTCAGGTCATGGGCAAGCCGGTGTTGGCCTCCGACCACGGCGGCACCACCGAGACCGTGGTGCAGGGCGAAACCGGCTGGCTGGTGAAGGTGGATGATCCCGACGCCTGGGCCCAGGCCATGACCAAGGCGATCGACATGGGGCCGCCGCGCCTGGCCGCCATGGGACAGGCCGCCGCCAACCGCGCCCGCCGGCTCTATTCGGTCGACGCCATGTGCGAGGCGACCCTGGACGCCTACGCCCAGGTGCTGGCCGCCCGCCGCTCGGGGTTCAACCGCTGATGACCCGCGAGATCAAAAAGATCCTGGTCATCAAGCTCTCGGCCCTGGGCGACTTCGTCCTGGCCCTGGCGGCGATGAAGAAAATCCGCCAGGTGCACAAGCGGGCGCACATCACGCTGCTGACCACCCCGCCGTTCGAGGGCCTGGCCAAGGCCTGCCCCTATTTCAACGCTGTCGAGACCGACGGACGCCCTAGCGGCCTGGGCGAATGGATGGCGCTGCGCAAGCGGATCAAGACGGCGCGCTACGACCGGGTCTACGACCTGCAGACCTCGGCCCAGTCGGCGCGAATCTTCCACATGCTCGCGCCCTTCCCGCCGGAATGGTCGGGCGTCGCCGCCGGCTGCGCCCTGCCGCACAAGAACCCGGGCCGCAATCACATGCACACCCTGGAGCGCCAGGCCGACCAGCTGAAATACGCCGGCATCTGGCCGGACGCCCCGACCGAGCCCGGCAGCGCGCCCGGCCCCGACCTGTCCTGGGTGCTGCCCAAGCCATCGCAAGTGCGCCCGGTGCCCGGCGGCGTGCGCCCCAGGCCCTACGCCCTGTTCATCCCCGGCGGTTCGGCCCACCGGCTGGACAAGCGCTGGCCGGCCGAGCGCTACGGCCAGCTCGGCAAGATGCTCGCCGAGCGCGGCTACGACATCGTCATCATCGGGGGCCTTCAGGAGAGCGCCCTGGCCCGCCAGATCCAGCGCTACGTAGGCCAGGCCCGCGACCTGACCGGCCGGACCGACTTCGCCAAGGTGGCGATGCTGGGCGCCAAGGCGGCGCTGGTGGTCGGCAACGACACCGGTCCGCTGCATCTGGCCGCGGCCACCGGCGCCCCGACCGTGGTGATGTTCTCCAGCGCCTCGGATCCCGAACTGGCCGCGCCACGCGGCCATGTGACCGTGCTGAGGGCCGACAACCTTGCCGAACTGCCGGTCTCAGCGGTCCTGCAGGCCGCAAACGCACTTCTACCGACCGCATAACGGCGATTGCGTAGGACGAACGCGCCGCGCCGCTTGATACTCGGCGGCGCCTTCGTCATATATGGTTTGAAGACCGGAGCCGCTGTGCTGCCGGTCGTTCCCGTTACAACAGCTCTAGGAGCGAAAGCCTATTCGCCGCCCGATGCAGGCGCCGCCCGTCAAAGACGGACCGCGCATCAATGAAGACATTCGCGTTCCCAAGGTTCTGCTCATCGATCAACACGGTGAGAAGCAGGGCGTGATGCCGACTTCGTCCGCCATGGAGGCCGCCGCGGAAGCAGGCCTCGATCTCGTGGAGATCGTGCCCAACGCCGATCCGCCCGTCTGCAAGATCCTGGACTACGGCAAGTTCAAGTTCCAGGAGCAGAAGAAGAAGAACGAAGCGCGCAAGCGGCAAAAGGTCGTCGAGATCAAGGAGATCAAACTCCGCCCGAACATCGACAGCCACGACTACGAGGTCAAGGCCAAGGCGATGCATCGCTTCTTCGAAGAAGGCGACAAGGTGAAAGTCACCCTGCGCTTCCGCGGACGCGAACTTGCTCACCCTGAGCTGGGCATGAAGCTGCTCCAGCAGGTGAAGGCCGACTTCGATCCGGTGGCGAAGGTTGAGTACGAGCCCCGCATGGAAGGCCGGCAGATGATCATGATCCTGGCTCCGCGCTAGGCTCTCATCACATCGAGATTGCGAAACGGCCGCCCTCCGGGGCGGCCGTTTTCATTTGGCCAGTATGGCAAGTGAGGCGTTCCAGCCGCACCAAGACGGCGAAGAACAACCGAGCGCAGAGGTCGGGCTTGCGGCGTCACGCAGGTCCGCTTAACAGCGTTCACATGTCCGATACCGCCCCCCAGCGGGCGGCCCCGTCCCCGCTGGCGGCGCCGTCCCTGATCGCCGTCATTTTCATCAACATGCTCGGCTTCGGGATCATCGTTCCGTTGCTGCCCTTCTACGCCAAGTCGTTCGACGCGCCGGCATGGCAGATCGCGCTGATCTTCTCGGCCTATTCGGTCGGCGCCTTCTTCGGCGAGCCGTTCTGGGGACGACTGTCGGACAAGTACGGCCGCAAACCGCTGCTGATCTCGACCATCACCGGCAACTGCCTCTGCTACCTGGCGCTGGCCTTCGCCCCCAACATCTGGGTCGCCTTCGCGATCCGCCTGGTCGGAGGGCTGGCGGCCGGCAACGGCGCGGTGGTCCAGGGCTATATCGCCGACGTCACCCCGCCCGAGAGGCGCGCGCGCCTGCTGTCCTACCAAGGCGCGGCCTGGAACGTCGGACTGATCTTCGGCCCGATGGTCGGCGGGTTGTTCGCCCATCCCGACGCCGGCCCGGTCGGCTTCCGCATCCCGCTGTTCATGGCCTCGGGTCTGGCCGCGCTCTGCGTGGTGGCCATCGCCTTGTTCATCAAGGAAAGCCGCGTCCGCGAGCAGGCGATCACCCATCGCCCCAGCCGTTGGGCGGCGATCAGCGACGCCGTCAATCACCCGGTGATCGGCCGGCTGATGCTGCTGACCTTCCTGGTCGGTTTCGCCTTCACCGGCATTGAATCGACCTTCGGCCTCTGGTCGCAGGCCAAGTTCGGCTGGGGTCCGCGTGAGATCGGCGTCTGCTTCGCCTTCACCGGCGCGGCCGCGGCCCTGACCCAAACCTTCCTGACCGGCCGGCTGTCGGAGACCTATGGCCCCGGGAGGATGCTGGCCATCGGCATGGCCCTGACCGTCGTGGCGGCCGCCGGACAAACGCTGTCGCCCGGCGGCGGGGTGACGATCGCCCTGATGTGCCTGACCGCGATCGGCCAATCGGTGGCCTGGCCCAATGTCAGCGCCATGATCTCGCAGACGGCCGACCCTTATCGCCAGGGACAGATCCTCGGCCTCAACAACGCCACCGGCGCCCTGGCGCGGGTGGTTGGTCCGTTCTGCGCGGGGCTGATCTTCCCAGTGCTGCTGGATGGGCCGTTCATCATGGGCGCCCTGGTGGTCGCGCCAGCCATCTTCCTGGCGCTAGCCGCCAGTCGCCGCGCCGCCGCCCAACTCGCCGCCGAGAAGACACCGGCGCCCACGTCATGAATCCCGCAGCGGGGACCTCGGCGCCGCAGGACGACAAGCGCGCGCTGATCATCCTGCTGTCGGTGATCTTCCTCAACATCGCCGGGTTTGGCCTGGTGATCCCGCTGCTGCCGTTCTTCGGCAAGGCGCTGAACGCGCCGGCCTGGCAGATCGCCCTGCTGTTTTCGATGTTTTCGTTCGGCCAGTTCCTGGGCGAGCCCTTCTGGGGCCGGCTGTCGGATCGGGTCGGACGCCGGCCGGTGCTGATCGTCACCATCGCGATCGCCGCGCTTTGCTATGTGGCGCTGGCCTATGCGCCCAACATCTGGCTGGCCTTCGTCGCCCGTTTCGCCGGCGGCTTCTTCGCCGGCAACATCTCGACCCTGCAAGGCTGCATGGCCGACATCACCCCGCCCGAAAAACGCGCCGGCCGCATGGGGGTGATGGGCGCGGCCTTCTCGATGGGCTTCATGACCGGCCCGGCGCTCGGCGGCCTGCTGGCCCAGCCCGAGCTCGGCCCGATCGGCTTCCACATCCCGCTCTTCGCCGCCGCCGCGTTCGGCCTGGCGTCGTCGGTCTGCGTGGCGCTGTTCGTGCGCGAAACCCGCCCGCCGACCGGCGAGCCCCGCCCCAAGGGCCGCTCGCCCGCCCTGCGCGAGGCCATCGCCCACCCGATCATCTCGCGGGTCATGATCATCGGCTTCGTCATCGTTTCCGGGTTCGCCGGGATCGAGGCGACCTACGGTCTCTGGACCGAGGTCAAGTTCGGCTGGGGTCCGCGCGAAATCGGCTTCGCCTTCGTGGTGATCGGCGTCATCGGCGCCTTCGCCCAGGGGATCGGCACCGGGGCCTTGGTGCGCCGCTTCGGCGAGCCGCGCGTCCTGATCGCCGGCCTGACCCTGATGTGCATCGGCATGTTGGTGCAGTTCTCTTCCGAGGTCTGGCAGATGGCGGTGCTGGGCCTGGCGATCGTCGGCTTCGGCCAATCGATCTGCTTCCCGAACCTGGTGGCGCTGATCTCGCTCTCCAGCCCCCCGGACCGGCAGGGGGAGATGCTCGGTCTCAACATGTCGAACAACGCGCTCGCCCGGATCGGCGGCCCGATCTATGCGGGCCAACTGTTCTCGCTGGTCTCGCCCGGCGCCCCGTTCGCGCTGGGCGCCTTCCTGATCCTGCCCGCCCTCGTCATGGCCTATCAGATCATGAAACTGATCCCGCGGCGGACCTAGAACAGCGCGCCCAACTGGCTGACCGTCAGCGCCAGAACCACGGTGTTGAAGGTGAAGGCGACCACCCCGTGCAGGGATCCGATCCGCCGCAACGTCTTCGACGTGAACGCGATATCGGCCGTCTGGCTGGCCACGCCGATCACCAGCGAAAAGTGCAGGAAGTCCCAATAGTCCGGCTCTTCGCCGCCCGGAAACAGCAGGCCGCCGGCCACGACGTCCGTCGCGGAGTCGCCGTCCGGCGCGTAGTATTCGTGGGCATAGTGTAGGGCGAAAACCATCTGCACCATGAACCAGGAGGCCCCCACGGTGGCGAAGACCCGGGCCGCCGTCAGCAGCCCATGGTCGGCCTGCGTCGTCGACAACTCAGCGATGACCGCCCCGATGCTGGCCGCCGCCGCCAGGGTTACGAAGCACAGGATAAAGCCTTGCCCCTCGTCCTGCCGGGCGGCGGCGGCCCGGATCGCCGACGGCTGGGCGCCCCACATGGTCGTCAGGCTCAAGACGAGGAAAATGGCGCACATGGCGTCCCAGCCATAGACCGCCGAGGTGACGCGCCCCGGCCCGCCCGGCGCCAGCAGGCACAGCCCCCCGACGACCACCCCGACCAGGATCGCGCTGAGCAGGTGCGGCCGGCTTGCGAACGGGCCAAGAAAGCGGGGCAGGACGTTGGGGCGTTGACGCGCGGGACTCATCGGAAGGTCGCTCCTGACGGGCCATCGATGCTACACGTCAAACCGTTCCAGGCGAGGGCCGACGGACTCAAGACCTTGCCTTCCTTCGCCCTTTCACGTAAACGCCCCGCTCTTCGGAGTCGTCTGGCCAAAAGGCATGCCAGGGCGACTCGTCAATACGCCAGAGGACGGGGTTAACGCTCCGTAAGAGAAATGCCCAAACTGAAGACTAAGTCAGGCGTTAAGAAGCGCTTCAAATTGACTGCGACCGGCAAGCTGAAAGCCGGCGTGGCGGGCAAGCGTCACCGCTTGATCAGCCACAACGCGAAGTACATCCGTCAGAACCGCGGCACCAAGGTGATGAGCGAAGCTGATACGAAGATCGTCAAGCTTTGGCTCCCCTACGGCCTCTAAGGAGAACTGACACATGGCTCGCGTCAAACGGGGCGTAACCGCCCACGCCAAGCACAAAAAAGTTCTCGAGCAGGCCAAGGGTTTCTATGGCCGCCGCAAGAACACCATCCGCACGGCCAAGGCCGCCGTGGACAAGGCCGGCCAGTACGCCTACCGCGACCGCAAGGTCCGCAAGCGTAACTTCCGCTCGCTGTGGATCCAGCGCATCAACGCTGCGGCCCGCCTCGAAGGCTTCACCTATTCCCAGTTTATCTACGGCCTTGATAAGGCCGGGATCGAAATCGACCGCAAAGTCCTCTCGGACATCGCGGGCGCCGATCCGGTCGGTTTCAAGGCCATCGCCGACAAGGTTCGCACCGCGCTGGCTTGAGGCCGTTTGAGTCCGACGACTTAACTGAGCATTCGAGAAGCCCTCCGGTGTGAACCGCCGGAGGGCTTTTTGCTGCCCTCTTCACGCGTCCCGTCCGTTCCCTTAGACGAGCCCGTTATGACCGCCCAACTCGAAGCCGACATCACCACCGCCATCGACGCCGCGACCGATGGTCAGGCGCTGGAAGCCGTGCGCATCGCAGCGCTTGGCAAATCCGGCTCTATCTCGGACCTGCTGAAGTCGCTGGGATCGATGAGCCCCGACGAGCGCCGCGAGCGCGGCCCGCAGATCAACGGCCTGCGCGACCGGATCGCCGCCGCGATCGCCGAAAGGAAGGCCGCCCTGGAAGCCGCCGAGCTTGACGCCAAGCTGGCCGGCGAGCGGGTCGACCTGTCCCTGCCCGCGCCGCCGCGTCGCCGCGGCTCGGTCCATCCGACCATGCAGGTCATGGACGAGATGATCGCCGTCTTCGCCGAGATGGGCTTTTCCGTCGCCGAAGGCCCGGACATCGAGACCGACTTCAACAATTTCACCGCTCTGAACTTCCCGCCCAAGCACCCGGCGCGGGAAATGCACGACACCTTCTTCCTGCCCGAGGACGCCAACGGCGAGCGCAAGGTCCTGCGCACCCACACCAGCCCGGTCCAGGTGCGGGTGATGCATCGGGTGAACGAGAAGCTGCCCGGCTGGATCGCCAATGGTCAGGAGCCGCCGATCCGCGTGATCGTGCCCGGCCGCACCTTCCGCAAGGACTCAGACCAGACCCACACCCCGATGTTCCACCAGATCGAAGGCCTGGTGATCGACAAGGCCATCCACATGGGCCACCTGAAGTGGACCCTGGAAACCTTCATCGCCCGCTTCTTCGAGACCTCGGAAGTGACGACGCGCTTCCGGCCGCACCACTTCCCGTTCACCGAGCCCAGCGCCGAGATGGACGTCCAGTGCGACCGCTCCGGCGGCGAGGTGAAGATCGGCCAGGGAACCGACTGGCTGGAAATTCTCGGCTGCGGGATGGTTCACCCCAACGTGCTGCGCAATGTCGGGCTCGACCCCGACGTCTGGCAGGGCTTCGCCTTCGGCTGCGGCGTCGACCGGCTCGGCGTGCTGAAGTACGGCATGCCCGATCTGCGCGACATGTTCGCCAGCGACGTCCGCTGGCTGGAACACTACGGCTTCAGCCCCTACGCCACGCCCAGCCCGGCGACGGGTCTGAGCTGAGTCCGCACGCAACCCAGATGCTCCCCCTTGGGGGAGCTGTCGGCGAAGCCGACTGAGGGGGACTTTGATCCCAGCCGCCGCTGGCCCCCTCCGTCATGTGTCGCTTCGCTCCACATGCCACCTCCCCCTGAGGGGGAGGATCTAGGAAGACACGACGATGAAATTCACGTTGTCCTGGTTGAAAGACCACCTCGAAACCACCGCCACCGCCGGGCAGGTCGTCGACGCCATGACCATGGCCGGCCTTGAGGTCGAGCACGTCGACGATCCGGCGACCAAGCTGGCGGCCTTCTCGGTCGCCAAGATCGTCGAGGCGGTCCAGCACCCCAACGCCGACCGCCTGCGCGTCTGCCAGGTCGAGACGCGGGACGGCCGCAAGGAGATCGTCTGCGGCGCGCCGAACGCGCGCGTCGGCCTGACCACCATCTACGCCCCGATCGGCGCCTATGTGCCGGGCCTGGGCGTCACCCTGGTCGAGAAGCCGGTGCGCGGCGTGGTCTCCAACGGCATGCTCTGCTCGGCCTCCGAGCTTGAGACCGCCTCGGAATCCGACGGCATCATGGAATTGCCGGACGATCTGGCGGTCGGGACCTCGGCCGCCGAGGCGCTCGGCCTGGAAGCGGTGATCGACTTCGAGGTCACCCCCAACCGCCCCGATTGGCTGGGCGTCGTCGGCATCGCCCGCGACCTGGCCGCCGCCGGCCTGGGAACCCTGAAGGACATCGGCGTCGCACCGGTCCCCGGCAAGTTCCCCAATCCCATCGAGATCCGCCTGGACGGAACCGGCGCTTGCCGCCAGTTCTCCGGCCGGCTGATCCGCGGCGTGAAAAACGGCCCCTCTCCGGCCTGGCTGCAACAGAAGCTGCTCTCCATCGGCCTGCGCCCGATCAACGCCCTGGTCGACGTCACCAACCTGATCACCTACGACCGCGCCCGGCCGCTGCACGTCTATGACGCCAGCAAGCTGAGCGACGGGTTCATCGAGGCGCGCCTCGGCCGCGAGGGCGAAAGCTTCGAAGCGCTCGACGGCAAGACCTATGCGGTCACCCCGGACATGACCGTCATCGCCGACGCTTCGGGCGTCATCGGCCTCGGCGGCGTCATGGGCGGCCTCAGCACCGGCAGTTCGGACGACACCACCGACGTCTTCGTCGAGAGCGCCTGGTTCGACCCGATCTCGACGGCCCAGACCGGTCGCGCCACCGGCATCAACTCCGACGCCCAGTACCGCTTCGCGCGCGGCGTCGATCCCGAGAGCCTGGTTCCTGGCCTGGAGCTGGCGACCAAGCTGATCCTGGAGCTCTGCGGCGGTGAGCCGTCGGAGATCTCGGTGACCGGGCAGGCCCTGCCGCGGCCCGCGCCCATCGATTTCGACCGCGCCTACGTCAAGAAGCTGGCGGGCCTGGACCTGCAGCCGCAGCGGATCGACGACATCCTGCGCGACCTCGGCTTCGTGATCGACGGCGACGTGGTCGCGCCGCCCTCGTGGCGCCGTGACGTCGAGGGCAAGGCCGACCTGGTGGAGGAAGTGGCGCGCATCGAGGGTTACGACGCCCTGCCCGCCCTGCCGCTGCCGGAGATGCCGCCGACCGCCGGCGGCGTGCTGACCCAGCGCCAATCGCGCATCCGGTCCGGCCGCCGCGCCATGGCCGCCAAGGGCTATGCCGAGACCATCACCTGGAGCTTCACCAAGCGCGACACCGCCCGCCTGTTCGGCGGCGGCCAGGACGAGTTGGTCGTCACCAATCCGATCGCCTCGGATCTGGACTGCATGCGCCCCTCGATCCTGCCGAACCTGATCGAGGCCGCCGGCCGCAACGCCCGTCGCGGCTTCCCCGACGTGGCGCTGTTCGAGATCGGACCGTTCTACAAGGGTGACCAGCCGGCCGACCAACTGACCAGCATCGCCGCCGTACTCGCCCCGCACGCCCCGCGTCGCTGGGACGGCGCCAAGCCCGACGCCCTGTTCGAGCTGAAGGCCGACCTGATGTCGCTGCTGGACGATCTTGGCGCGCCCACGGCGTCGCTGCAGGTGTCTCAGTCGGGTCAATCGGACTGGTGGCATCCGGGACGCTCGGCCGCCCTGCGCCTGGGCAAGAACACCGTCGTGGAGTTCGGCGAGATCCATCCCCGGATCCTCAAGGCGCTGGATGTCGAAGGCCCGATCCTGGCCTTCGAACTGACCATCGACGCCCTGCCCGAGCCCAAGAAGAAGGCGACCAAGACCAAGCCGGCGCTGGAGCTTTCGGCCCTGATGCCGCTGTCGCGCGACTTCGCCTTCGTGGTCGCCGCCGACGTCGCCGCCGCCGATCTGACCAAGGCCGTGGCCGGCGCCGACAAGGCGCTGATCACCCAGGCCCGGGTGTTCGACGTCTATCAGGGCCCCGGCGTGCCGGAGGGCTTCAAGTCGGTCGCCGTCGAGGTGTTGCTGCAACCGCGCGAGAAGACCCTGACCGAGGCCGAGATCGAGACCCTGACGGCCAAGGTCGTCGCCGCCGCTGAAAAGGCGGTGAGCGCCAAGCTGCGAGGGTGATGACCCTATTCCCTCTCCCTCGGGAGAGGTTAGGTGAGGGGGCGGCGCGTAGCGGCGCAATAGGGCCGATCCGCCAGTGCGTCTGAGCAGTTGCTTCCCTCACCCGACCTCTCCCAAAGGGAGAGGAGATGAGATCCTAGAACGGCAGCATCCGCTGCTTACGGCTAAAGCCCAGATAGCCGACATTGGCGCCGAGGCGCAGGCCGACTCCGGTGCGAATCGGCGCGATGGTGACGTCGTCCGAGCGCAGGTAGTTCACGCCCAGGCCGGCGATGAAATAGGCCGCGCCCTCGATGCCGGGGAACCGCTGGAAGATCACTTCGGGGTACTGCAGATTGTAGCAGAGGGTGAAGACCCGGCTGGCGTTGCCGCCAAAATCCCAACCGATCGACGGCCCCTGCCAGAAGACCTCGATGGGCTCGCGGTTCTTCATATAAAGCAGCCCGCGACCGTAGCGCGCGCCGCCCACGAAGGCGCCCGACGCTTCCTCGCCGGCGATGTAGGCGGTGGGCTTGCCGTTGTCCTGGAACACGCGCTCGATGGCGCCGCCCGCAGCCTCGGCGCCCACGCCCAGGAAGTCCGAGACGTTGTTGACGATTTCGTCGCGGTTGTAGGTTTCGGCCTTGCCGGCGGAATAGCTCGGATTGGCCGTGGCGCTGGGCGTAGGCGATGGCGGTGAGCCGGGGCCGGCCGACTGAGCTGACGCGCAGCCCGCTACGCCGAGCGTGGCCATTCCCGAAACGATGAGCGTACGGCGATCCATGTGTCGCAAAATCCTTGAAGCTTGAACGAGCCTCACATCCCCAAGCGGCATGAATGCGGCGGTGCAGCTTAACGTCGGATTAACCATGCGC
>JBEBYB010000055.1:0-15208 GCA_040391295.1 Phenylobacterium sp. | reverse complement strand
CCGATATTCGAGAGCGAAAGCCTGGGCGCCTCACAACTGACAACGCTACTTCCTGGCGGCCGGCGTGGATGTCTCGAACGTACGGAGATAGTCGGCGAGCGCCACCACCTCGTCCTCGTCGAGTGGGAAGGCGGGCATGCGCGGATGAAGCAGGCGCTGGCCTTCCTCGAGCGGATAGGGACGATCCTTGATCATCCCCTTTTGCAGGAGTTCGGTCAGCCCGCCAGCTCCGTAGCGATATTTCAGATTGGCGAACGGCGGCGCGTCCTCAAGCGGGCTCTCGCCGTCCGCGATATTGTGGCAGCTCGCGCAATAGCGTTGGGCGACCGCGCGGCCGGCGGCGATATCCTGAGCGAGCGCCGCGCTCCCTGTGACGACAGCGCCCAGAGCCGCGGAGATCAGGACCAGCGATTTTCTTGTCGCCATGTGTTTTCGAGCCTTTGTTCGGACGGTGGAATCATTACCGGTGGTTGCTGACCTTGTCGTTGCGTCGTGAGCCGCTTGGCTCGGTCGAAACTCCCAATCATGACGGGCGCCGCGGCGCCCGTCATGATTGGATTTTGTCCCATTGCGACGGCGCTCGATTGGGCCGGGATCAGATCGGTGGCGCGACATCCTAGCGGGCGTGAACCGTCCAGGGGTTGATCGCCATCAAATCGTTGGCCCGCGACTTGTCCTATTCTGCGTCGGGACGACCCCACGCCTCCATCGGCGGCGGGGCCGTCCCGAGATTCGAAGGCGCGCGGCGCGCGATGAGGAGTTCCGATGTCGATCCATCTTGACCAGGCCCTGGCCGAAGAATTCGCCGACAAGGCTGACGCCATTCATGCGTTGAAGGCGTCGAATCCGGGCTTTCGTGCCCTGCTTGAGCAAAACCATGACCTGTGGAAGCAGATCCAGCAGATCCAGAAGGGCATCGCGCCGGCCGAGGACGCGGTGCTTGAGAATCTCGAGAAACAGCGCCTCCTGATTCTCGACCAGATCGGCGCAAAGATCAGCTGACGGTTAAACGGGCCGGCGCTACGGGGCCTGGCCATTTCGTTCTCTTCCATCTGCGACGGCCCACGGCGACGCGGCCCAAGGGCGACCAGCAAGGGCAAGCACTCATGTACCAGCACATTCTCATCTCCACCGATGGCTCGGAGGTCGCGCAGAAGGGCGTTGATCACGGACTCACCCTCGCCAAGGGGCTTGGCGCCAAAGTCACGATCATCACCGTGACCGAACG
The DNA here is from genome assembly GCA_040391295.1 of Phenylobacterium sp. Classification (GTDB taxonomy): domain Bacteria; phylum Pseudomonadota; class Alphaproteobacteria; order Caulobacterales; family Caulobacteraceae; genus Phenylobacterium. The sequence continues at coordinate 13,980 of JBEBYB010000055.1, read as the reverse complement.
CTTGCCGGTCTATGCCGGATTCGACGGTGGCCTCGGCGCCTTCGTCTACGACGACTACGTCGCCGGCCAGAAGGAAGCGGCCGAAAAAACCCTCGCGGTCGCCAAGGCGGCGGCGAGCCGCATGGGAGTTGAGGCCGAAACGATTTACCTGGAAAATGCCTTACCCGCGGACGCGATTATCGAGACCGCCAAGGCGCGCAACTGCAGCCTCATCGCCATGTCCTCGCACGGCCGGCGCGGGCTCGGACGTCTGGTCCTCGGCAGCGTGACCTCCGAGGTTCTCGCCAACAGCTCGGTCCCGGTACTTGTGGTCCGCTGACCTGTCACCGGCGGCTCTGCCCAGGCAACTTAGGTGAACGCGATAATGAAACTTCCGACCCAAAGCCCGGTCAGTAACAGGCCGGCGCCGAGGGTCACCTGGCGGCCGTAGGCGCGGTCGCCAGCAACAAACGCCGTTGGAACCTTGATCGCCATGTTGGTAGTCAAGGTCAGGACGATGCCCACGGCCGCGGAGGTGAGGCCGAGGCGCCCTCCCGCCAGCATTGTCGCCAGCGAGGCGGAACTCGCATGGGCGTCGGCTAGTCCCATGACGCCCGCCCCGACAAGGGCGCCGGGCGCGCCGAGCCAACGGACCAGAAGCTCGGAGGCTAGGCTGAACCCTCCGACGAGGACGACGAACAGCAAGACGACGACGGGCTCGAACGCCCGCCCTGTATCGATAGACTTGGTCGTGGAGGACGGCGTTCGGCGCAATAGCCAGCCGACATAGGCCAGCGTCAGGATCGCTGAGATGCCCAGCGGCGGCGCCAGCTTGACGACCAGACTTGGACTGACGGCGGCTATGATCGCCGCCAGGTAGGCCAGGCTGCCAATCATGGACGCCACCGCGCCAGCGGCGCTCGCCGACGACAGATCCGGCTGGCTCTTGGAGCGCGCGCCCATGGCTGCGACGGCGGCCGTACTTGAGATCAGACCCGCGGCCAAGCCGGCGAGAAGCAGCCCATAGCGCCCGCCCAGCAAACGCTGGGCGATATAGCCCAGAAAGCTGAGCCCCATCGCGACAACGGCCAGGCGCCAAAGGATAAAGGGGTTAAGCAGTCCGAAGGGGTCGATCGGGCGATCAGGCAACAGGGGAAGAATAACGACGGCCGCGACCGCAAAGATCAGAGCGTCGAGCAACTCCCGGTCGGTTACCTGCTCGCGGGCGAAGCGATGCAGCGGCGTGCGAAACGCTAGAAGCGCGGCGACGACGACGCCGGTTCCGATCGCGACAGCGGGCCTGGAATGCGCGAGCACCCCAAGGGCGTAGGTCACGACGAGCGCGACCTCGCCGGTGAGCCCGGGGTCCTCACGATCGCCCAGAACATAAGCCGCCAGCGCGCCAAGGGCGACAAACCCTCCGGCAGCCAGGGTGAGCCCCAGATCGCCGATCAGGGCCGTGACACCCCCCAGAAGCCCAACAAGGGCAAAGGTGCGCAGACCTGCGGGCGCGCGCTGGCTTCCTTCGCCCTTACGGCGTTCGCGCTCGAGGCCGATCAGCAGTCCGATCGCCAAGGCGACCAGTAGCGGCCATTCCGGTCTATTCAGGACCGTCATTGAAGCGGCGGCGTCGGAGCGGTCACGACAAGACTCTCATTCGGGGCATGCCGGTTTGGGGGCCAACAGGATCGCCTATTCGGTTGTCGAGCCGTCGAAATGTTCTTCGCTGGCCTCGGCATCTGCCTTGGTGGCGCGAACCACGCCATCCTTGTGCTCTGGCGGTCCGTAGACGGTGTAGGCTTCGACGCCTTGTCGCCGGTGTTGATCACATTGTGCATGGCGCCGGCTGGGACGATGATCGCATCATCACTCTTGATCATGGTGCGTTCGCCGTCGACCCATTTGATATGGCGCTCGCGCATTTCGCTCTCGAGCAGGCCGTTGGCGTCGCCGACGCCGTCGGGGCCGAGATGGCCGACATAGGGCTCTGAGGTGACGAAGGTCATCGGCGCCTTGTCGCGGATCTTGCGTCGCTTCAACTCAGTGTCGACGATCATCGCGAATTCGTAGGCTGGACCGAAACACGAAGCGCCCTGCACGGCGCCGACAACGATCGAGCCGGGGTTTTCGACGAACCTATCGAAAGCGGCGGCCGCGGCCTCGGCATGATCGACGTGGCAGACCGACTGGGCGAAGCCGCCACCCGGCCCCAGGCCCGGGATTTCATCGAAGGCCAAGTCCGGCCCCGTGACGATGATCAGATAGTCGTATTCGACCGTCGTGCCGTCATTGAGCTCCAGATGGTTCTGGGCCGGCAAGATCGCCGACCCCGGTGAAGGCGACGCCGCGCTTCTTGAAGACTGGCGGCAGCTTCACCTCGATGGCGTCACGCTTGCGCCAGTGGACCGCGACCCAGGGGTTTGACGGGACGAAGTGGAAGGTGTCGCCTTGCGACACCACGCTGACCTCGGCCTTGTCGCCGAGCGCGTCCTTGACCTCGAAAGCGGCGATAGCGCCTCCCAAACCGGCGCCGAGGATGACGATGCGGGGTTTGACCATGATCCCTCTCCTCCAACGTCCGGACTTCGCCGGTCGGGAATGTCCGCCCTCTTCTCCTGGGAGCGCCTTGATCCGGATCACGTTCGGACCCGGCTCACGGCCCTACGGTGATGCTCGTCTCACTTGACTGAATATGCGAACAAGCGCATATGCGCAATTATGACTTTAGGTACACCTGCGTTGAAGGCTTCGGCCGAGGACGCTTGCGCCCTTCTCAAGGCGCTGGCGAACCCGCATCGCCTGATGATCGTCTGTACGTTGATCAACGGCGAGCAATCGGTGGGCGCGCTCGCTCAGCAGTTGGGCGTGCGCGAGACCTTGGCCTCGCAACATCTGGGCCTCTTGCGCCGCGACGGCGTTGTTGCCGCCCGGCGTGACGGCCAGGCCATCTATTACGACCTGCAGAGCGGCCAGGCCCGCGTAATTGTCGAAACCCTTTTCCGCCTGTTCTGCACGGTCCCCGGCCGCGCGCTTTCATAGAAGGAGACGACTCATGCTCGGCGCCCCCAAGACCCAGGATCTCAGCGCGCAACAGGTGAAGGCCGCGCTCGACGCCCAAGACATCCTACTGATCGATGTGCGTGAGCCCGAGGAGTTCGCCGCCGAGAGGATTCCCGGCGCGCGCAATGTCCCGCTCTCGACCCTCGATCCGAACGCCCTGCCGGACTCTGGCGGCAAGATGATTGTGTTGCAGTGCGCCGGCGGCAAGCGCTCGGCCATGGCCGTCGAGCAGTGCTGCAAGGCCGACCGCGTGATCGAAACGCAACTCGCCGGCGGACTCGCCGCCTGGAAGGCCGCCGGCCTGCCGACAGTGGCTGGCTGAAACGCAAACTGAGCCGGAGCGGCACCATGGCGGCAAGGCCGTATCTGATCGGCGCGCTGGGCGCGGCCTTGGCTTTGGGCGCTTGCGGGAAATCCGAACCCGCCGCCCCCCCCGCCCAGACTGCGCCAGCCGCAGGCCGCTTGACCGTTCGAACTCAGCCGGTCGCTGACATGAAGCCTGTGCCGGCGACGCTCACCACCCGCGATATGGCCGAGGCGCGCGCGCGGATTCCAGGGGTATTGATCAGTCTGGGCGTCAAGGCGGGCGACGTGGTCCGCCAAGGTCAGGTCATCGCCCGCGTCAAGGACGACCGTCTCATTTTGCAGACCGGCGCCTTCGACGCCCAGGTCGCCGCCGCCGCCGCCGAGGCCTCACGCGCCGAGGCGGATCTGGGTCGCACGCGCGACCTGTTTTCGCACGGGGTCTACGCCCAGGCGCGCCTCGATCAGGTCGAAGCCACCGCCAAGGCGGCCAAGGCCAATCTCGCCGCGGCGCGTGCTCAGCGCGGCGCCAGCGCGGAATTGAGCGCCCAGGGGGCGATCATGGCTCCGGCCGCCGGGCGCGTTCTGGTCGCTGACGTGCCGATCGGCTCGGTGGTGACGCCCGGCCAGGCCATCGCCAAAATCACCGCCGGACCGATGGTGGTGCGGCTTGAACTGCCTGAAGGGCAAGCGCGCGCCCTTAAGGTCGGCGACGTTGTTCAGCTCGCCGCCGAAGATTTGCGCGGGCTTACGACGCAAGGCGAGATCGTTCAGGTCTATCCGGCGATCGCCGGAGGCCAGGTGATCGCCGATGTCAGCGCGCCGAACCTTCCCGAGAATCTGATCGGCCAGCGCGTCCGCGCCCAGCTCAAGATCGGTGAGCGCCAGGCGCTGATCGTACCTCGAAGCTATATCGTCGCTCGCTTTGGCGTCGATTACGCGCGTCTCGTCCACACCGATGGCGCGATCTCCGAAATCCCAGTCCAGACCACGGCCGGCCCGAGTCACGACATGGTCGAAGTGCTGTCGGGGTTACGGGCCGGGGACGTTCTGGCGCCGGTCGGGGCCGGCCGATGAATCTGGGCCTTTCCGGACGCCTGGCCAAGGCGGCCATCCGCTCGCCCCTGACGCCGCTGCTGTTGATCGCGGCCATCGCCGTGGGTCTGCTCGCGCTTGTGTCGATCCCTCGCGAGGAGGAACCGCAGATCAGCGTACCCATGGTCGATATCATCGTCGCCGCGCCCGGACTGCGCGCGCCCGACGCGGTCGAACTCGTGGGCAAGCCGCTGGAGTCGATCGTCAAGAGCGTCGCCGACGTCGAGCACGTCTACACCTTTGCCGATGACAACCAGGTCATGGTGACCGCCCGCTTTAAGGTCGGGACCGATCCGGACGCCGCAGCGGTGCGTATCCACGAGAAGATCCGCGCCAACTACGACCGCATACCTGCGGGCATCGCCGAGCCGCTGATTCAGACCCGCGGCATCAATGATGTGCCGAGTCTGGTCCTGACCCTGTCACCCAAGCCTGGCGCCGCCGGGCAGTGGAGCGATCAGGCGCTCTACGAGTTGGCGGGAAAGCTGCGAACCGAGGTCGTCAAGGTCGATAACGTCGGCCTGACCTTTATCGTCGGAGGGCGGCCGCAGGAAATCCGCGTCGAGCCAGATCCGGCCCGCCTAGCTCAACATGGAGTCTCGCTCGGAGCCTTGATGGAGACGATCCGCCAGGCCAACCGCGCCTTTCCAGCCGGACAGGTGCGCAACGGCGGCCAAGCGGTCGATGTCACCGCCGGGCGCACCTTGGCCAACGCCGTCCAGATTGGTTTGCTCGCCCTCCCCTCCGCCAAGGGTGAGCGGGTTTATGTGCGCGATGTCGCCCGGGTGATCGAGGGCCCGCGCGAGGATCAGGCGCGCGCCTGGCGATACGCCAGGGCCGGCCAGGGCTGGAGCGAAGCGCCGGCTGTCAGTTTGGCGATCGCCAAGCGCAAGGGCGCCAACGCGGTCGTGGTCTCGCAGGCGGTGCTGGCGCGGGTCGATGCGCTGAAGGGCTCGCTCCTGCCTGACAGCCTGGATGTGGCTGTAACCCGCGACTATGGCGCCACGGCGAGCGAGAAGGCCAACGAACTCCTGTTCCACCTTGGCCTGGCGACCCTCTCGATCGTCACCTTGATCGGGTTCGCGATCGGTTGGCGCGAGGCGGGCGTGACCGCCATCGTCATCCCCACCACCATCCTGCTGACCCTCTTCGCCTCCCATTTCCTCGGTTACACGATCAATCGGGTCAGCCTGTTCGCCCTGATCTTCTCCATCGGCATCCTGGTCGATGACGCCATCGTCATGATCGAAAATATCGCCCGCCATTGGGCGATGGCCGACGGGCGCGATCGGATCGACGCGGCGGTCGACGCCGTCGCCGAGGTCGGCAACCCGACGGTGGTGGCGACCCTGACGGTGGTGACCGCCCTGCTGCCCATGCTGTTCGTCTCGGGCCTGATGGGCCCCTACATGGCGCCGATCCCGGTTAACGCCTCGGCGGCCATGGTATTTTCGTTCTTCGTCGCCGTCGTGATCGCACCCTGGTTGATGGTGCGCTTCGCCCGCAAGAGCTTGGCGGCCAACGTGCCGCATCATGGCGAAGGCAAGCTCGGCGCGATCTATCGCAGGGTCGCGGGCCAGGTCATCGACACACGCAAATCGGCTTGGATCTTCCTGATCGGCGTCGGGCTCGCCACCCTGGCGGCCTGCGCGATGTTCGCGACCAAGACGGTCACCGTGAAGCTGCTGCCCTTCGACAACAAGTCGGAGTTGCAGGTCGTCCTCGACATGCCCGAGGGGACGTCGCTTGAAGCGACACAGCGCACCTTGGCCGATGCGGCGATCATCGCCCGGCGCCTGCCGGAGGTCGTCGCCATCGACGCCTATGCCGGGACGGCATCGCCGTTCAATTTCAATGGCCTCGTGCGCCACTACTATCAGCGCAATCGCCCAGAGATGGGCGATCTTTCCGTGGCCCTGGCCGACAAGGGCGCTCGACATCGCTCCAGCCACGCCGTCGCCCTCGACTTGCGTCGCCAACTCGCCGAGCTGGCCTTGCCCCCTGGCGCGGTCATCAAGGTGGTCGAGGCGCCGCCGGGGCCACCGGTCATGGCTACTCTGCTGGCCGAGGTTTACGGTCCGGACGCCCAGACGCGCCGTGCGGTCGCCGAGCGGGTCAAGGCTGCTTTCCACTCGGTTCCCTACATCGTCGACATCGCCGACAGCTACGGCCAGCCTCGGCCAGGCCTGCGGCTCGTTCCAGATCGCGAGCGGCTGGAGGCCCTGAGAGTCAGCGATCGCGATGTTTATGACTCGGTCGCTGCGGCTTTGGGCGGCCAGGTCGTCGGCTACGCTCATCGCGGCGAGGGTCGCGAGCCCTTGGAGATCTCTGTGCGGTTGCCGCAGTCGGCGCGCACTTGGGGCGAAGGCCTGGCCGCCATGCCTGTGGCGATGTCGCAAGCTCCAGCCGGTGGGAGGCTGGTGTCGCTGGGCGAGGTCGCGACGGTGTCGAACGAGCCTGGCTCAACCCACATCTTCCGTCGCGACGGGCGCGACGTCGACATGGTCCTGGGCGAACTCGCGGGGGCTTATGAGGCGCCGATCTACGGCATGATGGCCGTCGATAAGGCGCTCAAGAACGGCGACTGGACGCAGATTCCCAAGCCCGACATTCGTATGCACGGCCAACCGACCGATGAGAGCCGGCCGACCGTGTTGTGGGACGGTGAATGGGAGATCACCTGGGTCACCTTCCGCGACATGGGTGCGGCGTTCGGGGTGGCGATCCTCGGCATTTATGTTCTGGTCGTCGCCCAGTTCAAAAGCTTCCGCTTGCCCCTTGTCGTCCTGACGCCCATCCCCCTGACCCTGGTGGGAATCGTCATTGGTCATATCCTGTTCCGGGCGCCCTTTACGGCGACCTCGATGATCGGCTTCATCGCGCTGGCCGGCATTATCGTCCGAAACTCGATCCTCCTCGTGGATTTCATCCGGCACAACCAGACCCCAGGCAGACCCTTGCGCGAAGTCCTGCTCGAGGCTGGCGCAACCCGCTTCAAGCCCATCGTGTTGACCGCGGCGGCGGCGATGATCGGTGCGGCGGTGATCCTCGCCGATCCGATCTTTCAAGGATTGGCGATCTCGCTGTTGTTCGGCCTCGCCTCGTCCACCCTGCTGACCGTGCTGGTGATTCCAGCCATCTATGTGATCTTGCGCGACGACGGCGTTCCTCGAGAGGGCGCGAACGTGCCGCGCGTCTAGACCACGGACCGCCGGCAACCACTGCGGCCCTTACGCTATCGTCCGGGCAAGGCATGGCCGCATGCAGGAACCCAACTCGTCCGTTCTTGAACTTGCATGCATACCTTCTACATTACGCATATGACCTCTGTTGCCGCCTCCCCTTCTGCGACCGAATTCTCCGAGTTGGGAGCGTGCGCCGAATCGGCTGCGCGGCTGCTGAAACTGTTGGCCAGCGAACAGCGGCTCTTGCTGCTGTGTCGGCTCGTGGAGGGTGAGGCCTCTGTAGGCGTTCTGGCGGAACACGCCAAACTCTCCCCTTCGGCCGCCTCGCAACATCTGGCCAAGATGCGGGCCGAAGGCCTGGTGGCGACCAGGCGCGAGGCCCAGGCGATTTATTACCGCCTGGATGATCCGGCCGCGATGCGCGTGCTCGCGATACTCTATGACATTTATCGAGAGCAACTTCCGACACCGCGCTGATAGATCAGCCGACTGAAAAGCTCGAGCAGCGTTCCGAGACGAGGCTGGTGGCCGCCCCTAGTCCTGAGCATGGTTGTGTTGGAGCTCTAGCGGCCGGTGACCAGCCGAGGGCCTGCCAGGCGACATAGGCGGCGACCAAGAGCACCAGTCCAGCGAAGAGGCGGCGGGCCAGTACGGCGTGGGCGGCGAGTTGCGCTGCGCCGCGAACGCCCAAGGCCCCGCCGCCAAGGCCGCCGAGGATGAAGAGCCCGGCGATCGGCCAGTTCACCTGGCCGAAAGCGGCGTAATTCAGCGACGTCGCAGCGCCGAACACTGATACCGATAGCCAGGAGGAGGCCGCCGCATTGGCCAAGGTCATGCCGGTGGCCGCCATCAGGCCAGGCACGATTAGGAAACCGCCGCCGATGCCGAAGAAGCCCGCGGCAAGGCCGGTCAGCACGCCTAGCGGCGCTAGCTTCATCATCAGCGCGCCGGTGATGTGGACATCTGGATCCCCCCCGGTCTTGGGCTGACGCAGCATCGAGAGTGCGATCGCCGCCATGGCGACGGCAAAGGACAGCGGCAGCTTTTGGCCATCGACCATTTTGGCGAGGCTCGAACCGAGGAGAGATCCCAGCAAGCCTGAGACCGCGAACACTGTCGCACAGGGCCATTTGACCCGTCCGCCTCGGCCATGGCTCGCGAGATTGATCGCCGCGTTGACGGCCACGGCGGCGGCTGAGGTCCCGATCGCGACGTGCGGGTTGCGGATTCCGACGGCTTAGATCAGTAGCGGCGTCGCGAGCACCGAACCGCCGCCGCCGAATAGGCCGAGGAGCGCGACGACAACAGCGCCGCTCGCTAAGGCTGAAGCGATCATGAGAAAGGACATGGTGGCGATCAACAATGGGGCTTGTATGTGCAAATATCTGAAGAATAGTAGATGCAACTAGCGAGCGCCGCATGCGTGATATGACCGCCCCGCCCGATGCCGCAGTGATGCGCGCAGTTGCGATCATTGGATCAACTGATCCTGTCGTGCGGCCCGAGATCAAAGCCTTCTTCGACGAGGCCACCTTTACGGTCAGCTATGTTGTCCGCGATCCAGCCTCGAAGGCCTGCGCTATCATCGACAGCGTGCTCGACTATGATCCGGCCTCGGGTCGCACCTCCCAGGCTTCGGCCGATGCGGTCATCGCCCACGTCCGCGACGAAGGTCTCGAGGTCGTCTGGCAATTAGAGACCCATGCTCATGCCGACCACTTGTCGGCGGCCCCCTATCTGCAATCCGCATTAGGGGGGCGCTTGGCGATTGGCGAGCAGATCGTCCGCGTTCAGGAGACTTTTGGAGCGCTGTTCAACCTTGGCGCGGATTTCGCGCGGGATGGACGTCAGTTCGATCACCTCTTTGGTGATGGCGAACAGTTCTCGATCGGCGGCCTTCAGGCCATCGCCCTGCATGTGCCCGGTCACACGCCCGCCTGCCTGGCCTATGTGATCGGGGACGCCGTCTTTGTCGGCGACACTCTGTTCATGCCTGACTACGGCACCGCACGTTGCGACTTCCCGGGCGGCGACGCGGCGACCCTCTACCGGTCGATCCAGAGACTTCTGAACCTGCCCGACCCAACGCGGGTTTTCCTATGCCACGACTACAAAGCGTCTGAGCGGGCCGACTTCGTCTGGGAGACGACGATCGCAGACGAGCGGCGCCACAACATCCATGTGCATCCTGGAGTCGGCGAGGCCGACTTCGTGGCGCTACGCGAAGCGCGGGACAAGACGCTCGGCCTGCCGCATCTGATCTTGCCTTCGGTGCAGCTCAACATGCGCGGTGGCCGCTTTCCAGAGCCGGAGGATAACGGCGTCAGCTATTTGAAAATTCCGCTCAACGCGGTTTGAATTGCCGGTAAAGCGGGATCTGTTGCGTGGCGTGTCCGGAAGGCTGGACGTGTGGTGACTATCGGCATGTTCCAGAATGCGACTGCGATCATATCAGCGGCCGTTTGACCGCGCGCATCCAGGGCCCACGGTCGCGCAGGCTCCAGTGTTCCCACGCCTCATAGCCATGTACGAGAGCTGGATCACGCGTAGGCGCTTATCAGCCAAGCCTTCGCGCCCATGCGGACGCCTTCAGCATCGGAATTGCGGTCAAACAGTTCCACAAGGTTCTGATGGATGGCCACGCGGGCGTCTTCTCCGCCCGCCCTGACGAGTTCGCCGACCGGCATTCCGTCGAGCACGAAACGCGCGGCATCTTCGGGATCGCTATCGGGACCGCCAACGCGCAGGTTGCCGGTCCAGGCATCGAACCCGATATCGGAAAAGCCGGCGTCACGCAGAAGGTCGATCACGTAGTCCTGCTCGCCCAGTGCGAAAGGCCCAGGCGCGCGCGGCTGAGGCGTCGGCAGGTCGATATGCCGACGGATCGTGGCCATAACGCTGCGTTGCCACGGGTTGTCGGCAATCGCCGCCCAGACCGCGATATCAAGTCGGCCGCCGTCGCGCAGCATCCGATGCAGATTGGCGAAGGCGCGATAGGGTTCGGGGAAAAACATCGTGCCGAAGCGGGAGAACAGCCGATCGAAGGGGGCTTGCTCGGGCATCGCCGCTGCAGCGTCGCCCTGACTGAAATGGATGTTAGCAAGACCCGCGCGCTGCGCCCGTTCGCTGGCGGTCGTCACGAGATCGGGCGACAGGTCCAAACCAAGGGCCAATCCGGTGTTTCCAACCGCTGCGGCGATCTCTCTGGTCGTCCAACCTCCCCCACATCCAACATCGACCACCTTCTCCCCAGAGGCATAGGCAGCCTGGGCCAACAGCGCCCTACCGATCGGTTCGATCATGCTCTCGAAACGGTCGAGCTGGGCGAGCCAGCCCATGCCCGCTTCACCCGCCCAATCATGGGCGGTGAGCTTAACGGCGTTCTTGCCAGCGGCGGTCATCATAATCCTCCCAGCGCGGTCATAACCGAGGTTTCCGCGGGTACATGATCGCCGCCGAACAGACCCCGGAGTGGGCGGCCGGATCGCCACCAAGCGTCAGCGCCCGTGCGATGCGACGCATCCACGTCTAAGCTAGGCCTGCATTTTGCACCGCCTCGTCAGGTTTTGGTCAGAAAAAGCTGCTGTGCAGATGCATCGTGTTTCTGCGAGATTCATTCTGCGGAGGTTTAACCCAAGTCGCTATGCGTGTGCTCGTGGTCGAAGACAATCGCCGCATCGCCTTCTTGGTCGCCGATGGGCTTCAGAAACGCGGCTTCACTTGCGACACCGCTGGGAGCCTTGCGGAGGCCGACAGCGCTCTAGCGGTGGCCGTCTATGATGCGATTGTGCTGGACCTTGGGCTTCCGGACGGTGACGGCCTGCCGTGGCTGGGCGCCCACCGCGTCCACCGCGATATGCCGCCGGCGATTATTTTGACGGCTCGGGGCGCGCTCGGCGACCGTGTCATGGGCTTGGACGCCGGCGCAGACGACTACCTCGTCAAGCCCGTCGAGATCGATGAGTTGGCCGCGCGAGTTCGCGCCTTGCTTCGTCGGCCAGGACCTCGCATGCGCCCGGTCATCGAGGTTGGGCGGCTTTACTTCGACACCGTCAACCGATCGGCGGCGATCGGTAGCCAGGGGATCGAGCTGTCTCGACGTGAGGCGGATCTGCTCGAACTGCTCATGCGGCGCGCTGGAACCGTCGTCCATCGGGACGTCATCGAGAACGCCCTCTACAGCTTCAGCGAACCTGTGACGCCGAACGCCGTTGAGGCGACCGTCTCGCGGTTACGGCGCAAGCTGGAAGACGTTGAGATGGTAGGCGCGCTCCATACCGTGCGCGGAGTCGGCTACATGTTGAAGGATGATGGGGCATGACCAGACGGCGGTCCGTAGTTCGACGCCTTAAGCGTGGGCTGGCCGTCGTGGGCATGGGCGGTACCGTCCTACTACTCGTTGCGGTCGGCTTCTTCTACAGCTTCGCCTTCACGCAACTCGCGCCGCGCGCGGCCGTGGCCTGGGCTTTCAAGGAGATGCTGGAGCACGCCGTGCTTCCGGTCGCGATACTCATGATTCCCGTGACCTTCGTCGCCCTGAGCGTGATCCGGCAAGCCTTTAGGCCTCTTGAGGACGCAGCTGCGCAGATTGAAGCGGCGCAAGGGCAGGAACGCGGCTTTCGTATCGATGACACCCAAATGCCTTCGGAAGTTCTCCCGTTCACGACGGCCGTCAACGACCTTCTTGCCCGTGCGGACGACGCCGCCAGGCGCCATGAGGCGTTCGCCGCCGATGTCGCCCACGAACTGCGGACTCCTCTCGCATTACTGTCGCTTGAACTCGATCGGCTCGATCACCCCAGCGTGGCCCGACTGAAGACCGATGTCGCCGCTATGCGGCGGCTGATCGAACAGCTCATGTTGCTGGCGCAAATCGACGCGGAAGCCATCGCCCAGACGCCGCTGGAAGATGTCTCCTTGGCCGACGTCGCCCGGGACGTGGTCGCCGCCTTGGCGCCGGGCATCATCGCCGAGGACAAGACGATCGCGCTCGAAGACCTGCTCGCGCCGACTGTTCTCGGCCGCCGCGAGGCCATTGCCGCCGCCCTACGAAACTTGGTCGAAAACGCCGTTCGCGTGACGCCGCCTCGGGGTGTGATCAGCATCTTCGTCGGTCCGGGGCCCATAGTCGGGGTTCGCGACGAAGGCCCCGGCCTCGCGCCGGACCGCCTTCAGCACCTAGTGCGCCGCCACTGCCGCGCCGATCACGCGAGCAAGAGCGGAGCGGGGCTTGGCCTTGCGATTGTCGATCGCATTATTGCGGCCCATGGCGGCGAGTTGCTGACCATGCCAGACCGCCAGGAGCTCCAGCTGCGTTTTCCGAAACCTGAATAGGTAAAAGAGGAAGCTGTCAGGTTTCCGTCAGGCTGGGTCCCTAGCTTGACCGTATGGCTAGGCGAAAACTTCTTCTTGGTGCGGCGGCGGTTGCGGTGGTCGCATCCGCGGGCCTTGGCCTCTGGTCGATGACCCATTGGGGCGGCGAAACATCGCCCGAGCCCACCGAGGCTAATGCCTCGAACGGCGTCTTGGCCGTCGATCCGACGCGCGCCCAGCAGATGGGCATCCGACTCATGCCGGCGGTTGCGGTGCAAGACGCACCGTTGGCCACAATCCCGGCGATTATTCAGCCGCCCGCGAACGCGCGCGTGGCGGTGACCGCGACGGTGGCGGGCGTGGTGGAGCGGACGCTGGTCGTCGAAGGAGATGCTGTTCGTCAGGGTCAGGCCCTGGCGGTGATCTCCAGCCGTGAGGTTCTGACGATGGCGGCGGACCTCGCCCGCGCCAAAGCTAGACTCGATGTCGCCCGGTCGAATGCGACGCGGCTGTCGCAGCTTAGCCAGGAAGGCATCGTCGCCGGGGCCCGCGTCGATGAAGCTAACGCTCTGGCGGCCGAAGCCCAGGCTGATGTATCTGAGAAGTCTCGCATTCTGCGTATGATCAACGGTCACGGCGAGGCTGGATCGTACACGCTCACCGCGCCGATCGCCGGCCGCGTCACAAGCGCCGCAGTTCAGGCCGGCAGTTCCGTCGACGGCTCGACGGCGCCCTTTGTCATTGATGCGGCCGATCGTTACGAAGTCGTCGGGCAGGCGCCGGAGCGGCTTATCGGTCAGATTCAGCCTGGCATGGCGGTGCGGCTGCCGCCCGACATCGTGGGCCGTATCGTCGCTGTCGGAACCACGCTCGACCCAGTCACGCGCTCCACGACGGTAAAAGCCGAAATCCCCTCTGGACCTGGTGTCGTGGCGGGACGAGCGACCACCATTCTCGTGTCTGGCCCTGCGCCGCAGGGCGCCGTGGCTGTCCCTGAGGCTGCCGTGACCGAGCTCAATGGCCGGTCTGTCGTCTTCGTGGCCAC